>NZ_JBFHIA010000001.1:0-50810 GCF_041596715.1 Phaeovulum sp.
AATGGCCGAAATCCTTGCCGCGTTCCGGCCGGGGCGTTCGGGGCGGCTGGCGCGGCTGATCGGGCTCAAACGGATCGACCGTATCCTGTTTGCCGCCACCAAGGCCGACCATCTGCACCATTCGCAACACCCGCAACTGACCGCGATCATGCAGGCGATGCTGCGCGAGGCGCGCGACCGAGCCGACTTTGCCGGCGCGCGCACCCAGGCGCTGGCAATTGCCGCGCTGCGCACCACCACCGAAGAAACGCTGTCCCACAACGGCGCGCCGCTTGACGCCGTGCGCGGCACGCTGGCAAGCGGGCGACAGGCCGCGTTTTATCCGGGCGCGCTGCCAGACGATCCGGCGCAATTGATGACCCCCGCGCGGCAGGGGGCGGCCAAATGGCTTGATGCCGATTACGCCATGATGGCTTTCAGCCCGGCGCAAGTGCGGCTGAAGCCCGGCGACGGGCCGCCGCATATCAGGCTAGACCGCGCTGCCGAATTCCTTTTGGGCGACAAGCTGTGAGGATGCGCCGATGACCACCCCCCGCCGCGGCCCCGTGTTGATCGAACTCGAAGGGGCTGCACCCACGCCCGCCGATGCGCCTCCGGTGCCCGATCTTGGCGCGCTGCCCCCGCCACAGGGGCGCGCCATGCAGATTGCCACGCGTCTTGCGGCGCGGCGACCCTCGCGGCTGACACGGTTTTTCTGGCAGGCGGCTATGGCGCTGGTGGGGTTTCTGGTGTCGGTCGCGGCGTGGAACTTTATGACCGGGCTGATCGCCGCGCATCCGATTCTGGGGTGGCTGGGCACCGGGCTTTTGGGCGCGTTTCTGCTGGCCGCAGCACTGGTGGCGCTGCGCGAACTGGCCGCGTTGGCGCGGCTGGCGCGGCTTGACCGGGTGCACCGCGCCGCAACCGCCGCGATCGTCTCGGGCGATCTTGCAGCGGCGCGCGAGGTGGTGGCGCGGCTTCGCACTCTATACGCCGCGCGCGAGGAACTGGCATGGCCGCGCGCCCGCCTGCAAGAGCGCGAGGCGGAAATGCTTGATTGTGCAAGCCTTCTAGCGCTGACCGAAACCGAGCTTTTGACACCCCTTGATGCCGCGGCCCGCGCCGAGGTGCAGGCAGCGGCGCGGCAAGTGGCGGCCGTAACCGCGCTGGTGCCGCTGGCGCTGGCCGATGTGGTGGCGGCCCTGACCGCCAACCTGCGCATGATCCGCCGCATCGCCGAGGTATACGGTGGCCGGGCGGGCACCTTTGGCTCGTGGCGTCTGGCGCGCGCGGTGATGATGCATCTGGTGGCCACCGGGGTTGTGGCAGCGGGCGATGATCTGGTCGAAACGATGGCTGGCGGTGGCCTCATGGCCAAGCTTTCGCGCCGCTTTGGCGAAGGCGTGGTCAATGGCGCGCTGACTGCCCGCGTCGGAATTGCCGCGATGGAGGTGTGCCGCCCGCTGCCCTTTACCGCGCTGCCGCGCCCCAAGGTGCGCTCGCTGGTCGGCGGTGCGCTAGCGGGGCTGTTCGAACGGTCTGCGGAAAAGGGTGCCGATTAGGCTTCGTCCGGGCAGACAGCGGCCGCAGCCTTCAGCGCCCGAACTGCGGCCTGCACCTTGGGGGTGCGGTGCAGATCGACATGCGTGACCAGCCAGAGTGCAGCCGACCATTCGGGGCGCGGCGGCATCACCTCGACCAGCCCCGCGTCAGCGCGCGCCTCGGTCACCGGCAAGAAGCCAAGCCCGATACCTGCACGCACCGCCCCCAGTTGTGCGTCAAACTCGTTGGACACAAACACCATCGCTTCGCTTGGCACATGCGCGGCCAGCCAGTGATGATAGGGCGCGCGGGATTTGCCCGGCTCGGCCCCCACAAATACGTGCTCTGCAAGTTCGGCGTCGCTGCGGGGCACACCATGCGCGGCGATATAGGCGGGCGTGGCGTAGAGTGCGCTTTCGCGCGCGCAAAGCAGCTGCACCACATTGTCGGGTTCGGTCGGGCGCGCGCCAGCGCGGATAGCCACATGCGCTTCGCCGTATTCCAGCCGGTAGACGCGCAGATCGGTGATATAGCGCAGCCGCACAGCGGGGTGCTCGGCCGCCAATTGCGCCAGCGCTGGCAGCACCATCTGCGACAGGTTCGGCAGCGACGTAATGATCAACTCGCCCGAGACATCTTCGCCCACGCCAGCGATGCGCGCGCCAAGTTGGGCAAACTGGTCATCGGTCGCCTGCGCTACCGCCAGCAGCAACTGCCCAGCCTCGGTCGGGGTGTAGCCGCGCGGGTGGCGCTGAAAAAGCCGCGCGCCCAGCCGCCCCTCCAGCGCGTCGATATGGCGGATGACGGTTGCATGGTGAACGCCCAGCACCTCGGCTGCGCCGCTGACCGTGCCGGCGCGCGCCACCTGATAGGCGGTGCGGATTTCATCCCAATTGTCAAAGCCCATCTGTGCACCCATAAACAATCCTCACCCATATTGCGCGTTTCCGTTCGTTTTCGCAATGTTGATCTCTGCGCCTTGGCCGCCGGGCGGTCAGTGGCGCGGTTTGGCGCGGCGGCAAGGCGCGCCCCCGTTGACTCGGGCGCGCTTTGCCACTAATTCCAGCGCAATTCCCGGAAGTACTTTGCTTCCGGTCCCTTTGCTTATTGCAGGGATCGCCGTCAGTCAGCGCGTTGCGCCCACTGGCGCCAACGGTCTTTGCCGCTGCCCGGAGGGCGCGCGATGTTCGAGAACCTATCTGAACGCCTTGGCGGCGTGTTCGACCGGCTGACAAAGCAGGGCGCGCTGAGCGAAGCCGATGTGGCCACCGCGCTGCGCGAAGTGCGGGTGGCGCTGCTGGAAGCAGACGTTTCGCTGCCAGTCGCGCGCGACTTTATCAAGGCGGTCGAGGCCAAGGCCAAGGGTCAGGCGGTTACGAAATCCATCACCCCCGGCCAGCAGGTCGTAAAGATCGTCCATGACGAACTGATCCGGGTGCTGGCAGGCGACGGCGCGCCCGATGCGCTGAAAATCGACAACCCGCCCGCACCGATTCTGATGGTCGGCCTGCAAGGCTCTGGTAAAACCACCACCACCGCCAAGCTCGCCCGCCGCCTGAAGGAAAAGCAGGGCAAGCGTGTGCTGATGGCCTCGCTTGACGTGAACCGCCCGGCGGCCATGGAACAGCTGGCGATCCTTGGCACGCAGATCGGCGTCGATACGCTACCGATCGTGGCGGGGCAAAAGCCGGTCGATATTGCCAAACGCGCGCGCCAACAGGCAACGATGGGCGGCTACGACGTTTATCTGCTCGACACCGCTGGCCGCTTGCACATCGACGATGTGCTGATGGCCGAAGTGCAAGCGGTGCGCGATGCCACGAACCCGCGCGAGACGCTGCTGGTGGTCGATGGTCTGACCGGGCAAGACGCGGTCAACGTCGCAACCGAGTTCGAGGCCAAGGTCGGCATCACCGGCGTCGTGCTGACGCGGATGGATGGCGACGGGCGCGGTGGTGCCGCACTTTCGATGCGCGCCGTCACAGGCAAGCCGATCCGCTTTGTCGGCCTTGGCGAAAAGACCGACGCGCTAGAGACCTTTGAAGCCGACCGCATCGCGGGCCGTATTCTCGGCATGGGCGACATCGTGGCGCTGGTGGAAAAGGCGCAGGAAACGTTCGAAGCCGAGCAGGCCGAGCGGATGATGCGGCGCTTCCAGAAAGGTCTGTTCAACATGAACGACCTGCGCGGCCAGCTAGAGCAGATGCTGAAGATGGGCGGGATGCAGGGTGTCATGGGGATGCTGCCGGGCATGGGCAAAATGGCCAAGGCCGCAGAAGCCGCCGGTTTCGACGACCGTATTCTGCGCCGCCAGATCGCGTTGATCGGGTCGATGACCAAAAAGGAACGTGCCAACCCCGATCTGCTGCAAGCCAGCCGCAAAAAGCGCATCGCGGCCGGTGCCGGGCTTGAAGTGGCCGAGTTGAACCGGCTTCTCAAGATGCATCGCCAGATGGCCGACACCATGAAGAAGATGGGCAAGGGCGGAATGCTCAAGCAGGCGATGAAGGGCATGATGGGCGGCAAGGGCGGTATGCCCGACCTGAAGAACATGGACCCCGCGCAACTGGAAGAAGCCGCGCGCGCAATGAAGGCCGCAGGCGGCATGGGTGGCGGCTTTCCCGGTGCGCCGGGCGGGATGAAGCTTCCGGGCGGGCTTTCAGGTCTGGGGCTTGGCCGCAAGAAATGATCGCGCCCACGCTTCATACAGCGCGCTTGACGCTAGGCCCGGCCTCGGCCGCGCACGCAGAGGCTTTCATCGCCTTTTGCGCCAGCGATGCGTCACGCTTTTTGGGCGGGCCCGTTGGGCCACGCGATGCGTGGGAAGGTGTTGCGATCGTTGCAGGGCTTTGGACGCTTCGGGGATATGGTCCGTTTTGGATGACCGAATCCGCAACCGGCGCGCCGGTTGGTCGCGTTGGCATCTATTACCCGATCTGGCGCGACGAGCCGGAACTCGCGTGGCTGGTCTACCCCGCCTATCAACGGCAAGGTTTTGGCTATGAGGGCGCTGTTGCCGCGCGCGACTGGGCCTATGCAACGCTTGGCCTTGCGCCGCTGGTCAGCCTGATCGACCCAAAGAACACCGCCTCGATCCGCCTTGCCGAAAAACTGGGCGCGGTCTGTGAAGGCCCGCAAAACCCCGAGGACGCCGATTCCACCCTTTGCTGGCGCCACCCCGCGCAGGCGGTGGCGCAATGATCGCGTTGACCGGCACCCCGGTTTTGCAGACCGAGCGGCTGACGCTGCGCGCGCCCTGCCCGGCCGACTTCCCACAGTGGCTGGCGTATTTCGCCACCGCACGGTCAGAGTTTTCGGGCGGCCCGCTGACGGATGACCGGGCGTGGCGGGCGTTTTGCCACCACATCGGGCACTGGGTGATGCGTGGCTACGGCTCTTTCATCGTTACGCGTAAAGGCGTGGATAAAGCGATCGGCCTTATCGGCCCCTATCACCCGATCGACTGGCCCGAGGCCGAGCTTGGCTGGGCGCTCTGGGATGTCGCGGACGAGGGCAAGGGCCTTGCCTATGAGGCCGCCGCAGCCACCCGCGACCATGTGTTCCGCGATCTCGGCTGGTCCACCGCAGTCAGCTACATCGACCCGAACAACGCCCGCTCGGCCGCGCTGGCCAAGCGGCTGGGGGCAGTGCTGGACCCCGCCGCACGCGGGCCGCACCCCGACGATCTGGTGTTCCGTCATCCCGCGCCCGAGGGGAGTGCCGCATGATCACGCTCACCGGAGCCCCGGTTCTGCACACCGCTCGCCTGACGCTGCGCGTTCCGGCGATGCGCGATTGGGAAGCGTTCGCCGCCTTTCTCACCTCGGATCGCGCGAGCTATGTCGGCGGCCCCGTCACGCGCGAGCGCGCATGGCGCGCCTTTGGCCACCTTGTCGGCCACTGGGTGCTGCGCGGCTACGGCATGTTCGCAGTAGCGCAAAAGGGCACGGATGAAGCCTTTGGCATGGCCGGCCCGTGGTTCCCCGAGAACTGGCCCGAGCAAGAGTTGGCCTGGAGCATTTGGTCCCCCGAGGCCGAAGGCAAGGGCTATGCATTCGAAGCTGCCCAAGCCGCACGCAACTATGCTTTTGGCGTGCTCGGCTGGGCCACTGCTGTCAGCTACATTGACCCCGAAAATGCGCGCTCTATCGCGCTGGCTAAACGCCTTGATGCAGTGATTGAACCCGGCGCGGCGCATCCCGGCGACGAGCCGACGCTGGTGTTTCGCCACTCAAGACCGGAGACCCTCGCATGACCGATGCGATCGCCCGCGCAGCCGCGCTTTTGAAAGAGCATCGCGACAGCATCGACCGGCTGGATGCGATACTCGTCTACACCCTGGCCGAGCGTTTCAAACGCACGCAGGCCGTGGGCCAACTGAAGGCACAGCACGATCTGCCGCCTTCCGACCCCTTCCGCGAGGCCGAACAGATCACGCGGCTCGAAGAATTGGCGCGCGAGGCGGACCTCGACCCCGTATTCGCCAAGAAGTTCCTCACCTTCGTGATTTCCGAAGTGATCCGGCATCACGAGCAGTTTCAGAAATAGCGGCACCGCCGCGCACAACCAAACCCAAGGAGATACTGAAATGTCGATGAAAATCCGTCTGGCCCGTGGTGGCTCTAACAAGCGCCCGCACTACTCGATCGTGGCTTCGGATTCGCGCATGCCGCGCGATGGCCGCTTCCTCGAAAAGCTGGGCATCTATGACCCGCTGCTGGCCAAAGACAACGAGAACCGCGTCAAGATGAACGTCGAGCGCGTGCAATACTGGCTGAGCCAAGGCGCGCAGCCGACCGACCGCGTCGCGCGCTTCCTCGAAGCCGCTGGCCTGATCGCAAAAACCACGCGGTCGAACCCCAAGGCCGCAGTGCCGGGCGAGAAAGCCAAGAAGCGCGCCGAAGAAAAGGCCGCCAAGGCCGCAGTCACCGAGTAATCTGCGCCTTTAAGCAGACAGTATCGGGCCGGGCAGCACTTGCCCGGCCCCCATTCGTGGAGCGTGGCCGATGAGCAGCCCAGAGTTGATCTGCGTTGGTGCCATTGCGGGCGCCTTTGGCGTGCAGGGCGAGGTGCGGCTGAAAAGCTTTTGCGCCCGGCCCGAGGACATCGCGCGCTACGCTCCGCTATATAGCGAAGACCGCGCACGCACCTTCAGCGTCAAGATCACGCGGCCCGTGACGGGCGGCTTTGGCGCGCGGCTGGGTGGGATTGCGACGAAGGAACAGGCCGATGCGCTGAAAGGTGCCACGCTCTGGGCCGAAAAGTCGAAACTGCCTTCGCTGCCCGATGATGAGTTCTACCACGCCGATCTGATCGGCCTTGAGGTGGTCGATACCGGCGGGCAACGGTTGGGTGAGGTGCGCGCCGTGCACAACCACGGCGCAGGCGACATTCTCGAAGTGTTCGTACCCGGCGCAAGGTCGGCATTGCTGCTGCCCTTCACGCGCGCCATCGTGCCGACTGTGGACCTTGCCACGCGCCGCATCGTGGTGAACCCGCCCGAGGAGGTCGAATGACCGACGAAGGCACCGCCAAGACAAAATCGCATGGCCGCGTGGCCATTTCCGCCTCGCTCAAGCCG
The DNA here is from genome assembly GCF_041596715.1 of Phaeovulum sp. Taxonomy (GTDB): domain Bacteria; phylum Pseudomonadota; class Alphaproteobacteria; order Rhodobacterales; family Rhodobacteraceae; genus UBA6213. Next base: position 7,103 of record NZ_JBFHIA010000001.1, read on the forward strand.
CGCGAGTTGATGGCCGATTCCACGCGCCTTGCGGGTGCGTGGACAGCGCGGATCGTGACGCTGTTCCCAGAGGCCTTTCCCGGCACGCTCGGCCTTTCGCTGACCGGCAAAGCACTGGCCGAGGGGCTCTGGGCGCTTGAGACAATCGACCTGCGCCCCTTCGGGATCGGCAAGCACCGCAACGTAGACGACAATCCCGCAGGTGGTGGCGCGGGCATGGTGCTGCGCGCCGATGTTGTAGGCGCAGCGCTGGCCGAGGCCACCATCGGCACGCCGCCCGATCGCGCCAAGTGGCCGGTCATCTACCTGTCACCGCGCGGGCGGCCCCTTACCCAAGACATGGCGCGCAGCTATGCCAAGGCCGATGGCATGACCCTGCTTTGCGGCCGCTTCGAAGGCGTTGATCAGCGTGTGCTTGACCATTTCGGGGTCGAAGAGGTCAGCATTGGCGATTTCGTCCTGACCGGCGGCGAGATCGCTGCACAGGTCTTGATTGATGCAACCGTCCGCCTTATACCCCGCGTGCTTGGGAATCAGTCGTCCACCGAGGAGGAATCCTTTTCGCATGGGCTGCTGGAACACCCGCACTACACTCGACCGACCGAATGGGAAGGCCGCGCGATACCGGAACTGCTTCAATCCGGCCATCACGCGAAAATTGCCGACTGGCGGCGGACCACGGCCGAAAGGCTGACCAAGGAAAGACGACCTGATCTCTGGCGGGCTTATTGTGCAGCGCACAACAGGGACCCGAATGAAGACCAAGAGCTCTGAGGCCGCGCACATCTTCACGGGGAAACCGTGGGCACAAGAAAGGACATGCGATGGACATTATCGCGCAACTCGAAGCCGAGCAGATCGCTGCGCTCGGCAAGACCATTCCCGATTTCAGAGCCGGCGACACCGTTCGCGTTGGCTACAAGGTGACCGAAGGTACGCGTTCGCGTGTGCAGGCCTATGAAGGCGTCTGTATCGCCCGCAAAGGCGGCAACACGCTTGCTGCCAGCTTCACCGTGCGCAAGATCTCGTTCGGCGAGGGCGTCGAACGCGTGTTCCCGCTCTATTCGACCAACATCGCCAGTGTTGAAGTAGTGCGTCGTGGCCGTGTGCGCCGCGCCAAGCTCTACTATCTGCGCGACCGCCGCGGCAAATCGGCGCGTATCGCAGAATTGGGCAACTACAAAGCCAAAGACGAAGCGTAAGGAGCGGCGCCATGAAAAAAGACATTCACCCGACCTACCACTTCATCGACGTGAAGATGACCGACGGCACCGTGTTCCGCACCCGCTCCACCTGGGGCAAGGAAGGCGAACAAATGTCGCTGGAAATCGATCCGTTGGTGCACCCGGCATGGACCGGCGGCTCGGCCAAGCTGATGGATACCGGCGGCCGCGTCTCGAAGTTCAAGAACAAATACGCGGGCCTCGGTTTCTGATCCGCTTGCGCTTTCGCAATCGAAGCGCACAAGATATAGTCAAGGCGCGCCCCGTTCGGCGCGCCTTTTTAGTTTCATCCCGGAGGCAGACCCGTGGCGCATATCATCGTGATGGGCAATGAAAAGGGCGGCACCGGCAAATCGACCACATGCATGCATGTGGCGACAGCACTGGTGCGCATGGGGCACCGGGTCGGTGCGCTTGATCTGGATCTGCGCCAGCAAAGCTTCGCGCGCTACATAGAGAACCGCCGCGTATTTTTTGCCCGCGAGAACCTAGATCTTCCCAGCCCGAGCTTTCACGAGTTGCCCGAGATTGACGCGGCCAGCATTGGCCCAAACGAAAACGTCTTTGACCACCGGCTTTCAGCAGCGGTTTCGGCGCTGGAAACCGAAGTCGATTTCATTGTCATCGATTGCCCCGGCAGCCACACGCGGCTCAGCCAAGTGGCCCATTCGCTGGCCGATACGCTGGTGACGCCGTTGAACGACAGCTTCATCGACTTTGATCTGCTGGCCCGAATCGACCCTGAAACTAGCCGCGTTACCGGCCCCTCGATCTATTCCGAGATGGTTTGGGCTGCGCGGCAATTGCGGGCGCGGGCGGGCTTGAAGCCGATCGACTGGGTGGTGCTGCGCAACCGGCTTGGGGCGCAACAGATGCACAACAAGAAGAAGGTCGGCGCGGCGCTGGAACAGCTTTCACGGCGCATCGGCTTCAGAGTGGCCCCCGGTTTTTCCGAACGCGTGATCTTTCGCGAATTGTTCCCGCGCGGCTTGACCCTGCTTGATTTGCGCGATGTCGGGGTCGAAACGCTCAACATCTCCAACGTCGCGGCGCGGCAAGAGCTGCGCGAGCTGATGCAGGCGCTGCGGCTGCCGGGGGTCAAGGTCAACTTCTGAGCGCGCGGCATAGTGCTTGCCGCGTGCCTTCGTGCCGTTTCAACACAGAGTGAATCAGGCACCCGCGGTGCGCCGATTCACCAAGGCAACGATTCCGGCGCTATCCGCGGCGCCGGCTTTTACCCTTCCGATCAGTAGTTCTTAGCGCAAGGGGCAACATTTGCCGCGCGCCATGCTGCGCGCGATCATTCGCGTGCTTGCTGCCTGCACGCGCCAAGGCCATTCCGGCCCTCATCGCCCGAGTAACAGCGCAGGTTTCGGCCACGAAAAAGCAAAGGGCTCAGGCGTTTCCGCCTAAGCCCTTGTGTTTATTGGTGCGCCGGAGAGGATGAAACTGGGAACTCGTATGTGATTGTTTCTGAGCTGTAATTCTTGAGACGATTACAATCTCAGTCGGTCTCTTCGCCCAATTCTGGTGAAAAGGTATCGAGCCACAAGGGACACGCGACGACGATCTCGCAGTCCTCCCGGAGTCCGTTTTCCCTAAGGACTCCAGTAATCGCGGCTGCGGTCGTGCCTCTGGTGAATGTATCATCCACAATTATCAAGCGTCCGATGTCTCTCTCTTGCCCGGTTTGCACATATTGCAGCTGCGCGGTGATTTGGGCGAGTGTCGCTTCTTCACCGGCGAGCGCGTTGCCCGTGCGCGTAAACTGCGGTGTCAAATCGATTGCAGACGGATTTTTCCGACATATTGCTCGACGATACGGTTCTGCCTGCCATGCCATACGGCTTGGCGGTGAAACCACCGCATCAAATTCCGCCGGCAGCTTGTCTGCCAGCATTCTCTGATAACAGCCTTCTTTACGGCGATACCCCATGGCCGCTTCGGTCTTCTCGGGATCAGGATTCAGTATTTTCAGGACGCCAGAGCGCATGCCTTGAAGGAATGCGAAGGGGCCGGGCTCCTTTCCCTTAAACAGAGTAACTACCCGTACCGACAGGCTCGGATTGTTCAATGGGATCATTACCACGTCTTCCGGCAACATGGATGTCATCGCCGAGTCCATCCTTCCACCAGCTTCTCCAGCACCTTTTCGTACCAGTGCTCGTACCAGTACCACGTCTTGGCGACCATCACGCCGTAGCCCTTGGCGGGCTTGCGGGCATCAAGCTGCTTTGCCAGCAACGTGTGATCGTGCATGTTAAAAGCGCCATGCCCGGCGGTCTGGACCTTGGTGACGATCTCGGACGGCAGGTATTTCGGCCGCTCGACTTCCTTGAGCAGCACCCGCTCGACGGCTTCGGCCTCCGGCGAGCCGGGCTTGATGAATTCGACAGCCAGGTCGGACTTTGAAGCTTTGCCGGACACCTTGGGGACGAAGGCAACGCGATAGCGGAATTTCAAGTCGCGTTGCTCCGCCTCAGAAAGCGAGTTGTGGAAATTGTCCATCGCGGCAGCGATATGCCCTGGCAGGTCCGCGCCGACCAGCCCCGCCCTTTGCGCCCCGTCGAAGGTTACGAACTGCAGCGCGATCGGCAGGCGCTTCTCCAGCGCAAATTCCTTGCCGAAAAGCGCCTTGATCGCATCATTGAAGTTGATGCAGCAGGCCTGAAGCTTGGCGCTCAGGGCATCGTCGATCCGGTTCGTGGAGCGATGCTCGATTTCGTGGCGTATCTCGGTCAGGAAGTTCAGGTTGTTGATGACGCCTTTGTCTAGCGGGCACTTGCCGTGGGCAAGGCACTGGCCCAGCTCCCAGTATTTGTCTGCTCCCGTGGGTGTCTTTTCAACCGCTCCACCCTTCTTGTAACGGTAGTCGATGCCTTCGCGCTTGTAGAAAGCATGGAGGAGGTAGGTCCATGCGATGATACTAGTCACGATGAAGAGCTCAGCCCGAAAATGCAGCCCGGCACTGTTGAACGTATGAACGGCGGCGATCATTGCTTCGCGTGCCTTGACCAGCAACTCGTCCCCTTGCAGGTGCAGGCCCGTCGTCGGATCGATGTTCGGCCAAGCCGCGAGAAAGGCGTCCAGTTCGGCGTCTGTGGCGGGCTTTACCGCCTTGTGCTTCGTGCCGTCCCGGATTTCGGAGACGCGGGCATGATTGATTGATCGTGTGGGTCGCGAAAAATAGGACTGAATGTCTTGCGGAATGTACTTCCGGGCCAACATGGTCTTGACGAGAGCCACCTCCCATTTCTCAAGGGTATTACCGGGCCGACGTGCCACGCTGCCCCCTTAGACGATTCCCACGGGCCTGTCTTTGCATCATTTGGCATGCTCATACTTCAAGACATCGTCGACCGAGGTGGCTTTAACAAACCGCGCCGTACCTTCTTGTTGCGACAGCACCGCAAAGTGGGCTTTCCCGCACGCGATCTTCGCTCCTTCCTTATGCCGGAGGTCGTCCCACCAGCTGCTGCCTTTTGTCTCCACGACAAAGTACAGCTTTTCTTCGCCATCAATCTCGACCAGGATAGCCCAGTCGGGATTGTAAGTGCCTAGGGGGGTCGGCACCTTGAACCAACCCGGCAGCTTCGCGTAAATCTTGATTGCCTCGTTGGCTTCAAGCTCTTCGGCGAAGCGCTTCTCCACGCCGGCCGAATCGTAGACGACGTGCTCGTAGACGGACTTCTGCGTCTTGACCGTATTCTTCAGGTAACCGGTCAGCTCTTCCTGCCTGAATAGTTCTTGCGCGTAATAGTGTTCGTCGCCGATCCGCTGGTAACGAATGCCATCCACAAGAGCGAGGCGCTTTGTGCGGTTGATCGCCTCGACTGCCAGCTCGATGAATTCCTGAGGGTTCTTCTTGAAGTCGTTCAGCCGACGGCTTTCCGTAAGAATCTTGACCAGACTGTGCCGCGTCAGCTGCGTTTTGTCTTGAAGGTCGGTGAGCAGGTCGGGCAGTTGGATGTCTGTCTCATTGATCGCCGTGAATCCGGAAGCCGATGTCTCCCGTGCTTCGACGCCCCCCTTGCCGATCGCAATATCCGCCAGACGGAACTGCGCGCGCGTCTTGGTGATCGGCGGCCCATCGGTGATCGCCCGGGCGCAATCCTCAATCAGTTTCGCGTTGTCGAACTCGACGCGGTAGGTGGTCTTGTGCTTGATCCTCTCCCAGAGTGCCTTGAAGTCCTCACTCTCCAGAATGGCTTCACGGGTACGGATCGTGATCCGCTCGTCGGCGTTCTTGATTTCCAGCTTCCCGGCAAGTTTGCGTAGGATCGCTTTGATGCCGTCTTCCTGCTCCGCGAACTCCTTGGGCAATTCCAAGGTGTCCTCCTTCAGGGCGGTCCGGAGGGTATCCATCACCTTACCCCTGCCATCGAGGAAAGCTTTGTCCTTAAGGTATTTCCAGACCTCTTCCGATTTCTCCACGCCCAGTGGCGATGTCGTGCCGTCGGTTGCGGTCACTGTGAGGGCGGCAAACTGGTGCTTCTCGACCACGCCGAAACGTATGCCGGTGTCGGCCTCGATTTCTTTTTGAAGGTTCTCGGCGAACTGTTCGTAGCTCTCCGTCGCAATGACGGTCAACGTGTTGATATCAAAGCCGCGCAGTCGCTGACCGCTCTGATTGACGCAAAGACGTAGGCCCCGGCCGAGAGTCTGGCGCCGCTCGCGTTCGGTGCCAATGTCGCGCAAGGCGCATATCTGGAATACGTTGGGGTTGTCCCACCCCTCCTTGAGCGCCGAATGCGAGAAGATGAATTTCAGCTTCGAATCAAAGCTGAGCAGCTTCTCCTTTTCCTTCATAATCAGATTATAGGCGCGCTCGGCATTGTCGCGACCGGCCTGATTGCCGTCCTCGGTTTCAGTCCAGCCGCCCTTTTTGTCGATCGAGAAATAGCCGTTGTGGACCTCGTCGGCCTCGACATCCAGATCGACCTTTTCGAACAGGGTCTGATAAGCGGGCTGTCGAGCGAGTTTGCGATACTCCTCCTCGAACATCAGGGCATATTTGCCCTTCACGATATTTCCGCTCTTGTCATACTGACGGTAGAACTCGACGCTATCGATGAAAAAGAGGCTGAGCACCTTCACCTCGCGCTTCTGCGCGGCGAAACGCATCTCCTTGTCCAGGTGCTCTTTGATTGTCCGGCGGATCATCAGTCGTTTCAGGTCATCAGGATTGACGCCGCCAACTTCTTCACCGGGCCTCAGCAGGACCTCCCCTCCCGGCATGCTGAGTTCCATTGACTGGTTGTCTCTGCCGCAGGTGATCGTCCCAATCCGGAAATTCTCGTAGAGGGCGCGCCCTGTTTCCTGCTCCAGGTCGTCGCCATCCTCCACGGTGAAGACTTCGCGGTGCGCCTTGCCACCGCGCAGCACATCGGCCTCGATCTTCGCACTGATCGATCCCCGGACGTTCTGGGTTGATATCAGCTTTACATAGGACTTGTTGTTGCCGCCCTCGACCTCCAGAGATGCGACCTCGATCTGCTTGACCAGCTCACGCTCATAAGCGTCCAGGGCATCCAGACGATAAAGCATGTGGTGTTTGTTCACATGCGTCGCCGAATAGCGCAGCGTGCAAAGCGGGTTCATGGCGTCTAGGGCTTCCTTGCCCTTCCCACTGAGACCGCCGTCAACGCTTTGCGGCTCGTCCACGATAATGATCGGATGGGTGGCGCGCACCAGGTCGATGGGTTTTTCGCCACCGGTCTTCTCGCTCTCCTTGTAGAGGTTGTTCACGTCCTTCTTGTTGATCGCACCGACGGTCACCACCATTATCTGGACGTTCGGGTTGGTGGCGAAGTTGCGCACAGTACCAGGCTTCGAGGAATCGTACTGGAAGTACTCATAGCCCTTGGCCATGGGGTACAGACTTTCAAAGTGGTCGCGGGTGATATCAAGAGTTTTGTACGTACCCTCCTTGATCGCAACCGACGGCACGACAATGACGAATTTGGTGAAACCGTAGCGCTTGTTCAGCTCAAAGATGGTCCGCAGATAGACGTAGGTCTTGCCCGTCCCCGTCTCCATCTCCACGGTGAAGTCGCCACTTGTGAGTGAATCCGAAGGGCGCAAACCGTTGCGGAGCTGAATCTCCCGCATGTTGTCCAAAATCTCATCGTCTAACAGCTCCAGCTTGTTGCCGATGCCAAGCTCACTTTCGGTTACGCCGAAAGTCCCCTGCCGGTCATCGCCTGAGCGGTAGGTGACGGTGAATTCGGTGCGGTTGATCTCCTGGCCTTTGAACAGGTCAACCACAGACTCGATGGCGGTCTGCTGATAGTCGAGGTTGTCTTCAAAATGCAGCTTCATGTGCGCCTCCTCCTACAGGCTGCGCACATGAGCAATGCCGTTCTGCTCTAGAATGGCAGCCATGTTCGTCTTGGCAATATCGTCAGCAAAGGCACTGTCGCGGAACACGACCTGCGTGTCCGCCTCCGGTGCCAACTCCTTGTGCCAGTCCACGATTCCCTGTCCAAGTGCCTCGATCTCGTCCTTGCTAATCGAGGTGTCGAGACAGGCGAACAGTGCGCCGTAGCCGATAGCATGGACCGATTTGCCCAAGATTTTTCGCTCTTCAATCGGAACGGTCAGATCTACACCGCGCTTGAGCAGAAGCTCATAGAGTACATCCTGTTCACTCCGGCCCTCGACAACATGCTCCGCATGATCGAGCAGGCTCTTCTCAAGGTCAGCAACATCCGGGTTCCAAGCGCGAATGTTGCTGCCGTCGAGTTTGAAGACTTTGAAGCCAAAGTCACCAGCATAGCTGACGCTCTCACGAGAAATCCTTGCAGCGGCTCTACGAACTCGCTCTTTACCAATCTCCGCGAGATTAGCGGGAAGTCTTCGGCCAAGACAAAATTCGTAAGCCGCTTTTTGTTCCTTCTTCGTAGGCTCCAAGTTTTCAGGCAGCTGAACCATCATAAATTTGCGATGCTTACCTTCTTCAGCATTAAGCTCTAGAACTGCTTCTGCCATCGTAGCGGAACCAGCAAAAAAGTCTAAAATCAGTCCGTCTTTGTTTTCACATCCTATTTGAACAAGGTACTTCATCAGGTTGACTGGCTTGGGGTAGTCGTAAAAAACCCCTAACCTTCGCAGATATGTTTTCGACTTTTCTGTCGTCCCCATGCCTCGCAGGACGGACAATATATTTCGGGGAAACTCGTTTTGCTTGCGATATCTGACCGCCGCATTTGAGTTAATATAAAACGAAATAGGAACGCCATCCTCAATAACCGGCCTGCAGTCATTTGCGATAAACTCAAGAAGTTTATTCTTATTAGCCATGCCAACATAGATTCTGCACGGTTGAGTAAGTTTATAGTCATTAACTACCATATCATCGAGCTTAACGGGCAAGCCAGATTTATTTTCTAAACCATAAGTAGATTTTATTTCATCAGAAATAAACTTTTCATTCTGCGTAACGTCAAAGAAATTCTGATCCAATTTTTTCGATTTGTATTGCAAGCTTTCTTCAGAACTAGGAAAGCCGACCGGTAGCTCAACAATCGAGGGTGGGTTCTCAGGATTGTTCTTATTTATATTATTATCAGCATAACCTTTCCTCAAGTTGCTGTCTTCAGGTGTATTGGGATCAATCACGCGACCAACTGCGTCATTGCTGTGTTCGACATTCTTATAGTATGCAAGTATATACTCGTGATTTACTTTAATCTTATACTGATTGTCTGTATTTCCTTCGGTATTCCAAATAAATCGTGCACAAAAGTTTTCTTCGCCGAAAACTTCATTCATAAGTATCGAAAGGTTATGCTCCTCGTCATCGCCAATTGAGACAAAGATAATTCCATCGCTGCGCAGAAGTGTACGAGCCACCTTTAAGCGCGGCAGCATCATATTGAGCCAGTTCGTATGATAGCGCCCGGAGCCCTCCGAATTCGATGTCGTCTTGAAGCCATCGACTCCGCGTTGACCGGTGTATCGGAGGTAGGTGTCAAGGTTTTCTTGATACCTGTCCGGATAGATGAACTCGTTTCCAGTGTTATATGGCGGATCAATGTAGATCAGTTTTACTTTTCCCGCGTAGCTCTTTTGTAAAAGCTTCAGGACCTCAAGGTTGTCGCCCTCGATGAAGAGATTTTTTGTCGTATCCCAATCCACGCTCTCCTCTGGGCAAGGGCGCAGTGTTCCCGTCGAAGGGGTAAGCGCAATCTGTCTTGCCTTTTTCTTGCCGTGCCAATTGAGGCCATACTTCTCGTTGCCCTCCGCAACCTCGTCTCCTAGCAACTGACGTAAGGCCTCGAAGTCGATCCCATCCTCACTGAACGCGTCCGGCAAAACGGCTTTCAACGCCTCGATGTTTTCCTCGACGATGTTCAGGCTCTCGCCGTCCTTCTTGTTCAGTGCGTCCATGGCTCGCCCCCTCATAATTCGTTGCGGATCGCCTCGATGCGATCACTCAGTTGCTTGATCCGGGTGTTCAGGCCGACCTGCGTCCCCAGGTTCTTCTCCTTCTTCAGCTTGTTGCGGGTTTCCACTCGCTCCTGCTGAAGCTTGTCCATCTGTCGCAAAGCCTCAAGCCTAACGGCTTTCGGCTTCTCGCCCGCTCCAGTCACGTATCGACCCGAATGGGCACCGCAGTTGAGCGCGATGATGCGGCTCACCGCGTCCTGATAGAAGTCATGCAGGTTGCGGTAGCTGAAATTGGTGATTCGGAAGTCGGCCAGAAACGCCGCCTCGACCGGTAATACTGCAGCCGTGTCGATCCAGCCCGTGTCGTAGGTTGTCTCCACCACGATCTTGTTCGCGTCCGCACGGTTGATGCGCTTGTCGGCGGCGCTCAGCGCCAGGCGGGTCCCGCTGACGAAAAAGATCAGCAACGGATAAGGGATAGCTTTCTGGATCACCGTTGCGATCCGCGTATGCCGTTCGATGGCGCTCAGCACGACCTGAAGGACGGCAATCTCAAGATACTCGTGGGTGTCGTCTTCCAGCTTGGGAATGTTGATGGTGGACGGCTTAAGGGTGAAGCGCCATTCGATGCTCTCGATGTCTTCGACGAAGGCCTTCTTGTCCGCCGCCCCCAGTTGGCCGTGCTCATAGAACTGCTTTTTGAAGATGCGCTTGCCGAGGACGCAGGCCTCAGACACGGCCATGTTCTCGTAGAAATCTTCGACGCTGCGGATCACGGTCATGGCGCGTTCACCACCATGTAGCTGACCACCTCAAAGTCCTCCATGCCTTGGAAGCTGTCCTTGGTCAGGTTGGTGCCGCCCCGGGTGAACAGGCTTTCGACGCCCTTTTCCTCCGATTTGCCGACAATGCTAGCGACGGCCACCTCCAGCAGCGTGCGGTAATGGCTCATGTCCTTGCCGTTCCTGGTCACGGCGTTCTTGCGTGCTATGGCCGCGCTATCGGGACTGCGCTTGCCGTGCCCCTGCTTCTTCAGGATGTCGAGGATCTTCTTGGACTGCACAAAGTTAAGCGGCACGGCACCGTCATCGGCCACATAGGTCAGATAATACGGGGCGAGCGCGTAACCGTCCTCGCGGTTTAGGGGCTTGCCGATATTCTTCAGGCAGAAGATCACGCCGGGCGGCACGCCGTCGAGCTTGAGGGCGGCATCCAGTGAGGCTGCGGCATGCAGACCGGTCGGTGCCCGCTCCAACAGCTGGAGATGATCCTTCATGAAGGCGGACAGGTCCATGCGGAAGTCGTTGAGCGTCAGGTCTGTGATAGAGACGCCGCCCGACAAATCCTCAAGATCGACGACCGTGCTCTGGAGCTGGTGAAGCTGCTTGCGACGGTATTCCAGGTCATTCATTGCCCCGGCCGCGTCCTGTTCGATCACGTTCTCCTCGCCTGTGGCGGAGATATCGAGCAGGACCATCCGGCCGCTCACACGCGCTTCAAGGTTGATGTACTCGTCCAGCTCCATATTGGGCCAGAAGTTGACGAGCTGGATCACCTTGTTTTTGGAGCCAAGCCGATCGATGCGGCCAAAGCGCTGGATGATACGGACAGGGTTCCAGTGGATGTCGTAGTTCACAAGGAAATCGGCATCCTGAAGATTCTGACCTTCAGAGATGCAGTCGGTCGCGATCAGGAGGTCGATCTGATCTATTGCAGACGGGTCGATCTTGTTCCGCTCCTTGGAAACCGGTGAGAATGCAGCGAGCAGACTGTCGAAATGCGTGCTCTGGCCCGGCAAGGTCGTTTTGTTGGTACCGCTGCCGGTGATTTGCGCGGCGTAGATTCCCAGCTCGTCCCGTGACCACGCGGCGATATTGTCGTAGAGATAGGCCGCCGTGTCGGAGAAGGCCGTGAAGATGATGATCTTACGGTTGCCCTGATTGATGGGCGCAGCGCATTTATCGGCGATGAGCTGCCGCAACCTATGAAGCTTGGCATCACGCTGCGCTTCGATCTTGCGGGCCTCGTCGAGCAGCATTTGCAGCTTGGCCCGGTCGTCCTCCAAATCCTGCCGCCAGCGATGCTCATCCATGTCCTTGATGAGGACCTTGACCTTGCGGCCGATCAGATAGTCATCGAACTCCGGCGCGTCGGTTTCGATATCCTCGATCCCCAGCTCTTCAAGGTCCGACGCGCTGTGGTTCTCCAGCTTATCAATAAGCTTCTCGACCTCGGCGAGAAGCTTGCCAAGCGTGATGGCAAAGGAATTGATTGAGCTTTCCATGCGTTTCAGTAGGTTGACGCGCATCAGGTGGATGAGGCTCTGCTCACGATCCACCTGGCGGAAGACGGAGGAGCCGCCCTTCACGGTGATGTCGTATTTGCGGCTGTACTCCTCGCGCTTGTCTGCCCGAACATACTTGAGGGGCGCGTAAGCGCTGAGGTTCAGCTTGCGGATGGTCCTGTTGATCTCGCGCAGCGCCGGAAACTGGTTTTCTGTGTCGATATCTGACTTGATGTTGATCGGCCGCAGGCGTTCGGGAAAGGAACCAATCTCGGCGATGTCGTAATATTTCTCGATATGCTTGCGCGACCGGGCGATCGTTAAAAGGTCCAAAAGCTTGAAGTAGTCGAAGTTCATACTGTCGAGCAACGAATCGACAGTGCGCGCCTCATCGCCGAGGCGCAGCCAGCTGTTAAACCGTGTTTGGGCCTTGCGCAGCGTCTCCTCGATGCTGTTGATCCCCTGATCGGCATAGGCACGATCGATCCCTTCCGTAATGAAAGCGACCTGGTTCTTGAGGTCGTTCATCCGGTTGTTCACCGGCGTTGCAGAAAGCATCAGCACTTTCGTCTTCACGCCTGAGCGGATGATCTCATCCATCAGGCGCGAGTAACGGGTCAGACCTTCCTTGGCGGAGCTGGCGTTGCGGAAATTGTGAGACTCGTCGATGACAACGAGGTCGTAATTGCCCCAGTTCAGGGATTCGAGAATGATTTCTCCGGAACGTCCCTGAAGGCGGGTGAGGTCCGTATGGTTCAGGACATCATAATTAAAGCGGTCCGATGCGAGCAGGTTACGCCGGTCATTGATCGTATAGACTGTCCAGTTATCACGTAGCTTTTTTGGGCACAGAACCAGCACGCGGTCGTTGCGGAGCTCGTAGTATTTTATGACCGCGAGGGCCTCAAATGTTTTCCCAAGACCCACGCTGTCCGCGATAATGCACCCATTGTATTTTTCGAGTTTGTCGATAGCGCCGAGGACGCCGTCACGCTGGAATTTATAAAGCTTGCTCCAGATGGTCGTGTCTTTGAATCCGGTCTTGGATTTGATGATATTTTCCTCGTCGATATCTTCGAGGAAATCCTTGAATAGGTTGTAGAGCGTCAGAAAATAGATGAACTCAGGCGATTGATCGTCCACGAGCATGTCAAGCTGCTTCAGGAGCAGGTCTTTTGCGTCTATGGTGGCAGCGGGATCGCTCCAGATACTCTCAAACCAATCGAGCATTGCCTGCGTGCTGGGCGCGTCCGTCGCGCACATGTTCATGTGATGTCGGTCAGAATCCGAGTACCCCAACCCCGTGCTTGTGAACGATGAGCTGCCCTGAATGCCCACCGCAGCACCGTTCGAGCCGCGCGCCAGAATCACATTTTGCCCGAAGGCGCGCGGGTTGCGCGCCAGCCGAATATCCGCCTTCTCGCGGAGCCACTTCGCACATTCCTTGGCGACCTGCGTCTGATTGAGCTGGTTCTTGAAGCGCAGCTCAAACTCGTCACCCGCTAGCGCCGTGAAGCGTGGCGTGCTTTCTGCATTATCCTGATCGGGACAGAGAAGGAGGCGCGCACCCTCGACGGACCGCAATTCCTTCTTGAGCGTTTCGAAGCCGTAGATGGAAAAGAGCGCCGATACGACGGAGAGCTTTGTGCCGTCCGTGAGGTATTTCCGCAACTCGTCGCCCACTTTCCCATTTTTCTTATTATCCAGGATCATGGGTTTCCAACTTTTTCCCTGTTCCCTGGGCCTCGACATAGCGGCGCATGAAGTCGCGGAGGACCTGCGCCGCAGGCTTATCCTCGGCGCGACAGGCCTGAAGGAAGCGCTCGCGCAGCTCCCGATCGATCCGAATTCGTAACCCAGCGTCTTTCATGGCGAGGAGTGTAGCCAATGGATACACCTCATTCCAGCACAATCAACGGCGGTTGAGCTGCCTATGCCTGGTTCGTCCGGAGCCGTCCGTCGCCTTCACCAGCTGACGGGCGACGGCGGAGCCGGCGAAGCCAAGCCCATCCAGTTACTCCGCGCGAAGGATCGTCACCCGCTTGGGCCGAGACTCTGAAAAGCCCGGCGAGGCAGGCGCTCGGGACTTGGCCTAGAGCCTGACCCGCCGCTCTGCAGGCGGGGCGACCGATAGGAATACGTCCTCCTTGGCGCCCTAACCGACGATAGGCTATGTTCTATATATGTTCTCAAGCAATCGAACGGACAAAATCGCCTATTTCGGCGTCTGGGCCGATAGCGCCCGAGACCGCTCTTACCTGAAGGAGGCCCTGCGCATCTGCGGCGCAGCGGTCGAGCGTTGCGTCGAACAAGACCTGCGCACCTGCCAAGAGACTCAAGCCGCCCTGAACTGGCTGGCTGGGAACGGTCACAGGAGCGCCGTTGTCAAGTTCCGCCGCGCCCTTACGCTCCATAATCCTTTGGACAGAGAAGCGGCCGTCTCTCAGGCACTTGCTTATCTCGCCCGCCAAGCCTCTCGACAAAGCCGCCCAACCACATGACCGTGATACGCACTCGCGTATAGCATGCCTTTATACGCGCTCACGTATATTTTCGTTTCATACGCGAACACGTATATTGACCTTTAATACGCACTCGCGTATATTTGCATCATGGAGGCTGCCATGACTGACCAGATTGCCCGCAACGAAAAACAGCTCGGCGCTATTCTGCGTCGTGCCCGCAAACAAGCCGGCTTTACACAAGGCGCGCTCGGCGACCATATCCACCTGCGCCAAGGTACAGTCTCCCGCCTGGAGGCCGGGGAGCCCGCCGTCCAGCTGCGCACGCTGATGGCGGCCTTGTCCGCCCTCGACCTTGAACTCGTGGTCCGCAAGCGCAGCAAAACCAGCGCTGCCGACATCGAGGACATGTTCTGATGGCACGCCGTCGGGCGCACGCGCCCCTCAATGTCTTCATGAACGGTCGCCTCGTGGGAACCCTACGCCGCGAATCCACCGGCGCGATCGACTTTCAATATGCACGCGAATGGCTTGCCTGGGAGAATACCTTTCCGGTTTCGCTCTCTCTGCCTTTGCGCGAAGATCGCTATATCGGCGCGCCCGTCATCAACGTCTTCGATAACCTCCTCCCGGATAGCGACGCTATCCGCAAGCGCGTCGCCGAACGCGTCGGCGCGGGCGGCACGGACGCCTACAGCTTGCTCACCGCTCTTGGTCATGACTGCGTCGGCGCGCTCCAGTTTCTCCCGGAAGGCATCAACCCCAGTAAGGCCGGCACAGCGGACGGCAAGCCCGTCTCCGACGACGAGATTGCCGCCATCATCAACAACCTCGTCAACGCCCCTCTGGGGATGGGTGAGGATCAAGATTTTCGCATCTCGATTGCTGGCGCACAGGAAAAAACTGCCCTGCTGCGCAAGGACGGACAATGGTTCAAACCTACAGGCACCACCGCCACCACCCATATCCTCAAGCCGCAGATCGGCCAGCTGCCGAACGGCATCGATCTCTCAAACAGCGTTGAGAACGAGTATCTTTGCCTGAAGCTGCTCGCCGCCCTCGGCATGCCGACCGCGCATACCGAGATTGCGGATTTTGGCAACCGCCGGACCCTCATCGTTGAACGCTTCGACCGCCGCTGGACGAATGACGGCCGCCTGCTGCGCCTGCCGCAGGAAGATATCTGCCAGGCTCTCTCCGTGCCGCCCACGCGCAAATACCAGTCCGATGGCGGACCGGGGATGCGTGACATCATCCAGCTCTTAAAGGGCAGCGACACACCGGACCAGGACATCGCCACCTTCATGCGTGCTTGTATTCTGTTCTGGATGCTGGGCGCCACTGATGGGCATGCGAAGAATTTCAGCATCACCCCGGGCCCTGGCGGACGCTTTCGCCTGACTCCTCTCTACGATGTTCTAACTGCACAACCGAGTCTCGACGCCGGCCAAATCCAGCAGAAGCAATTCAAGCTGGCCATGTCCGTCGGCAAGAACCGCCACTACCCCGTCGACAACATTGTGCCGCGTCATTTCATGCAAACAGCCGAGCTGGCGGGGGTCGGCTTACCGCTGATGCGAATGATCTTCGAAGACCTTGCCGCGAGCGCCGAAAAACAAACCGATGCCGTTTTAGACGCGCTGCCTACAGGGTTTCCCGATCAACTCGCTACGTCAGTCAGGGCAGCAGTCAAGAGCCGCACCCGACTTCTTGGCGATCTGTCTGAGGAGCCTGTAAATGCATAATCCGGGACGCAGAATCGCTCTTCTCGGGTGGGGTTCGTTATTGTGGGACGAACGGCCCGATTTCGATGAATACCATGAGCCCTGGCAACTCGACGGACCGGAGCTACCGCTGGAATTCAGCCGTGTCTCGTCCTCACGCAAAGGCGCGCTGACGCTCGTCGTCGACAATGTGAATGGCGCGCTTTGCCGCTGCGCCTACGCTCTTAGTAAACGCGGCGACCCCGTCGATGCCATTGCCGACTTACGCTCCCGGGAAGCGACTGTGATGCGGCACATGGGAATCTATTTCCGCGACGGCACGCGGGAGGGAGAACCCGAGGTGCCAGCAACCATTCCGCCTTGGGCCAATCGGCTGGGTATTGACGTTGTGATTTGGACAGGCCTGCCCAGCAACTTCGAGGAGGTGGTGGGAAGCCCATTCTCCGTCGAAAACGCAGTCCGGCATCTTAAAGAGCTGCCAGCCGAGACAATGACCGGCGCCGCGAAATATATCTGCCTGGCGCCGGCACTAGTAGACACGCCGCTGCGTCGCGCGCTCCAGGCCGAGTGGTGGTTCGTCAATCAATCCACCGCAGAGACCCCGGGCGCTCCTGTTCAAAGCGAATGAGCAGAGAGACGTGCCTCATCGACCGAACCATCTGCCGATCTTCGTCGCAATAGCACCCACCATGCGGGCGAAGAAGCCCTGCGGCTGAGGGGCCATCGCCTCGACGTCACGTCGATCGCGAGATTTCACCGCCGCAATCCGCTCCGCCGACATTACTGCCGCCCACTGCACGCGGTTACCGCTGATCCAATAGTGAGACCGGCAGGGAAAGCTCCAGCTGCCGACCGAAGGACTGAGGGATATGGCTCCGTCACTCTCAATAAGCCGCCACTTCGCAGGGTTCAGGGGCGTGACCACCTCCAGCCCACAGCCACAGCAGCACAGATGCGAGGCCGTCGAATATCGCTTAGAAATGTACAGGACGCCCGGCGCAAGATTTTCGGGAATGAATTCTACAAATTCAGGTTTTATCTGGCCGAGCCGCGTCATTTGCTGCCTTCATAAATTATACTGCCTGCAGCGATGCTGAACCCGGTGTAATGTTGTTCGCGCGTATCCTGATAGAAGCCAAACAGCTTTTTCCACTGGATGACCGCGATTGCCGCATTAAACGCGTTCAACTCGGCGATCTGGATGTTGCTGGCGTACTCGTTCGCCCCACCATCCCCGTCCGCGTATGAGATATGCGGCGCCGCCTTCTCATGCGTCTTCGCTGTGCAAGTTGTCGCACGGACGATCCCGCCGAGCCGTCCTTCGACAAGCACGACGCCCATCCCTACCTCGACAAATGGAGTGTCGTTGGCAACGAGGCGTTCGACGATCTTCTCCTTGATCGGCCCGCGATCGGCGCAAAGGAAGATAAAGTCGAGGCCGTCCAGCAGGGGGAGGTTATCTTCATCCATATAGACGTCATGGGCGATAATGCCGTTCCGCATCTTCTCGTAGATACCCCGGAAGTACGCGACCTTCGCAGGCTTGGTCGCTAGATCTTCCTGCCCCGGCGCGCCCGGGGATCGGAACGCGTTGTGTTGCGAGAAGACGTCGCCATCGAATAGATGTAACTCCGCCACGGGCGTCTTGGCTACGAGGTCCAGGACATAGCTTCCAGTGCCACCAAGGCCGATGATTCCGATCTTCTGGCCGGCGACCTTTTCGTTAACCGCACCGATGCCGGCCCGGCTCGTGGCCGTATCGACATACTTAAAGACCTCGCCGTCCCCGTCCGCGAGAATCGTTGGAAAGGTCTGCGCCGTGGCATTCGGATCAATCTTCGTCGCTTCGCCGGTGATGCGTCCGAGATAGGTAGTGATCTTATGGTGATAGTCGCGGTACTTCGCCTTGGCGGAAAAGGTGAAGTCGGCCTTAACGCCGCTGCCAAACTGCTGGGGTGCCGCGCCATTTTCGATGGACGCTATTTTCCGACCGTCGCTGTGGCACGGGTGTTCTCCAGTCCAGAACGCCCGGTGATCGCCGGGCGTTCTGGTGACGTCGTCGGACATTTCCAGGGTGGAGATAAGGATGCCGTCATAGCGGACGACAGCCTGGGACGTGACATAGGGCACGTTACGAATGAGAAGGTATCCGCCCCAGATTTCGAGGTCGTAGCCTTCGTTCTGAAGGCGGAGCAAGTCCGCGCTACGAGCGATTGGTCGGCGTGACATCGAACTCCATGCCCTCCTTGGCCTTTACGGATTGGCCCTCGACAAGAGAACCGGCCGGTTTATTGTCATTGCCGCGCGTGTACTGGATGGTGAACTGCACGCCGTCGCCGTTGGGCGGGTTTTCGAAAGCAAGCGCGATGACTTCCGCGAAGGTCAGGTCGTCGTTCTTGGGAACCGTCTTCTCGCGCCCGTTCACGACGATCGTCACGGTCTTCGGTTCGGGCTTGGGGTGTTCTTCAGGCTTGGCCATCATTGATCCTTTCTGGCTAGAGCGCCGGTTGAGAGGCCGATTGCGAATCTGCAACTGGTTTGATAATATCAAGAGACCAAGTGAATTGCAAGTTCGCAATTGATTGCGAACTCTCAACGGAGGGGACATGACCGACAGGTTCGACAACGAGGCTTTTTTTGCGGCCCTTAACGCCGCGCGACTCAGCCGTCAGAAAACGTGGAAGGAGGTGGCGGCCGAAGCTGGCATTAATGCATCCACCCTGACCCGCATGAGTCAGGGTGCTAAGCCAGATGTGAACGGGCTCGCGGCGCTTTTGGCGTGGTCGCATCTAAAGGCCGAGATGTTTATCAGGGGCACCGACGCGACCGAATCTGAGCCCATCGCCAGGATTACAGCGCTACTACGTGCCGACCCCAAACTAACTTCTGACAAAGCCAAGCTTATGGAAGATATTGTCGTTAGCACTTACAACAGACTGAAGGATAGCTGAATTGGGGTTTCGGCGGGGGTTCAAGGCGGAAGCAAACCGCATCGCACTGCGAGTTCGTCAACAGATGGACTTGGCGGCACATGCGCCGATTGATCCCGCCGCTGTCTGCGCTCATTTCGAGATAGAGCTAATCGACCTGAGCGAACTGGAACCCGACAGCCCTTTTCTTGGTAAGCATCAAGATGCCTTCTCCGCGGTCACCGTGCCGCGCGGCCTTGCCACTGCGATCGTCCATAATGACCGCCATCACCCGTACCGGCAGCGCAGCAACATCTGCCACGAGCTGGCCCATTGCTTTCTGGGCCATGAATATGCGGCCCCTCTTCTCGAGAACGGTGACCGCTCGCGCGATAGTGGCATCGAGGCGGAGGCAAATTTCCTTGCAGGGGTGTTGCTGATTACCAATGAAGCCGCCAATAAGATCATGCTCGATGGCCTGTATCATCAGGCCCAAAACCTCTATGGAGTTAGCAAGCCGATGCTGGATTTCCGCTTGCGTGTGAGCGGCGCACAAACAATCCACCAGCGTCGCATGGGCAGTGCTCGGAGATCGTCACACGTGGGGTCCTGATCGGGCTCCAAGTCGCCAAGTCAGTCCATCTTTGACCGGCTCTCCCCCGGCCATGGCCTGAACCGAAATAGAGGACTTCAAGAGCAACGGCAATCATCGCTCCCGCTCAAAATCATCGTCCCGCCCACGTCGCCGCGAGCGCGTGTGCTCGCTCCTGCGCTCGGCACGAGAAATGCGTTTCGGCTCGACGGTTCCCTCATCTCCGCCGTTATCCCCGTCACCCCCATCACGCGCCGCCTCGCGAAACTGATCCGCGAGCGGCAATTCCGTCCAGTGGGGTTCGGGCGCTGCCTGGGATCGCGCAGCCGTCGTCTCATCCGCCGACACCTCGGCTTGGCGTTGTCGGGTGCGCTGCCGACGGCGCACGGTATCGTCACCACCACGGCGCCCGCCACGAGTGCTCTCACCTTTGCCGTTCTTCTCAATGATCGTCCCCTCTGAAGAATTCGTTACGGCCGCCCCGAACGCTTTACGCAAGGCACCGCGATCATCAGCATCCTGCCGATCGACTGTGACGTTGCTCTCCTGATCCTGACGACGATCATCATGACGATCACGCGCACGGTAACGATCCTTTGCTTTGTGCGGCACAGCCGATCGACCCTTCGGCTTCAGCGCCAGATTGAGTGCCGGCATATGGTCATGCCCCTGGCGCTGCTGAATGCGTTCTTGTTTGTGCTGCGCCACCTCATAGCTTTTCAGTTCCCGCGCCTCGATTTGCGCCAGTGCCCGGACCTCCCGCGCCGCATCGATCGCCTGCAAGGTATGCCGATGCTCCAGTACGCGCCGTGCCTCCGCCTGCGTCTCTCGGAGCGCCTCTTTCTCCTGTTGGAAGACGGCATGGCGTTGCGCATCACGATGTTTGTGAAGCTTGTTAATGACGAAACTGACGCCCGTGACCCGGCCTAGAAACGCCGCAAGACCTGTCGGCTTCGCAGCGGCGCGGGCCTGTTTCACCCGTCGGGCATCATCCAGATAGCGCGTGCGCAACTGTCGCCGCGCCGCCAGCTGCCCTTGCAAAAGCGCGCCAACCTCCTGCCGATGCCGCGCCTGCATCGTGGCCTGCGCCGCCTCGATCTTCTCCCTACGGCTTGCTTGCGCTGCTTTCAGAAGGTCGAGCTTCTCGGCGTCGCGTCCGGATTTGACAAAATCCTCCCGCGCCTGGCGGTGTGATGCCACCAAAGCCTTGGCCTCATCCACGGTGGGCAAAGTCTCCGGCGGGAAATCCCGCTCCAGGAAAGCGCGGATGTCTTTCGTGCGGATGCTACGGTCATCGATCAGTTTCGGCAGCGCATTCATGTTGCCGTAGAGATCGACCAGCACATAGGGCCGGCTCCCAGTGGCGAGCACGTAGCCCATTTCTTCCAGCGCCCGCACAAACGCGCGCGGACTGTCGCTGCGCTTCCACGCAGCGGTGACGGCAGCCATGCGATCTTCTTTGGTGAGGCCGGAATTGCGCTCCTGCTGCGTCTCGTAGAGCGACTTCTTGCGCCTAGCATCACCGCCGTGCTCATAGCCGGCAGGAAGGGTCAGCCCATGATCGCGGGCGAACTCCCGCGTGACCATCATCAGCTTGTCATGATCGAAGGGCTGGTGGATGGCCTTGCCAGCCTGCGCATCGATGCGGGACCAGACGATATGACAATGCTCGCGCCCCTCCTTGATGTGGAACACCAGGGCGCGGGGCTGACCCGTCAAGCCGAGGGCTTTTTCAACGCGCTCGGCATAGTCGCGGTACTGATCGCGGCTGAGCTGCCCCTGACCGAGATCGGGATTGACCGACAAGCTGTAGAGGTAATTCCGGCACTTGGTTAGGGAATGCGCGATCGCCTCCCATTCGGCGAACGCGCCGTGCAGGTCGTCGGCGACCGCGCCGCGCACCTCTGCCAGCTCGACATATTCATTGTCGTGCGCGTTGAGCAGATGGGTGGCGAGATCCTGCCCGCCGGCACGCTGGCTCGCCTTGGGGATCATGGTTTTCGCCCCAAGGCAGCGAGACAGGCGGCGCGGATTTCGCGAAGGTCGCGAAGGGCTTCTTCGAGCAGCGCGGCGTCGAGATCAGCATCGACGCCGACCGCCCCCAGGCGGTCATGCAGGCGCGCGGTTTCGGCAAGAAGGCGCGCGACTGTCTGCTGCTCGACGGGAGCCCGCCGGGTCTGGCGCGGCGCATCCTGGTCGAAGACGGCTTGGGTGATGAAGGCATTGACGGACAGGCCGGAGGCCTCGACACGCGCGCGAAACGCCTCCCGCAACGCGGTGGGCGGGCGATAGGATATCGGTGCAGCGCGTGTCTCTTTCTCCGTCATGCATCAACACGTAGCCGCATTGATCGGCACCAGACCGCGCGCAAACCGCGCTTGCCGATCCGTCTTCGACTGGCGACACACCTGTCGCAGCCGCCGCCGGGTCCAGGGGCGCAGCCATGCCCCTGGTCGATGGGATCGCAAAGGGAGAGCAGACATCTCGCCTTTGCTCGAAGCCGGTGCCGAAACACCGGTCGTGGTTCAGGACACGAAAGTCCTGGCCGTGGTTGCAAGGGGCGCGGATAGCCCTTTGCGCGATGGGTCCAGGGAGAGCGGCAGTCTCCATGGTCGTGATGCAACGCCGAAATCGTTGCGCTCAGCCGGGATGGGTTCGACACCCAAAAGCGCCAGCGCCCGGCTGAAAGCATCCGTTGGACCGAATACGCCACAAGCGGATTCGCAGCCTTACGGGTGCCCTGAGGGGGGTCTGCGGGGGACTGGAGAGTCCCCCCAGCAAGGTGCGCGTGGTAGTACCATGCACACCTTGTACTCATCTCTATCTGGGATTGCCCCTCATACTATAATTGTAGCAGAGCAGCGAGGCGGAATGGAAATGTGCATCCACTCAATCTGACGATGTGACTGGAGTGTACATCACACTATTTCTGGCCACAACAGCGCGCGGTTTTGACGAGGAAAGCGCCATCAATATTGCACGACATTCATCGCCATCACGCAATGGCACCCTGACCTTTCCTGGAATGTACATCACAAACCAACAAAGGCGGTGCAGAAGGATGGTTCACGATGAACATGCATTCTGCTCCGGCGCTCCTGCCGATCAAACCCACCCGCGACACCTATGATCGATTCCAGCAGGCATACGAGCATTTCAACAAGGCGCTGTTTGGCAACGAGTTGCCAAACGCGCTGATTACCCTCCAGCGCCGCAAGGGTACGTTCGGCTATTTCTCCGGCGATAGATTCAACAATAACGAGGGCCGGGCTGCCGATGAGATCGCGCTCAATCCTGCCCGCTTTGGTGATCGCTCCCTGATCGAAATCCTCGGCACGCTGGTCCACGAGATGGTGCATCTTTGGCAGCATCATCAAGGGACCCCAGGACGCGGGCGCTATCATAACCGCGAGTGGGCCGACAAAATGAAGAGCGTCGGCTTGCAGCCTACCGACACCGGCGAAGAAGGTGGGAAAGAGACCGGTGAGACGGTCACTCATATCATCGTTCCCGGCGGCGCGTTCGAGAACGCCGCCCAGAAGTTGATGGCGAGGGATTTCGCGATCACTTGGAAGGAAGCGCCGGCTGCGCTGCTTCCAAATTCCAATGGCGGCGACGAAGCTGCCGCGACGCAAAAGAGCGGCAAGCGACTGCGCTACACCTGCCCGGACTGCGCGCTAAAAGCCTGGGCAAAGCATGATGCCCGGCTTGTCTGCGGCGAACACATGGTACCCATGTTGGTCAGCGCCTAAAGCAGCCAAGCCAAAAACTCGGGCGCGAACCTCCGGTCCGCGCCCTTTTTCATGTCCGCAGCACGCGGCTAGAAAAGCGTCATCTGCCGCGCTTTTTCCAGCTGATCCTTCCATGATTTTGTCTCAGCGGCTTGGTCGAGCCAGCCCCGCACGAACGCGACCGGCCCACCGGCCTCCGCGATCGTTTCCGCGTCGATGAACCGGGACCGGTATCCTGTTTCGGTTATCGGTAGAGGGTCATTCTCCGGCTCAACGGTACTCACCTGTAGATGCGCCGTACTGAAGGACCCTCGGTTCCTAACCAGTTCTGCTCGTAGCGCACTTCGATCGAGAAGCCGCGCCAAAGGATGGTGTGGGTTTCAAGGGAGCGCGTCATGACGCGCTCCCGTTCATACAATCGATTTCTGAATCCCCTTTCGCAAGAACGAGTGCTTCACGCGCACCCTCGAAGTCCATGGCGTAGAGATCACCATCGGCATCGAGCATATGTTCAAGTGCCTCAAAGAGACGATGAGATGCGGCAAAAAGACGGGCGGCTTTTTCCTGATCGCCTCTGGACCATTCTCCGTTCGTTGATGCGATGGGCACGCCGTTAAGGTGGATCGAAAAGTGAGGCAGTTCGGCACCTGGTTCGTATTGGTATTGCAAATCGTACATGTCTGACGACCTCGGTTTGGGGTGGTGAGGAAGATGAGGGGGCGCTTACGCGCCCGCCTCCTGATCGGTGTTGTCCTCGGCCGGAACCCGGAGGATGACGCGTCCGCCATTGACGGGGACCAGATCGAGTTGAAGGGTGTAACCTTCGCCGTCCTTGTGATCCCAGGCGGCGCCGATGCGGGTCCAGAAGGACTTCTCGCCTTTCTCGTCGACGTGCCAGGCTATAAACGCCGGGGTGCGGGACTCGCGGGCCGGTTTGCGGTTCGGGGTGTTGTTGCGTGCCATGATGTAAGCTCCTTTCGCTTGGGTTTTCCTCGACACGCCTCACCTAGGAGCGGGCGGAGAAGCGACGGGTTCACGGCCGATACGCGGGAGGGGGATCGCCCGCCTTGCAGGTTTGCCGAAAGGCGGGGACACCCGCGTATCACCCCAGGGGCCGAAGGGCCTTGAACCCGGTGCGCGCCCGATCAGGTTTGGCGTGTTCAGTCGAGGGAAATCCCAAAGCGAAAGGTCGAAGCGTTTCAGGCATGCTCATCCCGGTCGCAGACAAGCCCTGTCCACCACTCCTGCGCAAAAGCCACATGAAGTAGAGACGGCCACCGGTCGTGTGGCCGCAGCGTCCGCTGGGATCATTACGGCGACCACCTCTCGGCCTCGTCCCGATGGACGCGGTTTGTGCGCGGAATCCAAGCGCGAAGCCCTGCGATAGTCGGAGCATCTCCAAACAAGGATGGCGCCGATGGACGACTTCTTTACCGACTTCTCCCGCGATATCGCACGCGGCGTGTCCACTCGCTTCCTGCACCAGCAGACGGTGCCGCAGGCGCGCTGGCTGGAACCGGCCAAGCTCGCGCACCATGCGGCCATTGCCTATGACCCGGCAAATCCTGGTCGCAAGATCATGGTCGGAGCACTTGGCTCAAAGCTGATCGGAATCGAAGATAACCGGCATATGATGACGGTGGCGGGATCGCGCACCGGCAAGTCGGTCACGCTGGTCGGCAATTTGATGTTCTATCCCGGTTCTGTTCTGGCGCTCGATCCCAAGGGTGAGCTCGCCAACCTGACCGCGCGCCGCCGGGCAAAACTAGGACAGACCATCCTTGTCCTCGACCCGTTCAACACCTGTGCACCGCATGCGGCCAGGTTTCGCAAGCGCTATAATCCGCTGGCGGTTTTAAAGCCCGACAGCGAAACGATCATCGAGGATGCGGGCATGATCGCGGATGCGCTGATCGTCCCGGCGGGCAAAGACCCGCATTGGGACGAAAGCGCGCGCAACTTTCTCGAAGGTCTTATCCTGCATGTGGCCACTGCGCCGCAGTTCGAAGGCGAGCGCACGCTGATCGCTGTGCGCAGCCTGCTGCGCGACGCGCTATTGGGCGATGAAGGTGAGGAAGACGGTTTCACGCTAGAATTGGCGATGTTCGCCAATGCGGAGCGCTTGCAGGACGACGCCGATAAAGCTGACATCGCAAACGCGATCGAAAGCGCGGCGCGCGAGTTTTACGAGAAGCCGGTCAATGAACGCGCGAGCGTTCTGTCGACCACGCGTCGCCACACTAAGTTTCTGGACTACCGTGCGATGCGCAGCGTGCTGTCAGGACATGATTTCGATCTCTCTGATCTAAAATCTGCCACTGCCAGCGCGACCCTCTATCTCTGCCTTCCCGCCACACGGATGGGTCTGTGCAATCGCTGGCTGCGCTTGTTCGTCAATCAGCTGATTGACGCGATGGAGCGCACGTGCGTGAAACCGGCGGCACCCGTGCTGGTCTGTCTCGATGAGTTTCCGGTATTGGGTCATATGCGGCAGCTCGAAGATGCGGCCGGTCAGATCGCTTCTTTCGATGTAAAGCTCTGGGTGTTTCTGCAGGACTGGGGTCAGGGCAAGGCGCTGTATGGCGACCGTTGGGAGACCTTTGCCGGCAATGCCGGTGTCATGCAGTTCTTCGGCAACAACGACATGATGACCATGGAGTATGTGTCCGGCAGGCTCGGCAAGACCACCGTCAGCGTCACGCGCGACGGCGAGGTCAGCCCAGAACAAGGCGCTATGGGCCTGGCCGGGCGCTCGACCAGTATCGAGCTGCACCCGCTACTGACCCCCGAAGAGGTGAGCCGCCAGTTCGCCCGCAGTGACCGGCTTAAGCGGCAGCTAATCATCTGGGCGGGCCACCACCCGATGATGCTGCAACGTGTCGAATATTTCGATACGAGCAGTCCGCTGCATGCCGTGTTTGCCTGCAAGTTTGATGCGGACTAGCGCGCGCGCCGCCCTGCATCCTCGTCGGGCTGCCTCTCCGGTATCTGCTTGAACTGAAGGTCGTAGAGATAGCGGCCAAGAACAGGATTGTCGGCAACCTCGATGGCGAGGGTCGCCGCAGTGCGTCCCATACGATCGCGTATCCGCCCATCGCAGTTCCCGGTGCGCAAAAGGAGTTTGATAATGGGCACGGCATTACGGGCGGCGGCGTAATGCAGGGCGGTCATGCCGGTCCCCGCCTCCTGATAGTTGATCTTGCTGTAGCCACCCTCCAGCCACTCGGCGATGCGCTCGGCATTTCCCTGGCGCACAGCTTCAAGAAACGAGTCCGGCATGACAAGGTTAGGGCCGGGCGGTGTCGCCATCTCAGGCTTCCTCCTGCCGACTAAAATGCCAGATCATCTGACTCAGAAAGCCCGGCACCGGGGTTTCAGCCTCCGCACTCTCCTGCCGACCTAACGGCACGATCCGTGCCCCGCCTGCAATCGGCACGGGCCGCAGCATATGCATATTATGCGCGGCGTTCGCGCCCCCAGCCTCTCTGTCATCGGCGACGACGGTATAGACGTTGGCCTCACCATTGAGCCGGTCACGAATGAAGATGATGACCTGGCCGCGCGGGGCTTCAATCATCCAGCCATCGCGCTTTTCCATCGCGGTGCTGGCCACCTTCAAGAAACGGCGCAACTCCGCCGGATTGCGAGTGTGAGTGACCGCACTGGTGTTGTGCTCTGTCTCCTCAACCTGCAGGGCATTATTCCCGACCGGCGAAACGTCGAGCAGAACGTATTTCTTGCGCCCGCCGTCTGTCCGCACGGCCAGGAACTGGCCGCATAGCGCGTCGCGTGCCGGCAGGTGGCGCGGCGCAGCCTCCCCGAAGAAAGCCGCGAGCTGTCGGGCAGCGTCCAGAGGCGCTTGCGCTTCGCCGAGATCGGTTTTGCTCAGATAATGTTGCTCGGTCAGGAAGGCGGTGATGGCGTCAAGCCGCTCGACAGTCGGCGTCTGCAGACCAGCGGCGAACCGGCGCAGTGCCTCGCCCAGTATCTCTGAGCTTCCTTCTTTCTCGTTATAGGCGGGAGAGACGGATTCTGCGTCGAGAATATCCATCGCCACGCGGTGCCAAGGGCGCTTGCGCCCATTGGTGCGCGCCTCGCTGCGGTAGCGGATCAAGCGGTCCCGTAGCCGCCGCAGGACCGGATCGGTGTACTCCATCAGATGCGCTTTCTACGGACGCGGTTTGCGCGCGGTTTTACGAGCGCGACAGGCCTTACTTTCATTTCAGAACAGTCAAAGCGCAAGCTGATTTGAAAGGATGAGAACAATGGAGAATTTGAAGCAGCCATTCGAAGGTGAACCGCAGACCCGCGAAATATCTGCAACCGATGGACAGGGAGGATATCATGTCACCGTGAAAGTTCTGACGCCACGGCGGGCGTGGGCGGCCGATATTGCGGACGTCCTGACCAGCCTCTATGTGGCTTTAATCCTGATCGGGCTGACGCTGAACGCGCCAGTCCTAGATTGGGCACATTGGGCGGCGACGGCCCTGTTCCTTGGCCTCTATTACGGGGCGCGGCCCGGCTTGCGCGACATGTGGCGCAAGACGACAAAGCTGCGCCTCGACGGGCAGCATATCGCCATCTGGCAGGATGGCCACTGGGTCTGTTTCGACCGTAAGCTTCCCCATCGTTTCGGCATCCTGCAGCACGACTATGCGCCGATGGAGAAGCTGAAGGACGAGTTTGAACGGCAGAAAGCGCAGATGAAGCGCAAGGTGCTGTTTCGCAAGCCCTACTATGGCGACTCCTTCATCGTTTGCCTGGAATATCTCGGCCAGCGCCATGACCTCGTGACGGTCTATAGCCGCAAAGAAGCGTCTGCGGTGGTGGCACGGCTGCAGGCTTGCGGTGAGATCATCGAATCCCGCCTGCGGCAGGGGCGCGGTGCGCCGATTGATCCCGCCGATCAGTGGGGTCATCAGCCCGGCGACCTGGAGACTCCCGCGTCTTCGACCCTTCACTAAGTCCAGCGCCCGCTATGCGGGTGCGGAAAATGCCGCCAGGGGAACCGCCCGGACCGAAAGTCCGGGCGGTTTTATGTTCAGGCTGCCATGGCGGTGCTCTCTGACTCTGCTTGCGTGCCCGCCAGAAAATCGGCAGCGCGCTGCGCGTGCGCGGCGGCGCTGAAGATCGCGCGCTTGTCACCCTTCAGGACTTCCAGCCATGAAGCGATATAGGCGGCATGATCGGCGCGCAGTTCCGGCGTCAAAGCTAGATCGGCACAAACAAACGCCGCGCCCAGTTCGGCGACCAGTTCCTCCATGGCGTAACCTTCATCACCCCAGCGCTTGCGACCGAAATCACGGTCCAGCCGCGAAGGGTGCCGGGTCCAGTGAGTCAGTTCATGCGCAAGGGTGGCGTAATAGCTTTCCGCATCGCGGAAGGCTTCAAAGGGCGGCATCTGCACCCGGTCGAGCGCCACGCTATAGCAAGCCCGATCCCCGCCATGCGTGATCTGCGCGCCAACGCTGGCAAAGAACCGCTCCGCCGGTTCAATCCGTGCCACCGGATCAAGAACCGGCTCCTGCAGCGCGTAAAAATGCGCGGGCAATCCTTCGACCTGCTCGGCATTGAAGACGGTGTATCCCTTCATGAATGGGATATCGCGCTCGGTCTCCTCGCCGGTGCTTTCGTCTTTTTCGGACCGGGTGACGGTGTTCGCATAGACAACGGGCGATCCCTTTTCCCCCTTGCGGACCTGCCCACCCAGCTCCTGCGCCTGTTTGTAAGTCAGCCACAACGGGGCGGCAAAACCCTTCTCCACAGCAGACGCCCACAGCATCAGAACATTGATCCCGCGATAAGCGATGCCGTTAGAGCGCAGCGGGCGCGTGATCCGCCCGGCGGCATGTTCGGCGCTCCATGGTTTGAGCCAAGGGCAGACGCCCTTTTCCAGCTCCACCACGATCTGGTCGGTCACTCGTTGATAAATATCGGAAGTCATTTGCCTTTCTCCTTTGGAAACGGGTTGCGCATGCAACCCGACTAGCCAAAGCGGCAATGAGCGGGGGATCGGCGGTCAGGACCGCTGCCGGGGAAAGGGGGATCACCCGGCCTGCACAAGCCCCCTTCGGGGCGCGGAAGGCAGGGGAACGCCCCGGCAGCGCCCGCAGCCAAAGCGCAGGGCTTGGTCTTGACGGCTGTGGGGCCGCAGGCCCCGACTCTCTTAGGTGCTGCGCACATCGTGCGCGGCGGACCGCAGGCCCTATCTTCTTTGAAAAGCTGCGCGCGCCACTTCTGCGCCAGGGATCGTCACCGGATGGCCGAGACGCGCAAGCGGCTCGGGGCAAGCCAATGGCGCAGCGTAGAGCCCGACCCGCGCATGCGGGGGCGCTACAAACTGACTCGTGTCACCAAACGAAAAACGTCAGTATCGGCAAAACCAGGCCACGGGAGCACAGCCATGAACTTTGATACATGGAAAGACCTGCCAACAAGGAAGAAGGCTATCTGGCCAGCGGCCGCCAAAGGCTACTTGGAACCCCAACAGATGGTGATGATAAGCCTGGATGATGACCTTGCCGCCTGGCTGGTCAATCACCTTGTGGGACAGAGCTCGTTTTCGAATGATCTTGAAGAGACGCTAATTACGGCACTACGGGTTATCAAGGGAGATCTGAGCCTGGATCATTTGTCCGAGCTAAAAGCACTGGCACAGGCCCGCGCCGCTATCGTGAAGCAACGGTAATAACGGCAGCAAACGGGCCTCAACATACCCATAAACTTCAAGTGGTCTTGCCACAAACTCGCCACAAGCCGACAAAGACCAAGCCGGACAATCGAGGATTTCTGCGGGTTACAGCGGACTGATATTTTGTGGCAAGTTTCGCTTTTCGGACCGTTTTCTTCCCATAAGAATCGTGTAAGTCTTTGATTTATTTATGGCGCACCCGGCAGGACTCGAACCTGCGACCCTTGGTTTCGGAAGCCAATTAAAACCCTAGGGTTTCTGCGGCTTACAGAGGATTTGCCACAAATTTGCCACATGGATTTTTGGTCATTCTGGCAATTAGCCCCGTTGAGCGTTCTGCGCGAATTTCTGCACGCTCAATCAGGTGTCCATACACACTTAACGTCGTCTGAATATCGCGGTGCCCCATGAGATACTGGATCATCTTCAGATTGACGCGCTGCTCGATCAGCATCGACGCGTAGAAGTGACGTAAATCGTACGGCTTGAACTTTGGCTTGATGATTTCATCACCGTCATCGCTCTCTGTCACTTCCATCAGGCCCGCTTTTTCGCAGGCAGCGGCGAAACCGCGCTGACGCCAGTTTTTCACGCTTTGCCATTTCCCTGTCGATGTGGGGAACAGCAGATCATGTTTGTTCGTGGCGGCGAGTTCGTCTGCGTAGTGCATGACCATATCGAAGGTCTCGGGGCTGAGATCGATCACGCGCCGGCCTGCGGCTGACTTCGTGACGCTGATCTTGTGACCGCCGCCGTCAAGAGCGCGGTCTACTTCGATCGTTCCATCCCTGAGGTTCCCCCGCGCCGCCACGAGATATTCCTGTGGGCGCATCCCGGTATCTGCAGCAAGGTACAGCATCGGGCGATAACGCTGCCAGGTGCGGGCAGTCTGTCGATTGCGCGAGTTGGCAAGCTCGTCCGCCGCCGCTAGCAGATCACGAACTTCCTTTTCCGACGGAACCGTGACCGGCTCGTCATAACGGGAGCCGCCGCGAATACCCACGCCTGAGGCGATGTCATGCGCGAGCACGCCCCGATTTACCATTTCCAGAACCAGGGAGTGAAACGACGACAGGACTTTGCGGGCCTGGTCCCTGCTGCGGCTCTGTAAGAGCCAAGAGCGGAAGGCGATGATATCGGGGGCTGTCAGGGCGTGGATCGACTTCGGCCAACTGTATTGTTTGATAATCTCCGCCCGGTGTCGATAGCCCACCATTGTGTACTCAGTGACCGGATCGCGCCCATCGCGCCCTTCCTTCTCACAGATATCCAGCCATTTCTGAACCGCATCCGCCACGCTGTCGATTTCACGCGACCGGGGCGTGCTGCTCGTCCTCATGCGGGAATCCTCACGAAAGGCGCGCGCTTCCTTTGCCGTTTCGAAGGTCGCGTAGGCGTAGCCCGTTTTCGAGCCGGGGTCGGGATAACGAACTTGATACGTCGTTCCTTTACTGCCTGTGCGCTTGCGTATATCTGCCATAAATACATAAATCTGTAAGAAGTCTAATAAGTAATCACTTAAGCAAATGCGGATTCGCTAAGTCAATCTCTATTTCTGAACTCATTTTCTGCCTTGTTTTGCAGTCGCTTGTATATTTCGACTAACGTATCTTTCTCGATCTTCAGTGTGCCCTCGATCGGGTCGACGAAGAATGGCAGTCGGCGCTGCCCTGTCGCGTCCTTGTCTGCCGCCCGCTTCATCTGTCGAGCGTTCAGCTCAACGCCCATCTCTGCCAACACCTGGCGGGCCTGCTCCAGCCCGATGTAATGCGGGATTTTCATCCGTCCCTCCCAGCCATATCAATCAGCTCAGGGGCAATATTCGTCCGCAGCCGAGCGATACGGCCCCTTTTTCGTCACCTTGGAAATCACACGTCCCCGCCGGCGCGCGACGACATTTTCGTCGAGACCGTCCGTGGGGTTGATGAACAGAACCGCGCCCCGCGAATAGCGGATCGCAAACTCGTCCTCGATTTCATTGAGAGCTTCGAAAAGGGCCTGACGCATTTCGGCGAAGCTGACTTCGCCCAGCAATCTGATCTGCATTGCCAATATCCACCACATAAAAATCAGTAATAAAAACAGTACTCAATATAGTTCCATTATATCGTCTTCAGCCCACATTCCGCAAATTTGAAACCCGGAAAAACCGCAGAAGTCTGCGGCTTCCAGCGCTATGAACTGATCCGCATGCCTAAACAATCAGCATTCACGACCATCCCCACCGCCTTAGGCAACGCCGTGCCTTTCCTTCATCTTCTTCTTTTCTCCAGCCCGTCCACCGGGACCATCCCCCGATGATGCTGTGTGTCCGGGGCCGCAAGGCCCCGATGGACGGGGCCTCCGAACGAAGGAGGAATACAATGTCTCGTCTAATCACCATCGCCGATCTGCAAAGTCGCTCTCTGGCTGACCTGCACGTCATGCAGCATCACGTTCAATGCGCGCTGGCGCAGACCCAGCCGGGCACAGAGGCCCACCGCCACGCGGTTGCAGGCCTGGATGCCATCCGCCGGATGATCCGGCAGAAGCAGCAGGCTCTTGCCCCACGTTTCTAGGCCGGGCCCGGCGCGGCGGTGCCGAGCTCAAGCTTAAATGTGTGAGACGGGTCAGGACCCGTCCTGATCCAGATGAACGGCACCGACGGCCTGATAAAGGGTCTCAAGGGATCGCCCGGCTTCATCGGCAAGGGCGAGCCATTCCGGGTTGGCTTTGACCTGCGGATGTTCGGCGAGTTCGCTGGCAACTATCCGCGCCAGGAACGCGGCCATGTGCAGTACTTCATGTCGCCCGAACTCGTCAGTCTCTGACATTGTCACCTCCGCTCCATACGCGAAGGCTCCAGCATGAACCCGCTAAAGCAAACCTCGTGGTTTCCACGCGGCTTAGCGCGCGGCATCGCCTTCATATTGATCCCATCACCAAATGATGGAGATCGCAATGAAAGATAGACCGGACCATCCCCCGCTTGAACTGGATGTTTTTGTGCCCGTCCGAATGCCAGAGGAGTTTGTCATTTGGGCGATGGAGTATTTGAGCGCCAACAGCACCAAGCCCATCAGCGAAACTGACATCTACGCGATGTTCCAGGCTGTAGGGATCGTGATGATGGGAGGCGGGACTTTCCCCGGCACGCGGGAGCAGTCGTACGAGTTCGCCTACGCGACCTACTGCAACACGATGGAAGCCGTCTGCCGCGAGCGCGGTTACGCCAAGCATCCGCATCATCATCTGCGCCCGGCGAATGATGACTGAGCAATAACTGGCGGCACCACCTGCCGCCGGTTCCTTCTCTCCAATATATTGAGGATTTGATCGATGCGCGGACAATCGTCCAGCGATCGCAGGACTCTGTTACCGCCAGCCGGTCAAACTCCTGACGAGGCATGCGAGCAATTCGTCCTCGATGATTTCGGCGATGACTTTCCGGTCACAGATGCCGAACTGGATGTCCTTGAGTCGTTCCTCATGAGCGAACTTTCCGCCATGCTAAAGTACGCCTCAAAAACCGACTCGAAAGAGCCGCAAAGATCGGCCAACGATAACTGGCAAACTTCATGATCGGATAACCCGCCATGACCCTGGACACGCTCAACAACAATCTTCCCGATGCGCAGACTCGGGTGGCGTTGTACTTGCGTGTCTCGACGGGGCGGCAGGCCGAGCATGATCTCTCTATTCCCGATCAACGGCGGCAGGCCATTGCCTACTGCGAGGCGCGGGGTTGGACGGTCGCTGCGGAGTATGTCGAGCCCGGTGCTAGCGGCACGGATGATCGCCGACCTGAGCTTCAGCGCATGCTCGATATGGCCACGACCGACGGCGCGCCATTCGATGTGGTTCTCGTCCACTCCTTCAGTCGCTTCGCACGCGACCACTTCGCGCTGGAGTACCATGTCCGGCGCTTGCGAAAGCACAATGTGCGTCTGGTCAGCATCACCCAGGATTTAGGGGATGACCCGATGAGCGTCATGGTGCGGCAGGTCTTTGCGCTTTTTGATGAATATCAGTCCAAGGAAAACGCCAAGCATACGTTGCGAGCGATGCAGGAAAATGCCCGCCAGGGCTTCTGGAACGGCGCGAGAGCCCCTTATGGCTACAAGGTTGTCGCCGCCGAGCAACGCGGCTCGAAGACCAAAAAGCGTCTGGTCGTCGACCCCGTCGAAGCAGAGACTATTAGGCTGATTTTCAAACTCTTCACCACCGGCGACGGCACGACCGGCCCCATGGGTGTCAAAGCCGTCGCGACCTGGCTCAACGATCATGGCTACCGCACGCGCCAAGGCGCGCAATGGGGCATTGGCCCTTTGCATAAGCTAATTACCAGCACCGTCTATAAGGGCGAATACCGCTTCAACCGCAAAATCTGGAAGACCAAGGAGGACAAGCCGGCTGCCGAGCAGATCATGGTCGCGGTGGAGCCGATCATTGACGCCAAGACCTTCGACAATCTGCAGGCTGCACTCAAGGCCCGAAACCCCAAAGCTACCCCACCGCGCACTGTAACCGGTCCCATTCTGCTGACCGGCCTTGCGACCTGTGCCAGTTGCCATGGCGGCATGACGCTGAGAACCGGCAAGTCCGGTCGCTATCGCTACTACGCGTGTGCCACATGCGCCCAGAAGGGCAAGAGCGCCTGTAAGGGCCGCTCAGTCCCAATGGATAAGCTCGACACGATCGTCACCGAGCGCATTGCAAACCAACTCCTTAGGCCCCACCGCGTCGAAAAGCTCCTGACTGGCTTGATTGAACGCCAGACCAGCCGCAGCGCCGATTATACCGACCGCATCACCAACCTTAGAAAGAACCTCAGCGACACAGAGGCGCGCCTTAAGCGCCTCTACGACGCCATCGAAAACGGCATCGCCGACCCCACCGATGACACCCTCAAAGACCGCATAGCCGCGATCAAGACCGAGCGCGACATCGCCCAGGTCGCCCTCGACCGCGCACTGATAGAACTGCGTCCCGAGGCCCGGATCACGCAAGACAAGATCGCCGCCTTCACGACCATCATGCGCGATAATATCCAGAACGGCCCTATCCCGTTCCGCCGCTCCTATCTCCGCGCCATGATCGACAATGTCGACGTCGATGACACAGAAATCCGTATCCACGGACGAAGAACGATTTTGGAAAGGCTGGTAATGGGCGGCGGGGCCTCTCCCGCAGGAGTGCCCAGTTTTGTTCGTAAATGGCGCACCCGGAGCGATTCGAACGCCCGGCCCTCAGATTCGTAGTCTTGGGGTTGCTGTATTTCCTGCAATTGCATCGGATAGCAGCAAGCCACATTTCCCCTTGTTTCATTGCTGATAGGCTCCTATCTTCCTTGCATGGGGTTGCGCCAAGTTTCCGTTTCGGTGGTAGCCCGGTGGTAGCCCGAGGGGAAGTTGATATGTCAGAGGGCGTGAAGCTCACCAAGCGCACGGTCGATGCTCTCAAGGTTACGGGCACCCGCTACGTTGCTTGGGATACCGAAGTGCCGGGCTTTGGCGTTCGCGTTGGGCCTACTGGCAGCCGAACCTATGTCTTGAAGTATCGTGTTGGCGGCGGTCGGGCAGGCCGAGTGCGCTGGGGCGTTATCGGAACCCACGGTGCCGTGACGCCAGATCAAGCGCGCGAAACCGCCCAGCGCTGGGCCGCAGAAGTGGCGGCGGGCGGCGATCCGGCGGGCGACAAGATCGATAAGCGCAAGGCCCCCACTGTGGCCGAGCTCATGGCGCAATACCTAGAAAGTCATGTGAAGGTGAGGAACAAGGCAAGCACCGCCGCATTTGTCATTGACCTTGTGAATCGGGTGATCTGCAAAGATGCGCTGGCAAAGTTGAAAGTGTCTGATGTGACCGCAGCGGATTTGGCCCGCTTTCATTCGCGCCTTGCCAAGACGCCGACCACGGCAAACCGGGCGCGTTCCGCGCTTTCCAAGGCATTTGCCCTGGCTGAAACGTGGGGCTACCGGGACCGCCACTCGAACCCTTGCGTCGAGGTGGAGAAATACCGGGAAACTTCACGTGAGCGGTTCTTGTCGCCTGCTGAATTTGCCGCGCTGGGCGAAGTCCTGGCGAAAGCAGAGCGGGGCGAGCTAGTGATTGAAGAGGGCGGCAAGCCCAAGGCCGTGCGGGTGAGCAAGTCAGCCGTGGCTGCAATCCGCCTCTTGATCTTCACGGGCGCGCGGCGCGGCGAAATCCTTGGGCTGCGCTGGGAATGGATAGATTGGCAGGCGGGCCGCGCAAACCTGCCCGACAGCAAGACTGGCCGAAAGCCGTTGATGCTGCCCCCGGCTGCGCTCGAGGTGTTGCGCGGGCTCGATATGCCCGAGAGCGGCAAGGGCTACGTGATCCAGGGCGGTGATTACAGCGACCCAGAGGTGCCGCTAGTGAACCTGAAAAGCCCTTGGGGTGTGATCCGCACGGCGGCGGGCCTGCCGGACGTGCGGCCTCATGATCTGCGCCATTCCTTTGCCTCTGTCATGGTGGCTGGCGGCGCATCCCTTCCGGTGATCGGCGCGCTACTGGGGCACCGCGATGTAAAGACAACCGCGCGCTATGCGCACCTTGCCACCGATCCATTGAAAGCCGCTGCTGACCAGGTGGGCGGGGTTCTGGCCGGGCACCTGAAAGGACCGGAAGGCGGCGCGGAAATTGTGCCGCTGCACCGCAAAGGCTAAGCCGCCGGGCGCTGGGCAGCTACCACATATTGTGGTGCCTCTGTCGGTCTCTCGCGTTTGCTCTTTCTCTCTATACCCTGAAACGCTGTTACCTCTGTTACCTTGTTACCGAATGGCGCAACTAACTGACAAAGCTCGCTTATTAAGGTAACAATCTGATTGTGTGCAGGTAACAGAAAACGCGGGCTTGTTACCTTTTTACGGTGGTAATGCATTCGAGTGAAGCCCAGCGCAAGCTGGTGCAAGTCTGCCTCGGGGTCAAGCCTTGCAGAGAACGCCTCAAATCGGCCCCATTCGCGCAACCTCCGAACACAACATATAGTGTTGCGCCTTGCTTTTTCGCGGTGCCAAGGTCTATCCTTGTGCCGCGCGGCTAGGTTGATCCCCGAACGCGGGCGAACTCGCACCCCGCTGCCGCGCGTCTTTCCTGTGCGAGTGCCTTGCGAGGGGCGCGGAATGAGTGCGAAGAAATGGGCCGATCGGCTGCCCTTGGACGATATTCGGGGCATCATTGCTTGGGGCAGCGCGCTCTATCATGCCTATACTAGGCTCGCCATCGGTGCTGGCCCGTATTCAGATCATGTTGCGGCGCGGATAGCTGACCTCTTTGAGCGCGCGCCGGATTTGAAGCCAAGCGCATCCAGTGTAAATGCGGCCTCTGCCGCACGGAATCTGGCGAGCCAGCTTGACGTGTTGGGGGCCTCAGAAAGTGCCATTGAAGCGGCGAGGGACGCGCGATTCGGAGATTTCCAATACTTTGCGGAAGATCTTCACCCTCGCCCCAATGTGACTTGGCATGTTATCCCGATCGTGGCCCAGTTTTCCCCACCCATAGACCAAGAGTGCCCCATAGCGCTCAACCAAGGTGTGGATTTGGAGGAATGCAGAAGCCTCTTTGAGCGCTGGTATGCTTGGCACACTGCCCCGACTGAGCAGCTTCGGAACCAAGCTTGGCCTCTTTCCTATCACTGGCCGAATCGCCCTGAGCACTACCATTTCGTGAATTATGTAGCGCCTGCCTGCGAAGCTCCGCGACCTGCCCAGCGCCCTAAAGGATCAGGGTATTCGGATGCTGCCCAAGACGCGACAACACGTGCTTGGTGTTTGCTCCGCGATGCTTACTTGAACGGCGAGAAGCTCTCTGAAGCTGAGGCGATAAGGCAATCCCTTCTCTGCTTCAGGGTCATAACCCCGAAAGAAAGTGAGTGGCGTCTGCCTGCTTGGCAGAGGGATAAGGGGCTAATCCGCCAGTATTCTGAGGGTGGAGCGGAAAAGCGCATTCGCAAACTTCTCGATGAGATCAATGAGAAAGAGCCTTATTGGGAACCCGAGCAGCTCGAGCCTTTGAGCGTGTTCGACTAGCTTAACAAAACTTCCCCGAAAGTAGCCCAGTTAAAGGGAAATGACGCGGGGCGAAAGCTGCGGCATGCCCGTAAGTGCAGAAGCACAAACGGAGCTTGCATGATGCAACAAACACTAACAGACGAACGCCTTATGACCCGCGCCGAGGTGCAAACCCACTTCGGCCTGACCCAGCGTTTCCTCGAGGTTTCGGCCGTTCGCGGCGATGGCCCGCCGATGGTGAAAATCGGCCGATCGGTTCGCTATCGCGTGGCCGATCTGCGCGACTGGATTGCAGCCCGGCGCGTCAACTCCACCTCGGAAGAGGTGCGGCAATGACGGCAGAGGGATGGGAAGGCAAGTCCGTGAGGTATCACGTCGAGGTGGCTGATGGTGTGGCGCATGATGCTTACGAGCTGGCGCTGGGCAATGAGGAAAAGTTAGACAACCTGATTGCCGAAGTTGGCTTGGTCCTAAGGAATACCGTCAATATTCTGGCGGCGCTCGATCGGTCTGCAAAGCAATCGAGGCGTGACCCAGATTCGGTGGACCCAGAGCAAGCCGTCGCGACTTCCAAGGCGGAGCGCCGCCATGACTGAGGGCGAAACCATCACGCGGGCGCTGGGTGGTGACTGGCACGGCAACTCTGGCCTTGCCCCCTGCCCGATATGCCAGCCCGAGGGGCGGCGCGATCAGCGCGCCTTGTCCATTGCCGATAGCGCCGGGCGTTTGCTGGTGCATTGCCACAAGAGCGGTTGTGCGGTGCTGCCTGAGTTGCAGCGCCTCGGACTTATCGAGGGCCGCGGCCAGCGCCAAGCCGCGCCCGATCCGGCAGAGGCAGAGCGGCGGCGGGCCGAGGAACGCCAAAGGGAAGCCCAGCGCCTGCAATCAGCCCATGCCCTATTCGCAGCGGGCGTGAGCTGCGAGGGCACCCCAGCTCAGAGCTACCTCGAGGCGCGCGGCATACATGGCCTGCGCTTTGCCAAGATGCGCAACACGCTGCGCTTTCACCCCGGTGCGCTACACACACCTAGCGGTCTACACCTGCCCGCCATGTTGGTGCAGATCAGAGGGCCAAAGGGCGAGGCGCTGGGCGTGCACCGCACGTTTCTTCGGCCTGACGGGTCAGGCAAAGCGGACGTGAGCCCGGCAAAGATGATGCTGGGGCCAGCGGCGGGCGGTGCCGTGCGCTTCGGTCCTGACGGGCGGGTGATTGCCTTGGCCGAAGGGGTTGAAACGAGCCTTTCAGTTTCACGCGCGTCGCGGTTGACCGTATGGGCAACGCTTTCGACCTCTGGCCTTAAGGCGGTGATCCTGCCCCCGCTGCCTTAGGCAGAGGTGGTGATAATCGCCGCCGATCACGACGATGCCGGGCTTGCTGCCGCTGAGGCAACTGCGGCCAGACTTGAGGCCGAAGGCCGGGCGGTTTCGATCATCGCCCCTCGAGCGGCGGGCGCCGATTTCAACGATGTTCTGCGGGGTGACGCATGAGCGGCGAAACCGAAATTGCCGCACAGGTGGCAGAGGCGAAACAGGCGGCAGAAGCGAAGAAAGGCGGCGCTGGGCAGACCGGGAAGGCCCAGCGCAAACGTGCCAGGCCCTTTCCGTTCAAGGTTGAAGGTGGGCAAGTCTGGCGAGAGGTGGAAGCCGAAGGCCAAGACGGCGCGACCCGCAAACGCTGGGTGGCGTTTGGGTCCGAAGTCAACATTCTCGCCCGCACCAGAACGTCAGAGGGCGAGGATCACGGCAGGTTGCTTGAGGTGGTTGACTGCGACGGGGTGCGCCACCTGTGGCCGATGCCCGCTGCCTTGCTTGCCGGATCGGGTGAAGGCATCCGGGCTGAGCTTTTGCGGCTGGGTTTCGAGCCCGTGCCCAGCGCTGGGCGCAAATGGCGCGACTGGCTCTTTGAATATCTGATTTCGGCAGAGCCTGACGCCCGCGCCCGCTGTGTATCAAGTATCGGCTGGCACGGTGCGGCCTATGTGTTCCCCGATGAAACCATAAGTGCTGAGGCCAGCGCCGAAATGGTGATCCTGCAGAGTGTCGAAAAGCTCGAGCACGCCTTGAACGTTGCCGGAACGCTAGCTGACTGGCGCGACAGTGTTGCAGCGCTGGCGATGGGCAATTCCCGCCTGGTGCTGGCTGTGTCTGCAGCCTTCGCGGCGCCCCTTCTGGCGCTCACAGGCGAGGATGGCGGCGGCTTCCACTTCCGGGGCGGATCTTCCTCTGGCAAATCAACGGCGCTGGCTGTGGCGGGCTCTGTATGGGGCGGCGGTGGTGTTCGCGGCTACGTGCAGAGCTGGCGCACAACTGACAACGCGCTAGAGGCATTGGCGGCGATGCACGATGACGCCTGCCTGTGCCTGGATGAACTTAGCCAAGTGGAATCGAAGGCGGCAGGAGCTGCCGCCTACATGCTAGGCAATGGCGTTGGAAAGGCGCGCGCTGGGCGCGAGGGGCAGGCGCGGAAGAGCCATGAGTGGCGGTTGTTATTCCTTTCGAGCGGCGAAATGGGGCTTGCTGACAAGATCAGGGAAAGCGGCGGCCGAATAGCCGCTGGCATGGAAGTGCGGGTTATCGACCTTCGGGGCGATGCTGGCGCGGGCTTGGGCTTGTTCGAGGACATTCACGGCGCGGAGAATGCAGCGGCCTTCGCCCAGTCGCTCAAAGCGGCAGTCGGGCGAAGCTTTGGAACGCCTGCCCGTGCCTTCCTTCGCCAGATCGTAGCGGACCCTGCCGCAACTCGAGACGGCATTGCCGAGCTTCGCCGGGGCTTCGTCGCAGCGGCTCTGCCGCCCAGCGCTGACGGGCAAGTGCGGCGCGTGGCCGATCGGTTTGCGCTTGTCGCTGCGGCAGGTGAGTTGGCTTCGTCTATAGGCATCACTGGCTGGCCAGAAGGCATGGCGGCAGAGGCAGTGTTGCGTTGCTTCGGTGACTATCTGGGCGAACGCGGCGGCAGTGGTGCGGGCGAAGTGGCAGACGCGCGGGCGCGGATCAGGCAGGCTGTTGAGGTTGACGGGCACAGCCGGTTT
The DNA here is from genome assembly GCF_041596715.1 of Phaeovulum sp. Lineage (GTDB taxonomy): Bacteria > Pseudomonadota > Alphaproteobacteria > Rhodobacterales > Rhodobacteraceae > UBA6213. The sequence continues at coordinate 48,153 of NZ_JBFHIA010000001.1, forward strand.
GTTTCATGGAAGCCAGACTCGCGCCGGGCCGTCATAACGAAGGCGCTGGGCTACGTGCAGCGCGGCGACGAAGAAATGCCCGATGCCGCCCCGGTGTTTTACCTTCACGCTTCTGGCATGCGCGAGCTGCTTGCGGGCCTCGATCTCAAGTCCGTTCTTGCCGGGCTGGCGGATTTGGGCGTGATCGTTCGCCATGAGATAAGTCAGAAGGGGGCCACGGTTTCGGCTCTCACCAAACCTTTCAAGGTGCCAAGCGAAAAGACGGCGCTGCGTCTCTACCAATTGAACCTTGCGGCGCTCTTGGGCGAAGAGGCTAGCGCCGATGGCTAAGCAGGGGCCAGACTGGGCGGCGCTGGGCCGGGTGTTTTCGCGCCTGGGAAAGATCCCCGAGGCTCCGCCCAGCGCGGCTGGCCCGCTGCCGCGTGGTGCCGATGATTGGCGCAATGACCCGGAACTTGCACGCGATCTAGCCGAAGAGCGCGCGGCAATCATGGAGTTTGACGGCGGGCTAACTCGGGAAGAGGCAGAGGCGCGGGCGTTTGCCGCCTATGGGGTCAAGCTGCCATAAAGCAGGACGCCATTGCGAGGTTGCAGCATGCGCCACTTTGCCAGGCGCGCGGGTTGGGTTCTATGGCGTGTTGCCCTTCGCAGCAAATGCCACGCCCGGCCCGGCCGAAACATGCCCGCCTTCAAGGAACTGAATGCCTTGGGCTTCAAGGGCCAGGCGGATTGCCTCAATCGTTTCGTAGCGCCCGGTAACTGGCCCGCGCGTTGCGTCGATCCGCTGCATGGTCGGATAACTGATTCCCGCGCTTGCGGCCAGATCGGCGGCAGACCATCCCAGAAGGGCACGCCCAGCGCGTATTTGCTCACCATTCATTGCAGACACTTTCATAGATAATCTACGCAAACAGATAGAAAACCTATTGATAGGTGATCTGTCCTATGCTATAGATAATCTATCGAAAGAGAAAGGGCAACTGCTATGGCCATCGACCGCGCCAAGATCATGACGGAAGCATGGGTAATCGTTCGCCGCTTCAAAGGGAATGGCGAGCCCCTGCGGTCGGTGCTCTCGCGGGCACTGCGCGTCGTATGGGACAATGTGAAAGTGGCCGCCCGCGTGGCATCGGAAGTCGCCGCTCGCTTCGCACGCCCCGCGCGCGCTGCCGAGACCATCCGCCGCGAAATCTACTCTTTCGAGTGCAAAGATACTTTGCGCGGTAATGATTGGAACACGCTGCGCGAGCTGAATGACGAACTGCGCCGCGCTGCGGCCTGACTACCGCCCACGATGACCTGGAAGGACAAACAAATGAACGCCTACACAAACCCGCTCCGTATGCACGGATCAGTTGTAGCCACATCGCCCGAAGTGATCGAGGATCACCTGGACGCGGTCTATAACTGCACCTGCCTACTTAGAAACCGAGTCGACGCGCTTCTGTCTTTCGAGGAAGATTTGGCGGGCTTTGGCATTACCGCACCTGACCTAAAAAGCTTTGGGTCTGCCCTTATGGGCGTGATCGACGCAATCAACGACAAGGTGAAGAATCTCGAGGAACTCACGGCGCGCTGAGGCAGAGCGGAGCAAGTTGAAACATGCGGCGTTAGAGCCCGGCAATGCTGCCGGGCTCTTTCCATTCCGCCCGGCGCTGGCCCCCTCGCCTCAGTCCTTCAGCTCGAGGCGCTGCCTGCAGCGGTGCTGGCCCCTTGCCACCACTACCCAGCGCTGGGCCACCTCGCCCTGGTCCTGCAGCTCAGGGCGCCGCCTGATGCGGTTTGCCCCCGCGCCCCGGCATGGGCAGGGAACCTGTCGCGCGGGTTGCACTGGGCGCAGCGCTTCGCCTTTGACCTAACGGTGCCTTGAAAGAATGAGGCATCCCGGCTCTGCGGCTGCGATCGGGCGGCGGCTTAACAGTATCAACGCGGCGCGCGGTTAAGCTTCTTGACGCTTAGCAACGTTGTGGGTCCTTCCGGGTGTTAAGGCGTATACGGGGCGGCAAAGCGCATGCTTTTTCAATGGCTTACCGATTAACTAAGCCTTAACAATGCGCCGCGCCGTTAAAGTGTGCTCAATTGCACAATCGGCGGTGTTTGGCATCGTTTCTGGACCTCGTTCTGACCACCTTGGCGCGCATCGGCCTCGGGCGCGTCAAGGGGGGGGGGTAGGTCCAAAGTCCCGAGCCCTCGAGCCGCTAGACCCGCGCCCCTCTCAGGCAGAGGTTTTTTTCTCTGCACCGCTATTTATCTGTAACCCCATGTTTTCGGGCCTATTTTCCGCGCGTAGGGGATCGTGATTTTCACGAGATTTCGCCACGCAGAACGCGGAATAGGTCATATTTTCCCGCCCGTCTACTTCGGCAAATGGTAACAGCGCGGCGAGCGCGTGTTACCTCTTTTGTTACCTGCCATAGGATATATTACCTTTTAATAACTTATAGTTACAAAGTATGGTTACAGGTTACAAAGGTAACAGCGTTTTTCAGCGCCTGCTTCAACTTCGGTGAACCACCCCGCCCCGGCTTTTGCGCCACCGCTGCCGCCCAGCGCCGGGCCGTCTCGACCTGGTGCTGCAGCTCGAGGCGCGGCTTGCAGCTTCGCGGCCCTGCCCGATCGGCAAGCGCAGGTTTCGCCCCGGCTTTTGCGCCACCGCTG
>NZ_JBFHIA010000002.1:0-42107 GCF_041596715.1 Phaeovulum sp.
CGTGCCTGCCGAGCGCTTCGCGCCCTTTTCGCGATTTTTACCCGAAAACGCGGCGCTTGCCTAGCGGCCGGATGCCGCGCCACGCGGTCTAAGTGAAAATCGTGCGGCAAGCTCGATATGCGTTGACCAGCGGAACTGATCCACCAGTTCGATCCAGTCAAGTTGGTAACCCACCGCCACAAGCGCGCGCGCATCGCGGGCAAAGCTGACCGGGTTGCACGACACATAGGCCAGCAGCGGCACTGCGGCCCGCCCAATCTCGACCACCTGCGCCTCGGCACCTGCGCGCGGCGGGTCAAGCACCACCGCATCGAAGCGTCCAAGCTCCTCGGGCAGCAGTGGCCTGCGGAAAAGGTCGCGCGCCTCGGCGCTGACGTTCTTAAGGCCCGACACCCCGCGCGCGCCTGCCAGCAGGGCCGCCACCATCGCCGGATCGCCCTCGACCGCGTGCACCTCGGCTTGCGAGGCCAGCGGCAAGGCGAAGGTGCCGCAACCGGCAAAAAGATCGGCTAGACGCGAAGCACCGCCCACTGTGGCTTTCACCGCCGCCAGCAGCGCCGCCTCGCCTTCGCGCGTGGCCTGCAAAAACGCGCCGGGTGGCGGCTCTACCCGCGCGAGGCCGAAGTGCTGGCTTGGCGGGCGGCGCAGGGCCAGCGGCTCGCCGTTCCAAACCAGTCTGGCGAAGCCATGCGTCTCGGCCAACGCGGCAAGCGATTGGCGCAGCGGCGCATCCGGCTCTCGACCACCTGAAACCGCAACATCGACGCCGCCATCGGTCGCGCTCAGCGCAAAGCTGATCTCGCCCTTGCGGCTGGCACCCAGAACGGTTGCCGCGCGCAGCGCTGGCAGCACCGCCAGCAATTCGGGCCGCAGCACCCGGCAATCGGGCGCATCGACCAGCGTTTCGGAAGCACGGGCGTGAAACCCTACCATTGCGCCAGCCTTGGTGCGCCGCCCCGCAAGCACTGCCCGGCGGCGCGATGCGGGTGGCGAAAGGTGCTCTGCGCCAATCGGTGCCTGAAGCCCTTGCGCCGCAAGAGCAGTGCGCACAACCTCGGCCTTCCAACGCGCGACGAAACCATCCGAAGCGTGCTGTAGCGCGCAGCCACCGCAGGTGCGGTAATGCGGGCAGGGCGGGCGCACCCGATCCGGGCTGGGGGTGACAATCGCCGGGGCGTCAATGCGCCCGGCCAGAACTTCGCCCTCGATCACCTCGCCGGGCAGCGTGCGAGGCGCAAAAACCGGGCCTTCAGGCGTTTCGGCTATGCCATCGCCCAGATGCCCAAGGCGCGTAATCGTGACCTTCATGCGCGCACCGCGCCCGCTGGCACCCGGCCAAGTTGCGTAACCCAAACTGTCGTGAAATCGGTGCGGTTCATGCAACATCCTCGGTGCCGATAAAGCCGCCCGACTGGCGGCTCCAGTAGCGGGCATAAAGACCCCCGCGCGCCAAAAGCTCGTCATGGCTGCCGACTTCGACGATGTGGCCGTCGTCGAGCACCACGATTCGGTCCATCTGTTGAATGGTCGAAAGCCGGTGCGCAATGGCCAGCACGGTCTTGCCGCGCATCACCCGTGAGAGCGCCTCTTGAATGGCGGCCTCTACCTCGCTGTCAAGCGCGCTGGTGGCCTCGTCCAGCACCAGTATGGGGGCATCCTTCAGAAACGCCCGCGCCAGCGCAATGCGTTGGCGTTGCCCACCCGAAAGCTTGACCCCGCGCTCGCCCAGCGCGGCGTCATAGCCCGTGCGGCCCTTGTGATCCTTCAATCCAAGAATGAAATCGTGCGCCTCGGCGCTGCGCGCTGCGGCTTCAACCTCGGCTTCGGTGGCATCGGGGCGGCCATAGAGGATGTTCTCGCGCGCGCTGCGGTTGAACATTGCGGTTTCCTGCGTGACCGTACCGATCTGGCGGCGCAGGCTTTCCTGCGTGACATCGCGAATGTCATGCCCGTCGATCAGCACGCGCCCCTGTTCGGTATCATAAAGCCGCAGCAGCAAGGCCACCAAGGTTGATTTGCCCGCGCCCGAGGCACCGACAATCCCCAACCGCTCGCCTGCGCGAATGGTCAGATCGATACCCTCAATGCCGCCGGTGGCGCGGCCATAGGCAAAGTGCACGCCCTCAAATCGCACCTCACCCGAAACTCGCGGCAGATCCAGCGCATCGGGCGTATCGGTCAGCGTATGTGGCGGCGTCAGCGTGTGCATGCCGTCCTCGACCTCACCGACCGAACCCCAGATGCCCATCAGCGACATGCTGACCCAACCGGTCATCTGCGCGATCCGAATTGCGATCGCCCCCGAAGCGGCGATGTCGCCCGTGCTCGCGCCGCCGTTCTGCCAAAGCAGCAAGGTACCGCCCACCATCAGTACCGGCAGCAGGCCCGAAAGCGTCATCAGAGCAAAGCGGAACCACGCGGAAACGACGCCAAAATCAAGCGCGCGGTCGCGGAACCCAGCCATTGCGGCCAAGGCGGCGCGATCTTCGTGTTCGGCATGGGCGAACAGCTTGACCGTTTTGATGTTGGTGATGGTATCGACCACCTGCCCCGTCACCATCGCCCGCGCCGAAGCCCGCGCCGCCGAACGGCCGCGCACCTTGGGCAAAAACCAGCGGATCAGCCCGATATAGGCCAGCAGCCAAAGGCAAAGCGCAAAGGTCGCCCAACCGTCGATGGCCAGCAAGAAAACCGCAGAACCAATGATAGAGGCAAGCGCATAGAAAACCGTATTGATGATCTCGGTCGCCACATCGGTGACCGCGCGCGCGGTTTGCATCTGCTTTTGTGCAATGCGGCCGGCAAAATCGTTGTCAAAAAACGTCACCGCTTGGCCCATTGTCCACCGATGCAGACGCGACAGCACCAGCGGCAGCAGGTTTGGCGCGACGATCACGTTCGAGGTTAACGAGGAAAGGCCAAAGACGAGCGGGCGAAGCAATAGGTAAAAACCTGCGAACATCGCAACAAGCGGCCAATTCTCTGCGAAAAAGCGCCCCGGTTCGGCGGCAATTGCCGCGTCGATGACCCAGCCAAGCAACATCGCCGAGATGATTTCAAGCGCCCCGGACGCGGCCGAAAGCCCGCCCGAAACCGAAAGCGCAGGCCACGCGCCCTTCAGCGACCACCCCATGAACGGCAACAGCCGCTGCGGCGGGGTGCCCTCGGCGGGTTTGAAGGCATCGATCAAAGATTTGCGCGCGGTTTTGCCCATGGCACCGATATAGGCCGCTTGCCGCGCCGACGAAACCCGCCACGTCACGCCAAAAGCTCGGCCCGCGTAAGCGCGAAATCCGAGGCGATCCAGCGCGCCTCAAGCTCTTTCAGCCGCGCACCCAAAGCTGCGCCGGAAACCGCAGCCATCAGATCGGCGGCCTTGAGCGGAAACGTCGCCCCGGCCCCCCGCGCCAACTCAGCCTGCCAGCCATCGGACGGTGCATACCCGGTCAGCGCCGCGCGGGCCAGCAGCGCACTTGCCCCCAGATCAGCGCCGAATTGATAGCCAAGCACCGCCGCGGGTGCGTCATCCCGTGATGCCGTCACGAGCACGTCGAGCGCACGCGCATCGGCGCGCGCAAGGCGCAGCGCCTCGGCCACGTCCTTGCCGCCCAGAACCGCCAGCCGCCGACGCCAATCTGGCACGCGCCCCGCCTCAAAATGAACCAACGGCGCAAGCGAGCGCGCATCCGCGCCCGGCAAAAGATGTGCCAGCACGCCAGCCGTCTGCATGGCGGTCACCGCAGGCGCGGGGTTTGGCGCCGCCAGCAGCTTGCGCATTTCGGCCCCCACCCGTTCACGAGATAGCCCCTCGACCCCTAGCGCATGTTCGGCACACGCCGCGAGTGCGTCGGCATCCACCCCCGCGTCAGGCGCACCGAACCAAGCGGTAAATCGGAAAAACCGCAGAATCCGCAGATAATCTTCCAAGATGCGATCATCAGGATGCCCGACAAACCGCACGCGCCCGGCAGCCAGATCGGCCAGCCCTTCACCCAAGGGGTCAATCACGTTGCCCGCCGCATCGACATAAAGCGCGTTCATCGTGAAATCGCGCCGCGCGGCATCGTCTACGATGTTGTCAGCAAAGGCTACGACCGCGTGGCGACCGAAGGTTTCGACATCGCGGCGAAAGGTGGTTACCTCATGCCCGACGGCCGCGACAACAAGCGTGACGGTGCCATGTTCGATACCTGTCGGAACAGCGCGAATATTGGCGGCCTTGGCAAGTTGCTGCACCCGTTCGGGCCGCGCGTCGGTGGCAATGTCGATATCCGATACGTCATGCCCCAAAAGTGCGTTGCGCACCGCACCGCCAACAATCAACGCTTGGTGCCCGCCCTCTGCCAGCATCGCCAGCACCGCCTGCACGCCCGGATCAGTCAACCACGCCCCGTGAACCCGCATCATCCCGCCATTCTGTCGGCCAGCGCGCGCAATATCCGCGCTGTTGCGCCCCAGACATAGTAAGGCCCATATGGCACAACATAATAGTGCCGCATCTGCCCGCGCCAGCGCCGCCCTTCAACGCGGTAGTTCGCAGGGTCGGCAAAATGCGCAAGCGGCACGGTGAACACGTCTTCCACCTCGCCCGCCTCGGGGCGCGGGGTGAAAGGCGCGATGATCCGGCCAAGCACTGGGGTGACAAGAAATCCGGTCACGGTTTCATGCGCCGCCATGCTGCCCAAAAGCTCGACATTGCCACGGGGCAGGCCAACCTCTTCTTCCGCCTCGCGTAATGCCGCCGCAGAGGCGTCAGCGTCGGTCGCATCGACCTTGCCGCCGGGAAGGGCGATCTGCCCCGGGTGGTGCTGCAAATGCGAGGCGCGCTTGGTCAAAAGCACGCGCAAATCGCCCCGGTAGAACTCGATCCCGATCAGAACCCCGGCAGGGCGCAGAACCCTTCCTTCGGGCAACACCGTGCCGGGGTTGAGATCGTAATCAGAAGAAGGCCGCCCCGGCCGCGCCAGCGCCGCCGCGAGGGGCGCAAACGCGTCAGTCACGGCTTTTATCCGGCAAGGGCGAGCCATCGGGGGCAAGCAACGCTTCAAAGCCGAGTGTTGCGGGGTCAAAGCGGTAATGCGCCCCGCAAAACTGGCAGTCGGCGGTAACGATGCCTTCTGGCGTCGTCATATAGGCAATGTCCTTGGCCGAATAGATTGACAAAGTCTGGCGCACCTTGTCGGGCGTGCATGTGCAGCCGAACCGCACCGGTTGCGAGAAGAACACGCGCGGATTTTCTTCGTGGAAAAGCCGCAGCAGCAACTCGGTCGGCGCAACCTTCGGGCCGATCAGTTCCAACGTCTCGACAGTATCGAGCAGCACGTTGGCACGCGTCCAATTTTCGCCCGGCACGCTTTCGTGCATCGCCTTGTTTTCGGGCTCCACGGCCAGCGGCGAAGCCTCGGGCATGTGTTGCAGCATTAGCCCGCCCGCCCGCCAGCGCATCTCTTGCCCCGGCAGTTGCGACTGTCCGAAAGCCAGCGCAAAGCGCGTGGCGATCTGTTCCGACTGAGCGAAATACGCTTCGGCACAGGATGTCAGCGACCCTCCTGCCAGCGAGGTCAGCCCCTGATACGGCAAAGACCCTTCGCCCTGATCGATCAGAACGGCAAAATAGCCCTCGCCAATTTGCGAGAATGCATCAACCTCGGGGTCGAACCTTTCGGCATCATAACTTGCCCAGCCGCGTATTTGCGCAGGCTCGCCGTTGGCACCGGGACCGTAGTAATCGGTTGCAATGATCCGCACGGCCCCTTTGCCACGAACTTGCAGGCTAAGCTTCCAGCGCAGCTTGATCGCCTGACCGATGAGCGCGGTCAGCACCACGGCCTCGGCGACAAGCGCCTCGATCGCGGGCGGGTAGGCGTGTTGCGAAAGCACCTGCTGCAACACCCCGTCAAGGCGCGCAACGCGGCCGCGCACATCGGCGAGGTCAAGTTGGAAGGGCAGAACGGTATCGTCCCATTCGATCGGCAGTGGCGTTGTCATATCGGGCATCCCGGGGGTTTTCTTGCAGCTCAACGGCTGGCATACCGCGCCTATATGGGGGCCAAGGCGGCGCTGCCAAGGGGAAATGCATGATCCGCAGGTTTTGCGAGCCATTGGTGCGTGGGCAAAAATACCATCTTCGCGCAGGTGCCTACGCCATTTTGCCGCTTGACGGGCGCGTTCTGCTTACCCATCAGGCAAAGCCGCAGCCCGAGTTTCAGCTGCCCGGCGGCGGCATCGACGCAGGCGAAAGCCCGCTGGGCGCGCTGCACCGCGAGGTGTTTGAGGAAACCGGCTGGGGCATTGCCGCGCCGCGCCGCATTGGTGCCTTTCGCCGCTTTGCCTATATGCCTGAATACGACCGCTGGGCCGAAAAGCTTTGCACAATTTACATAGCCCGCCCCACCCGCTGCTTCGGCAAACCGCGCGAGCCGGGGCATAGCGCCGTCTGGATGCGCCCAGAACAAGCCGCCGAGCAACTTGGCAACGAAGGCGACAGGCATTTTCTGCGCCGAGCCTTCAGGCTCGCTTAAAGCGCCGACGGGTGCGACCGCGCGTTTAGCCGTCGTTTTCCTTTGCGCTGTTGAACTCTAAAAGCACCGCCGAAACATCGTCGGTCAGATCACCATCCGCGAATTCGGATACATCCCACATCACGCCTTCCAGAAATACCTGCCCACGAAGTTTGGCGTTTCGCGTCATCACCGCGCGCAGCCCGATTTCACCTAAAAGCGCACCGCGCGCGTCGGCCGCCTCGGTCACGCCATCGGACATCAGAAACAGCCGGTCGCCGGGCCGAAGCGTCGTGCTGCAAAGCTCGTATTCCGCGCCCTCGATCAGCCCCACCGGCAGCCCACCATTGCCCAGATATTCGATCGTGCCATCGGCGCGCTGCACCGCCGGGTGCGGATGCCCCGCCTGCACCAGATCGACCTTGCCGGTGATCAGATCGACATCGGCATAGACCAAGGTGAAATAGCTGTCTGTCTGCATTTCTTCGAGCACGAGCGCGTTGAGGTAGGCGGCAACCTCGTGCGGGGGGCGGGCGTCATAGATCCCAAGATCCGTCAGCACCAGCGCGATGTTTTGTTCAGGCGACGAGCCGGAAAGAAAGCCCGCAAGCCGCGCGGTCATCAACGCAGAGGTGATACCGTGCCCTGAAACGTCGATGCCGAACAAGCCGACGCGGCGTGAATTGATTGGGAAATACCCCACCAGATCGCCCCCGACATGGCCAGAGGGGCGCAGCAGCAGCGATACTTCGGTGCCACCAAACTTTCGGTGCCTATCCTTCAGCAAACTTTGTTGAAGCTTTCGCGCCTCGCGCAGATCACGGTCAACCGAATCATAGACGCGCTGCAACTCGGCAAGCGTGCTGCTGAGTAGGTTGTTCTTGGCTTTGAGTTCCGATTGCATGCGAAGGATGCGTTCGCCCGCCGCCAGCCGCGCGCGCAGTTCATCGCCGTTGACCGGCTTTACCAGAAAGTCATTGGCACCGCTTGCAAGCCCGCGCGCCACCTCGCCCTTTTCGATTTTGGAGGTCAGCAGAACAAAGTAGCCGTAATCATCACGCGGCAAGGCGCGGTAGGCGCGGCAGAGATCTAGCCCCGACATACCGGGCATCACCCAATCGGACAGCACAAGATCAACCTGTTCTGTCGCGCAAAGCAGCAAGGCCTGTTCTCCCGACTCGGCCTCCAACACCTCGTATCCGGCGCGGGCGAGTTGCGATGCCAGAATGCGCCGCTGCATCCGGCTGTCATCGACAACAAGGACACGGCGGCCATGCGGCCTTGGCTGCTCGGACGCATTGATGAGCGCTTGTGACAAGAAAAACCCTTGAAATCCGCTTCCGGGCAAACCTAGCGCGGGCCGCTTAACAGCGCGTGAAATTGCGGTGGATGTGGTTTTTAAGCTTTCGGCAAACTCTGCGACATAGCGTTTCAAAAGGTGAAGGATTTGCGCTTATTGGAGATTTCCGTGATCGATTGGGAACGCGTGACCGAACTGCATGACGAGATTGGCGAAGAAAGTTTCGCCGAAGTGGTGGATCTGTTTCTTGACGAGGTCGAATCCATTCTCACGCACCTTGGCACCTGCCCACAAAGCCTTGGGGACCATTTGCATTTTCTGAAGGGCAGCGCGTGGAACATCGGGTTTGCCACCTTTGGCGCGGCCTGCCAGGAAGGAGAGCGCCAAGCCACCGCAGGCCATGCCGCCGAAGTCGATATCGCGGCGATCTTGTCCAGTTACGAAAGATCCAAAATGGCTTTTTTCGCCCGCGTCGGCGAGTTTTGCGAAAGCGGTCGCGACCGGGTGAGCTAGACCAGAAACTCCGTCAGTGCGTCGTCATCAGTGATGTCACGGTAGTTGAAGCCCGCAGCGTCAAGCTGCGCGGTAAGCCGCGCAAAGTTTGCCGCCTGGCGGGTTTCGATACCGATCAGCACAGAGCCGAAGTTTCGGGCCGATTTCTTGAGATATTCGAAGCGGGCAATGTCGTCGTCTGGGCCAAGTAGGTTGAGAAACTCGCGCAAAGCGCCGGGGCGCTGCGGCATGCGCAAGATAAAATACTTCTTCAGCCCGGCATGGCGCTGCGCGCGCTCTTTTACCTCAGGCAAACGCTCGAAATCGAAGTTGCCACCCGAGGTGATGCAAACCACGGTCTTGCCCGCAATTTCATCCGTCAACTCTGGCAAAACGTCCAGCGACAGCGCCCCGGCAGGCTCTAGCACGATGCCCTCGACGTTCAGCATTTCCAGTATGGTGATGCAGATCCGGTCTTCGGGTGCCTGCAACACCTGTTCGGGGTGCACCCAGCCAAGTTTGGCAAATGGCAGCGCCCCGACTCGCGCAACCGCAGCGCCATCGACAAAACTGTTTACCTTCTTCAGCGTCACCGGCGCGCCTGCGGCTAGGGCCGCGGCAAAGCTGGCACCGCCTGCCGGCTCGACAAAACGAAAATCAACCGATGGCGCAGCTTCTCGTAAATAGCCCGTCACCCCTGCCGCAAGGCCACCGCCACCGACCGGCAGCACCACCAGATCGGGCGCGCGACCGAGCTGTTCGAGTATTTCCACCGCCACCGAAGCTTGCCCCTCGATCACATCGGCATCGTCGAAGGGCGAAAGAAAATGCGCGCCCGCCTCGGTGCAATAGTTTTGCGCTGCCGCAAGGGTCTGGTCAAAGTAGTCGCCTGTCAGGACGATCTCGATGGCATCACGACCAAAAGCGCGGGTCTTGTCGATCTTTTGCTGCGGCGTCGTAACCGGCATGAAGATCGTGCCACGCACGCCAAAGTGGCGGCAGGCATAAGCGACACCCTGCGCGTGGTTGCCCGCGCTGGCGCAGACGAAGTGCCCCTGAGCGGGGTTGTCAGCACGCACTTTGCGCATGGCATTGAAGGCACCGCGCAATTTGTAGCTGCGCACAGGTGCCAGATCTTCGCGCTTTAGCCAGATGTCTGCGCCATAGCGCGCCGAGAGATGGTCGTTGCGTTGCAGGGGCGTTTGCTCGAACAGCGCGCGGAGTGCGGCTGTTGCGGAAAGGGCGGCATCAGAGAACTGGGGCATGCGGCCCTCCTGTCTGGGTCAACCCTCTTGCGCCAGTTTCAGCCTGCGCTGTCAAGCAGGCTTGGCGCGGTGGATCGTTGCGCATCGGGATTTTCGCCCCCCCACGCCGCGTTCTTCCGATGGCAATTTGCGCCATACATGTGATCGCGTAACTCTGCGCAACCGACACTCGCACCCGCGCTGGCCGCGCCCACCCCGACAAATGGGTTCTGGCCGGGCAGGTGCCCCGGCACATGCCCTTGCCGCCCTGTGCAAAACCCAATAAACCGACGCGGTATCTAATGCTCCTGCACAGAGGCCCCCCATGTCCGCACCAAAAAAAGTCGTTCTTGCCTATTCGGGCGGCCTAGACACCTCGATCATTCTGAAATGGTTGCAAACCGAATACGGCTGCGAGGTGGTAACCTTCACCGCCGACCTAGGCCAAGGCGAAGAGCTAGAGCCTGCGCGCAAGAAGGCGCTGTTGCTGGGCATCAAGCCGGAAAACGTTCACATCGTCGATGTGCGTGAAGAGTTCGTGCGCGATTTCGTGTTTCCGATGTTCCGCGCCAATGCGCTTTACGAAGGGCTTTACCTGCTGGGCACCTCGATCGCGCGCCCGCTGATTTCCAAGCATCTGGTGCGCATCGCCGAAGAATGTGGCGCTGACGCCGTGGCGCATGGTGCCACCGGCAAAGGCAACGATCAGGTGCGCTTCGAACTTGCGGCCTATGCGCTCAACCCCTCGATCAGCGTTATTGCGCCGTGGCGCGAATGGAGCCTGACCAGCCGGACCAAACTGCTTGAGTTTGCCGAGGCGAACCAGATTCCGATCGCCAAGGACAAGCGCGGCGAAGCCCCGTTTTCGGTTGACGCAAACCTGCTGCACACCTCGTCAGAGGGTAAGGCGCTGGAAAACCCCGCGAACGAAGCGCCCGACTACGTCTATCAGCGCACCGTCAACCCCGAAGACGCGCCCAATGTGCCTGAGATGGTGGAAATCACTTTCGAGCGCGGCGACGCGGTTGCGATCAACGGCGAGGCTATGTCGCCGGCAACCATCCTGACCCGCCTCAATGAACTTGGCGGCAAGCACGGCATCGGCAGGCTTGATCTGGTCGAAAACCGCTTTGTCGGCATGAAATCGCGCGGTATCTACGAAACCCCCGGCGGCACGATCCTGCTTGAAGCGCATCGTGGAATCGAACAGATCACGCTAGATGCGGGTGCCGGGCATCTGAAAGATTCGATCATGCCGCGCTATGCGGAACTGATCTACAACGGCTTTTGGTATTCGCCCGAGCGCGAGATGCTGCAGGCCTTGATCGACAAGAGCCAAGAACATGTCACCGGCACCGTCCGGGTCAAGCTCTACAAGGGTTTTGCACGCACCGTGGCGCGCTGGTCTGAACATTCGCTCTATTCCGAAGCGCATGTCACGTTCGAGGAAGACGCAGGCGCTTACGATCAGAAAGATGCCGCTGGTTTCATTCGCCTCAACGCGCTGCGCTTGAAGCTGATCGCAACCCGCAACGCCCGCGTGGCGCGGAAATGACGGCGCGGGCCGCAATTGTTACGGTGTCCGACCGCGCATCGCGCGGCGAATATGAAGACAAGGGTGGCCCAGCCTGCGAAACGTGGCTCAGGGGCGTAGTCACGTCGCCCCTGACCGTCACGCGTGACATCATACTCGACGGGCGCGAAAGCGTTGCCGCCACGCTGCGCCGCCTTGTTGCCGAAAGCGCAGACCTGATCCTTGTTACCGGCGGCACCGGCCCCTCACCGCGCGATCTGACGCCGGAGGGTGCCGCCGAGGTGATCGAAAAATCGCTCGACGGGTTTGGCGAGGAAATGCGGCGCGCCAGCCTGCGCGAGGTGCCCACCGCCATCCTTTCGCGCCAAAGCGCAGGGATCGCGGGCAAAAGCCTGATCATCACCCTTCCGGGCAAGCCCGCCGCAATCGCTACCTGCCTTGATGCTGTGTTTGCCGCCGTGCCCTATTGCCTAGACCTGATCGGCGCCGCGCGCATCGAAACCGACCCGGCCCGCATCGTGGCCTTTCGGCCCAAGGCTTAGGTTCCCGCCGCAACACCCGCGGGGGCGAATGGGCCGATGGGGGCACAAAGCCCCTAGGCCTTGCGGATTGTGTCACCGAATTGCAGCACCGGCTTCAGTTCTACGACTTCGCCGCCGACCAACCCGGCATGACTGCGCCCGGCAATGATCTGCGCGGCGCGGATGCCGATTTCGTGGCGGCACGCATCCATCGTCGCCAACCTGCGCGGCAACCCTTCGAGCAGATCGACACCGTTAAAGCCCGCGAGTCCCAGTTTTCCCGGCACGTCGTAGCCGTTTTCAAGGCACCACAGCAGACCGCCTGCACCAATCATGTCATTGGAATAGTATAGAAAATCTACTTCCGGATGGCGCTTCATAAGGGCCATAGTCATCTCGCGGCCCTTTGCCAGCGCCGAGCCGCCCGAATAATAGACCGAGTCGACCAGTTCTAGCCCGGCAGCGGCAAGCCCTTCCATAAAGCCCTCAAGCCGTTTGCGTGCGCGATGGTCGTCAGGCATCTTGGTGCCCAAGAAACCGATCTTGCGGTAACCTGCGGCGACAATTGCATCGGCCATCTCGCGCCCGGCGCGTCTGTGGGAAATGCCCACGACCGAATCAACATGCGGCCCATCGACATCCATGATCTCGACAATCGGAATACCGGCGTTTTGCAGCATGTTGCGCGCGGCAGGCGTATGTTCAAGCCCAGCGATAATCACCCCTGATGGCCGCCACGAGAGCATCTCGTAAAGAATAGATTCTTCGCGCTTGGCCGAATATTTCGTAACCCCCACCACGGGTTGAAGCCCCGTATCTTCAAGTTCCTCGGAAATCCCGCCCAGCACATCAGGGAACACAAGGTTCGATAGCGAAGGAATAATCACGGCGACCAGATTGACGCGCTGGCTGGCCAAAGCGCCTGCGATCTTGTTGGGCACATAGCCAAGCCGCTGTGCCGCCTCCAACACCTTCTCTCGTGTTGCCGCCGAAACGTCGCCGCGGTTGCGCAGCACGCGGCTGACGGTCATTTCCGAAACCCCCGAGGCTTCGGATACGTCGCGCAGCGTCAATGTTCGACGAGGAACGAGAGGGGTATGGGTCATGAGTCAGACCTTTCGCTTGGGGGGCCGCCCCATGCTTAGCCCCAATTCTTTCAACAGCGCAAGTATCTGGAACCCGCGATGTTAACGCTAACAGGCAAAGAATGCCATGATAGCGACAATTCAATGCAATTTTCTTGCGATGCCAAATCGATCACAGCCACCCTGACGGCTTGCACGGGGCTGCGATTGCCCGCATTAAGGCACCATTGGCCCCGTAGCTCAGGGGATAGAGCGGCCGCCTCCTAAGCGGCAGGTCGATGGTTCGAATCCATCCGGGGTCACCAATCTGCCATCAGGTCATGCGGATCGCGGCTTTATCGACAGAAAGCATATAGCCCTTGCGCGCGATGTTGCGCACCAGAAGTTCGGCCACCAACTGATTGCCCAGCGCATCGCGCAGCCGCTTGATGCGCGTGGCACCCGCCGATTCGTCGCAATCGGCGGCGCTGCGGCCAGAAATGACCGCCTCGATCTCGGCACCCGAAAGCACGTCATCATCCATCCGCGCTTCTGCAAGAACAGCCAATGTCTCGATTGCGGCAGGCGTTAACGTAAAGGCCATATCGTTCAAGATCACCGTATTCTCGGCGCGCGCAATGGTCAGGCTGCGCACCTCGATGCCTGCCCGCTCAATCTCGCCCATGCGGCGGTTAAGCGAAACGATCATCAGTAAGAACACCAGCGCCGCAATCAGCAACGCAGCCGCGAAAAGCAGCAGGATGAAGATGATGACCCGGTAGCTAGAGAGCACTTCTGAAAACGAGGTGCCAGATTGCGCCAGCACTTCCAGCAAGCGCAGTTCACCGGCACCGGTCAGCGCGTCGTTTTCCATGAAAATGCGCTCGACACGCGCGTTGAAGGCGTTGGCGTCGGGCAGCGCAACAAACAGCCCTATGGCCGCAGCCGCCAGAATGACGACAATGGCACCGATGCCCCAGACCACCGCGCGGCTGCCGCTGCGCAGGCTGTCAGTAGCGGAGGTAATTCGCTCCGGCACTCTCTTTCCTTTGATCCAGACCTTCAGGGCCAAAGATGGAGAGAATGTTGAGCAGCGTCCAGCCGTTTTGCGCCAGACGCGGCGCCAGTGCCGCTGCGGCGTCGCTGACTGAACCGCAGGCGGCGTCGGGCAGTTGCGCCACGCCGTATTGCAGGCGAAGCGGATCGTCGCGCTTTGCCTTGTAATCGGCGTAGCAAGCGGCGTTTGCGGGGCTGACGGCAAGCGCCAGCAGAAGGGTGAGGATGCGCGTTTTCATGCAGCGAGAATGCGTCAGAGCAGGGCTGCTATACAATAGCAACGCCTCCGCGCATGGGTGCTAGCCGATAGCAGGCCGCTGATATTGCTTGGCAGAGCGTGACGGGGCGATGGTTCGGTCATCGCAACCGGCGCTGCCTGCCAGTCGCCCCTGAAAAGGAACCGCATATAATGAAACGTCTCATCGCCCTGACAACCGCCGCCGCGTTTGCACTGACCGCTGTCACCGCAACCCCCGCCGCCGCATGGGGCAAGAACGAGCAACAGGCGCTTAGCGCGATTGTCGGCCTTGCCATCCTCGGCACGATCATCAATCAGGCAAGCAACAGCAAGGCGCAGCCTGCACCCTCCCGCCCCTCGCACAACCCCGCGCCGCCGCGCGATGACCGCTGGGAACAGCGCAGCATCTGGCTTCCCGGGTCGTGCGTGCGCTCCGTCCGGATCAACTCGCGCTCGCGCGACGTGGTATCGGCGCAGTGCCTTCGTGACGAGGGCGTGACGGCGCGTCTACCTTCCAGCTGCGCGTTCGACATTCGCACCGATTGGGGCACGCAGCGCGTCTATGGCACCAGCTGCCTTGCCGACTCGGGCTTCCGCGTTTCGCGCCGCTAAGGTTTGTACGCCGCGTGTTACACGCATTGTCTTGCGGCAAGCTGTGGCGGGGACTTCGGTCCCCGCCTTTTTCGTTGCGCACACCACGCTGATGCGGCCATATGCGCGCATGAAACCCACCCCCGATCTTGTCTTTGAAACCGCAGCCCTTGCGCGCGGCTTCACCCGCATCGCCGGGGTTGACGAGGTTGGCCGCGGGCCGCTGGCAGGGCCGGTTACGGCTGCGGCGGTGGTATTGGACCTTACCCGTATTCCCGCCGGGCTGAACGACAGCAAGGCGCTCAGCGCAGCACAACGCACCACGCTTGCCGAGGCAATTCTGGCAAGCGCCGATTGTGCCGTGGCCCATGCCAGCGTCGAGGAAATCGACAGTATCAACATCCTGCAAGCGTCACATCTGGCGATGCGACGCGCTCTTGCAGCACTCGCGGTGCCTGCGGATCATGCCTTGATCGACGGCAACCGTATGCCGCGTGACATGGTGATGAGCGGCGAATGTATCGTCAAAGGCGATGCGCGCAGCCTCTCTATCGCCGCCGCTTCGATCATTGCCAAAGTGGCGCGCGATGCACTGATGGTGGATTTGGCGCAACAGCACCCCGGCTATGGCTGGCAAAAAAACGCAGGTTACCCCACGCCCGACCACCTCGCGGCGCTGAAAAATCTCGGCGTGACCCCTCACCATAGGCGTTCGTTCCGACCTGTGCACAACATCTTGTATCAAGATGTTTCTCTAACCCCTTGATTCAAAAAGAGTTTGACGGCGAATCGCCTTTGACTCATTCTGTCCCAAAGAAAACGGCGCAAATGCCGGGGACAGAGGCAGCAGATGACCAAGACCATTACACGGCCAGCGCAAAGCGCGCTGCCGCTGAACCAAATCCTTGCGGGCGACTGCATTGACGTGATGAACAGCCTGCCCGAGGGCAGCATCGATCTCATATTTGCCGACCCTCCCTACAATCTTCAGCTGAAGGGCGACCTGCACCGGCCCGACAACTCCAAGGTCGATGCCGTTGATGACGCTTGGGACCAATTCGCAAGCTTTGCCGCCTACGACCGCTTTACCAAGCTTTGGCTTGCCGCCGCGCGCCGCTTGCTGAAACCGCATGGCGCGATCTGGGTGATTGGCTCGTACCACAACGTATTCCGCATGGGCGCCGAGTTGCAGAACCAGGGATTCTGGATCCTCAACGACGTGGTCTGGCGCAAGTCGAACCCGATGCCCAATTTTCGCGGCAAGCGGTTGACCAACGCGCATGAAACGCTGATCTGGGCCAGCAAGGAAGAAGCCAGCAAATACACCTTCAACTACGAGGCGCTGAAAGCCCTGAACGAAGGTGTGCAGATGCGGTCTGACTGGGTCCTGCCAATCTGCACCGGGCACGAACGCGAAAAGGATGCCGCTGGCGACAAGGCACACCCGACGCAAAAGCCCGAAAGCCTGTTGCACCGCGTTCTGGTTGGCACCACCAACCCCGGCGATGTCATACTCGACCCGTTCTTTGGCACCGGCACCACGGGTGCGGTCGCCAAGATGCTTGGGCGAGAGTTCATCGGCATCGAGCGCGAGGCCGCCTACCGCGAAGTGGCCGAGCGTCGCCTTGCCCGCGTACGCCGCTATGACCGCGAGGCGCTGGAGACCACCGGCTCAAAACGCGCCGAACCGCGCGTTCCCTTCGGGCAGGTGATCGAACGCGGTATGTTGCGCCCGGGCGAAGAGCTTTATTCGCTCGGCAACCGCTTCAAGGCCAAGGTCCGCGCCGATGGCACGCTGATCGGCAATGACGTGAAGGGCTCGATCCATCAGGTCGGCGCGCATCTGGAAGGCGCGCCCTCGTGCAACGGCTGGACCTATTGGCACTTCAAGCGCGAGGGTAAGATGGTGCCCATCGACATTCTGCGCCAGCAGATCCGCGCTGAAATGGAAGTTCCCGGCGCCTGATTTCTACCGCAAACGCCTGTGCTTCGCGGCCCGCCCGCATTGCACTACCTTGCCCCGCCGTGTGCAAACGGCGGGGCTTTTTCCCATATGCTTCAGGCCAAATATCCCCGCCTGAGGCGCAGCTATCAAATTGATCCTGCCGGCATGGGGTTTTCGCCTGTATTGTAGGCCGACCAGTCAGTGATCTCGGGGTAGTACTTCTTGCGCCACGCGCGCACGCGCGGGTTCATCCGCCGCCGCCACAATGGCGGAACCATCGCAAGCGCGGTCATGATCGGGTAGCCAAAGGGCAGTTGCGGCGCTTCGTCGTCGGAATAGGTTTGCAACAGCGGAAAGCGGCGGTCGGGTTTGTAATGATGGTCTGAATGGCGCTGCAGGTTGATCAGCAGCCAGTTAGAGGCCATGTGGCTGGCGTTCCAGCTATGGCGTGGCAGCACATGCTCATACTTGCCCGCGCCCTTGTGCAAGCGGGTCAGCCCGTAGTGTTCGACGTAGTTGGTCAGTTCAAGCTGCCAGATCGCGATGAAACCCTGAAACACGAACAGCGCCAATCCGATCCAACCGCCAAGGTAGATCGCCAAAGCAATCGTCGCAATTTGCAACGCGCCATAGCGCCAGAACGGGTTTGAGGGGTGCCACATGTTGCGCCCGGCGCGCGCCAGCATCAGTTTTTCGGCACGCCACGCCGAACGCGGACAATCGCGCAGCACACGCCAGAAAAAGCGATGAAACCCCTCGTTATAGCGCGCAGTTGCTGCATCTCGCGGGGTGCCCACATACCAGTGATGCACCAAAAGGTGCTCTGTATGGAAATGCCCGTAGAAAACCGTGGAAAGTAAAAGGTCGCCTAGCCAGATTTCCAGCTTGTTCTTCTGGTGAAACAGCTCGTGGCTGTAAACGATGCCCACCGTGCCCGACATCACGCCGACGCCGAAGAACAACACGATCGTTTCCAGCGTCGTCAAATGATCGGTATGCGTCACCCACCAGATCATGCCGAAGATCGTAAGAAACTGCACCGGAAGCCAGATCATCGTGATCAGCCGGTACCACATCAGGTCCGACTCGGGGGTTTCCACATCGGGGTTGTCTTCGTTGCGCCCAAGGATCGCGTCCAGCACCGAAACCGCTGTCCAAGCGTAAAGTGGCGGCAAGATCACCGTCCAGCCGCCGACAGTCGCGCCCAGCAGGATCAGTGGAACAGTGCCCAGTGACAACCAGAACGGAAAGGCGCGGGATGGTTTGCGGATTTCTTCACGACTGGACATGGGCGACCTCAAAGCTTGCAAAAGCGCGGGAATGATAGCGTAGCGATAGTGTCGCGCAATCATGTCGCGCTGCGGCACTTACGCCCGCATCAGCGCGGCAAAAACCCGATTTGCGCGTGTAGCCACACCTTGCGCATCAATGTGGGCAGCGCGGCAGGCTGGAACTCTGCGGGTGGGGTAAAATCACCGCGCTCGGGGTTGGCACCTTGCGGCACCTCGGTCACCAGCACCCGCAGATGCAGGTGAAAATGTGTGAATGTGTGGCGCACCTCTCCCGGTGCTTCGCGCCAGTCGGCGGCCAAAGGCGGGGCGCTGTTGGTGTGCGGGCCCCATTCCGACCCCGGCCAACCAAGCATTCCGCCCAGCAGGCCACGCGGCGGGCGCCTTTCCAGCAGCAGGGCACCGTCGGCGCGGCGGGCCACATAGGCCGTGCCATAGCGGTTCGGCTTTTCCGGCTTGGCCGCCTTCTGTGGCAGCGTCGCGGCAATGCCCTCGGCGCGGCCTTTGCAAAAGCCCGCGACAGGGCAAACCTTACAGTCGGGCGTGCGCGGCGCGCAAATGGTTGCGCCAAGGTCCATCATCGCTTGCGCATGATCGCCCGCGCGTCGTTCGGGTGTAAGCCGGGCGGCAATCGCGATCAGGTCGCGCTTGGCTGCGGGAAGCGGCGTCTGCACCGCGAACAACCGCGCCGCCACGCGCTCGACATTCGCATCGACCACAGTTTCCGGTGCGTCAAAGGCGATGGCGGCCACTGCGGCCGCTGTATAGGGGCCTATTCCCGGCAGCGCAGCAAGCGCTGCCGCGGATTCGGGAAAGTGGCCACCGTGTTCGTTTGCAACCTTTCTTGCGCAGGCCAAAAGGTTGCGTGCGCGCGCATAGTAGCCAAGGCCGGCCCATGCCGCCATCACCTCTGCGTCGGGTGCCGCGGCCAATGCAGCCACATTAGGCCAAGTGGTCGTAAACCGCGCGAAGTGGCCCGCAACAGCGGCAACCGTCGTTTGCTGCAACATCACTTCGGAAAGCCAGACGCGGTAGGGGTCGGGCCGCTCGCCGCCAGCGCGCGCGGCGGGCCCTACCCGCCAAGGCAGAACCCGGGCGTGCCGGTCGTACCAATCCAGCAGCGCCGCGCTGATTTCCGCTTCTTTGGCGTCACGCAATCTTTATGCCTCCGCTCGGCATTCCACTGGCAAATGCTACCAACCTGCCTAGAATGACCATGGAAAAAGGGAAAGCCATCAATGTCTCAAACGCCCAGCAAGCGCCGGATGCGCGGCTTCGAGCCCGCCTCCGGGCTTGTGCGCGACCCGCTGCGCAAGGCAGGCGAGGCACGGGGCTTTTCGGTAACCCGGTTGCTGACGCAGTGGGCGGAAGTCGTTGGCGAAGATATCGCGGCGCAAACACTTCCTGTCAGGGTTAGCTACGGGCGCGGCGGGCTTGGGGCCACGCTGACGCTTTTGACAAGCGGGCCTGCGGCGCCAATCATGCAGATGCAGTCCGAACGCATCCGCGAGCGTGTAAATGCCTGCTACGGCTACAACGCCGTCTCGCGTGTCGTGCTGACCCAAACCGCGCCAACGGGTTTTGCCGAGGGGCGGGCGGTTTTCCGCCCCGCGCCTAAAGCGCAGGCCCCTGCCCCCGATCCTGCGCTATTGAAGCGTGCCGAGGCGGCGGTTTCGGCGGTTTCCGACCCGGACCTTCGTAGCGCCCTTGCGATATTAGGGCAGAACGTATTACTTCGCGCGAAACGTGCGCAAGACCGCGACCAGACCGACAAAGACACCCTGAAAGGCTGAAACATGGCAAAAACCACCCCGATGATGCTCCTTGGACTAGTCGCAGCGGCCGCCGTGGCTGCTGGCGGTTGGTGGCTTGTCCGGCCTAAAACAAGCGTTGCGGATTTTACCCTTGCGGCGATTGCGCAAGAGGCAAGCACCGAGACCGCAGAGCTTTTGCCCGACATGGTAATCGGCAACGAGGATGCAAAAGTCACGGTGATCGAATACGCCTCGTTCACATGCCCGCATTGCGGTGATTTTCACGCCAATGTCTTTGCACCGCTGCAATCCGAATACATCGACACCGGGCTGGTCCAGTTCATCCACCGCGAGGTGTATTTTGACAAGTTCGGCCTGATGGCCGCTATGATCGCCAATTGCGGCGGGCCTGAGAAATACTTTCCGGTCATGGGTGTCATCTATGACACTCAAGTGGAATGGTACGGCGACGGCGCAGAGTCCACGATCATCAACAACCTCATCAAGATCGGCCTGAAATCGGGCCTTTCGCAAGAGGCAGTCAACGCCTGCATCTCCGACAATGCGCGGGCCGAAGCCATGGTCGCCAACTACCTTGCACGCGCCGGTGCTGACGATGTCAACGCCACCCCGACGCTGTTTGTAAATGGCGTAAAATATTCCAACATGGCCTACGCGGACCTCAAGAAAATCATCGACGCCGAACTGGCGAAATAAGCATGACTCCGCTAGCCGGGCTGAAGGTCGTCGAGCTTGCAAGAATCCTTGCAGGGCCTTGGGCTGGGCAGATTCTGGCGGATCTTGGCGCTGACGTTATCAAGGTCGAGGCGCCCGAAGGCGATGATACCCGCCGTTGGGGGCCGCCGTTTCTGACCCATGAAGGGGAAGAGGCGGCGGCCTATTTTCATGCCACCAATCGCGGCAAACGCTCTGTCATATGTGATTTTCGCACGCCCGAGGGGCAGGCTTTCGTGCGCGATCTGATCGCCGATGCAGATGTGGTGATCGAAAACTTCAAGGTTGGCGGGCTGGCCAAATATGGGCTCGACTATGCCAGTTTGCGTGCGCTGAACCCGCGGCTGATTTATTGCTCGATCACCGGTTTCGGACAAGATGGTCCCTATGCCGAGCGCGCGGGCTACGACTATATCATCCAAGGCATGTCGGGGCTGATGAGTGTTACCGGCGATCCGGCGGGGCAGCCGCAAAAGGTGGGCGTGGCTGTGGTGGACGTGTTCACAGGGGTTTACGCCAGCACCGCCATTCTTGCCGCTGTGCACCAGCGTGCCGCCACAGGTGCCGGGCAGATGATCGATATGGCGCTTTTCGATGTGGCAACCTCGGTGATGGCCAATCAGGCGATGAACTACCTTGCCACCGGCACCTCGCCGCGCAGGTTGGGCAATGCACACCCGAACCTTGTGCCCTACGCGGTATTTCCCTGCGCCGATGGCCACCTCATTCTGGCAACCGGTAATGACGCGCAGTATCGTAGGCTTTGCCATATTCTGAAACTTCCAGAAATTGCAGAAGCTGCGCCCTACCGAACCAACGCCGACCGGATCACCAATCGCGATGCGTTGACAGACCTTATCACGGCAGCGACGCTGCATTGGCACAAGGCAGACCTGTTGGCCGCCTGCGAAGCCGCTGGCGTACCCGCCGGGCCGATCAACGAAATGGCAGAGGTGTTTGCCGATCCGCAAATCGTTGCGCGCGGGATGCAGATCGCACCGGGCGGGGTGCCGGGGGTGCGCTTGCCGGTCCGCTTTTCGGGGGCTGAACTGGCGCTCGATCGCCCCTCGCCCCGGTTGGGCGAACATGACCACGAAGTGCGCGAAAGCCTAAAGCCCTAGCCGCGCCAGCGCCGCATCAAGCGGCGCTTCATCAGACAGCCGCAAGCGCACTGGAAGTGCAAGAACCTTGGGGCGAAACTCTGGCGGCAGGCGGACGGCATCCTTTTCGGTCGTTACCAGTTGCGCGCCACGCAGGCGCGACTCGGTTTCCAGCCGGGTTAGAAGCGCGGGGCTGAAAGGCCGATGATCTTCCAGCGCCTCGCCCCGCAGCACGTCAGCGCCAAGCGCGCGCAGCGTGGCAAAAAACTTTTCCGGGTGGCCGATACCGGCAAAGGCCAGAACCCGCAGCCCGGCCCAGTCCATCCCGGTTTCCAATGGCGCGAGCACGCCAGTCATATGCGGCACACCGATTTGGCTGCCCCAGCGCGCGGCAAACATGGCCTGTGCTGTATCGGGCCCGATCGACAGCACAAGGTCGGCACGCGCCAGCCCCACCGGCACCCGCTCGCGCAGCGGGCCGGCGGGCAGGCATCGGCCATTGCCAAAACCCTTCACGGCATCAACCACCACGATTGACACATCCTTATGTAGCGCCGGGTTCTGGTGCGCGTCGTCCAACACCAATGCCTGCGCCCCCGCAGAGACCGCCGCCAGCGCGCCTGCGACGCGGTCGCGCGACACCCATGTGGGACCGAATGCAGACAATAACAGCGGCTCGTCGCCCACCTCTTCGGCAGTGTGGTCGCGCTCTGACACCCGCAGCGGGCCCTTGGTATGCCCGCCGTAGCCGCGGCTGACGACATGCGCCGTGACACCACGCGCGGCCAGATGCTGCACCAGCGCAATCACCGTGGGTGTCTTGCCGGTACCACCCGCATTGAGGTTGCCCACCGAAATCACCGGCACCCCCGGCACCAAGCCCGCGCCACCCTGCGCCAAACGACGCGCTGTCGCTGCGCCGTAAATCGCGCCAAGCGGGGCAAGCAGACGCGCGGCAAGTGCCGGTCGTTCAGGCGAGGTAAACCAGAATCTCGGGGCCTGCATCAGACTTTCCCCCGTTCTTTGCGCGATAGCGCCGCGTCAACTTCGCCCAGCAAGCGTCGCGCTACCTGTTCGGCCGCCCCCGCCTGCCCCGAGATCATGGCCCATGCGTTATGCGCCAGCGCCGCCACCCGGTCGGGTGCTATCAGTTCTGCAACCACATCGGCCAATGCTTCTGGCGAAACGGCCAGTCGGCAAGCACCGGCATCGGCCAGACGCGCATAGTCGTCTGCGTATTGTCCTGTGACCGGGCCGTGCACCACTGCCGAACCCAGCGCAGCCGCCTCTAGCGGTGAGCGCGCGGCACCACCTGCGTAAAGCGTGCCGCCCATCCATGTCAGCGGCGCAAGCCGATACCAAAGCCCAAGTTCGCGTTCGTCCTCAACGATAAGAACCTGCACGTCATCCTCTGGCTCTTCTTCGACGGCGCGCCACGCAGCACGGTGGCCACGCGACTCGATCTCGGCGGCGATTCGTTCTGCGCGCCCCGGGCCATCAGGCATCAATACCAGCAGCATCCGATGCGCCCGAAGAAGTGCCTTTTCATGGGCAGCCAGCACAGCGTCCTCTTCTGCCTCAGGCACGGCCACGGCAAACCAAAGCGGTCGCGATTGCAATTGCTGCGCCAATGCTGCGCGTTCGGCCTCGGTGCAGGACAAAGGTTCTACCGGCTCTCGGATCGGGCCCGAAACCGTGATCGCCGCGGTCGAAATCCCCATCCTCTCAAGCCAGACGGCGCTAGCCTTGTCAGGCGAGATCGCAATATCAAAGCGCGCATAAACCGCGCGCGCAATAGCCCGCCACCAAAGCCTTGAGAATGTGCGCAGCCCACCAAGCTGAGGCGGCCGCGCCTCTAGCAGCGCAAGTGCAGCACCCTGCGCCGATGCTTCGGATATCAACGCGGCAGGCAAAGCATTGGGCGCAGGTGCGCCAAGCAGCACGAATAGCGCAGGGTCCCATGCGGACACCATCGCCCTCGCGGCAGACACGGTTTCGACGGGCCCCGACTGGCGCAGCACCCCTTCGGGAAGCACCATCGCATCGGGTGCGCCACTGACCAGAATGTTCAAATCTGGCCGAAGCCGCAAGATCGTGTGAATCAGATGGAGCGCCGCATTCGCCGATTCGGGCGTGGCGATCTGTAGCCAAAGCAGCGGCCCCTCAGGCCGCTCGACCGCTTGCGCGGGTAGCGCATGCTGCACAGATTTGCCGTTTGCGCGTGTGCGCAGATGCAGCCATAGGGCGAATGAACGCGGCATGTTCGGCACTGTTCAGAGATAGAACGCGGGGTGAATACGCTGCGCCATCGGGTTTCCTTCAATCGCCGGGCCGGCGGGATGAACCTATGCGATGCGGGCGGGGTTCTCAAGCCGGGCGCGGCAGGCTATCGGAGGCACATGAACAAGAGCCTAGTTGAAATCTACGATGGATTGGTGGCGGCGGGCACCCTACGTGCGGACCCGGCGCAGCGTGCCGCCTTGCCGCTGCTGGATGCGGTGCGAAAGTCTCTGGCAGCAAGGTCGCGCCCTCGCGCAAGCGGCTTGCGCGCGATACTCAAGCGCCCACCGCCTGAGGCGACACCCAAGGGGGTCTACCTCTGGGGCGGGGTCGGGCGCGGCAAGTCGATGTTGATGGACCTGTTTTTTGCACATGTGGCCACGCCCGCCAAGCGACGCGTACATTTTCATGCCTTCATGCAAGAGGTGCAGGCCAAGTTGCACTCGCTGCGCAAGACCGAACTGCAAGACGTGATTCGCCCCGTGGCGGAAGAAATCGCCGCCAAAGTTCGGCTGTTGTGTTTTGACGAAATGCAGATCGGCGACATAGCTGACGCGATGATTGTCGGGCGTCTGTTTCAATACCTCGACGAACTCGGCGTGGTGGTGGTGACAACGTCGAACCGCGCGCCAGACGACCTTTATCGCAACGGCCTGAACCGTGCCCTGTTCCTGCCCTTCATCGCGTTATTGCAAGCACGGATGGTGGTGCACGAGTTGGAAAGCGAAACGGATTACCGCCAGCATCGATTGGCCGGGGCGCAAGTCTATTTCACACCCGCAGACGCGCGCGCCGAAGCCATGATGCAGAAAATGTGGGACGATCTGACCGGGGCCGATCCGGGGACACCGCTGCGGTTGACGGTTTTGGGGCGCGAGTTGGTGATAGAGCATCACCACGCCGGGGTCGCGCGCGCCAGTTTCTGGGATCTGTGCGCCCGCCCTCTGGGCCCGGCCGATTACTTGGCGCTTGCGGCGGCGGTGCGTGTGTTGATGATCGACCAGATCCCGCTGCTTTCGGCGTCCAATTTCAATGAAGCCAAGCGATTCGTGACTTTGATTGACGCCGCCTATGAAGCAAAGCTCCGGCTGATCTGCTCTGCCGCAGACCTGCCCGAGCGGCTTTATGTAGAAGGCGAAGGCATCTTTGAATTCGCCCGCACAGCCAGCCGCTTGCGCGAGATGCAGGCGGCCGATTGGGCACCGCGCGCCTAGCCGTTTTCGCGCAGCACACCCCCCGCAAGGTAGAGCGAACCGCAAATCAAAATCCGCGCGCGGGGTTCTGCCGCAGAAATCGCCCGTACCGCCGCAAGCACGCTATCGGCGGTGCTGGCGGTAATCCCTACGGCCTTTGCCGCCGCCTCTGTTTCGGTGGCGCTAAGCGTGTTCGGCTCGCCCGGAATTGAAACAGCGGTAAGCGTGGCTGCTTGCGCAGCCAGCGGGCGCAAGTAGCCTGCAATGTCTTTTGTGTTCAGCATCCCGACCACAAGGTGCGTGGGCCGCCGCGGCATTCTTGCCAAGGTTGCTGCAATTGCCTGCCCACCTGCCGGGTTGTGACCACCGTCAAGCCAAAGCTCGGCCAGAGGGGCCGCTTCCACCAGCGGTCCGCGCGTCAGGCGCTGCATCCGCGCGGGCCATTCGGCGCGCGAAACGGCGGCTTCGCAGGCAGCATCGTCGAACCCCAGATGGCGCAATGCAGCAATGGCTGCGCCCGCATTCTCGATCTGATGCGGACCGGGCAGGTTTGGAAGCGACAGATCAAGCAGCCCTGTCTCATCTTGATAGATCAGACGGCCACGTTCCTCTGAGGCGTGCCAATGTTGCCCATGCACCAAAAGTGGGCAGCCCAGCCGGGCGGCGCGCGCCTCGATCACCGCCAAAGCATCGGTGGCTTGCGGGCCGACCACGCAGGGCACGCCGCGCTTTAGGATGCCAGCTTTTTCGCCTGCGATCTCGGGCAGGGTTTCGCCAAGATATTGCTGATGGTCGATCGAAACCGGTGTGATCACGCATAGCGCCGGGCGGGGTAGCACGTTGGTCGCATCAAGCCTGCCGCCAAGGCCGACCTCCAGCAGGGTGTAATCAGCAGCCGTGCGCGCAAAGCCAAGGAAGGCCGCGCAGGTGGTAATCTCGAAGAATGTGATCGGTTGGCCGAGGTTTGCCTGTTCGCATTCATCTAGCAGCGCGACAAGTTGCGGCTCGGGTATGATTTTTCCAGCGATGCGGATGCGTTCGTGAAACCGCGCAAGATGCGGCGACGTATAGGCGTGCACCGTTTTGCCCGCAGCCTCCATGCCCGCGCGCATCATCGCCTGAGTCGAGCCTTTGCCGTTGGTGCCCGCGATATGGATAACCGGCGGAATTGCCGCCTCCGGATGGCCCAAGGCCGCCAGAAGCCGCTCTACCCGATCAAGCGTAAGGTCGATGATCTTCGGATGAAGCGTCATCAGGCGGGTCAGGATTTCGTCGGATGGCTGCGGCATCGCGGGATTCCGGCTAAGGGATAAGGAAGGCATTCTGCCCCCCTTTTGCGCCAGCGCGCATTCACCCGTCAAAAGGGGTTTTGGTCAATGAAACCTCAAGGCGTGGCAGCGCGGGGGGCAGGCAGATCGGCCACAATAGCCGGTGGCAAGCGCATCATCTGGCGCAGGATGGTGATAAGTTCGTTGCGCAGGTTCTTGCGGTGCGTCACGCGGTCGAGCATCCCGTGGTCCAGCAGGTATT
This sequence comes from Phaeovulum sp., assembly GCF_041596715.1. GTDB lineage: Bacteria > Pseudomonadota > Alphaproteobacteria > Rhodobacterales > Rhodobacteraceae > UBA6213. The sequence goes on from NZ_JBFHIA010000002.1 coordinate 26,367, forward strand.
CGGCACGCTGAAAGCCTTCGGGCAGTTTTTCGCGAATCGTCTGTTCGATCACGCGAGGACCGGCAAAGCAGATCAGCGCGTTGGGTTCGGCGATCTGAACATCGCCCAGCATGGCGTAAGAGGCAGTGACACCGCCGGTCGTCGGATGGGTAAGAACGACGATGTAAGGAAGCCGCGCTTCTTTCAGCATCTGCACAGCCACAGTCGTGCGCGGCATCTGCATGAGGCTAAGAATCCCTTCCTGCATACGCGCGCCGCCAGCAGCGGAAAACAGCACCAAGGGGCGCTTTAGTTTCACCGCGCGCTCGGCGGCGGCGATGATTGCGTTGCCCACATACATGCCCATAGAGCCGCCCATGAAGGCAAAGTCCTGCGCGGCGGCAACAATCGGCGTGCGCCCGATTTCGCCTTCGGCGACAAGCATCGCCTCTTTTTCGCCAGTCGCCTTTTGCGCGGCCTTCACGCGGTCAGGATATTTTTTCTGGTCACGAAAACCGAGCGGATCGGACACCGGATCCGGCACAGCAACCTCGACAAAGCTGCCAGCGTCAAACAGCGCGGCAAAGCGATCGCGCGGGGTGAACGCCATGTGGTGGTCACAAGAGGTGCAGACGTTGAGGTTATCGCTCAGCTCGCGGTGGAACAGCATGGTCCCGCACTCGGGGCACTTGGTCCAAAGATTCTCTGGCAGCTCTCGGCGCGAAAACAGCGAGTTGATCTTTGGCCTGACGTAGTTCGAGATCCAGTTCATCTGCGGTGCCCCCGTGACGTCACGTCGGGGTGAAATAGTCCTGCGGCGCGCGAAATGCAATCGCCCTGCGACTTTGGGTGCACATGTCGCATTCAGCTGCATCGGGATGCGGGCCAAGGCTTCACCGGGCATTCGCGCAAGCGACCCGGGGGTTCAGCCGTATATCTTGTGGATAACGCGCCTGATTCCGCCAGATGCTGCGCGCACCGGTTGACAGCGCGACCCATCGCGCCAACTATTTCCTGCCGGACAGATGCACCGGTGCAAAGGATCAACGGTTTGCGGTTCACCCGGCTTCGCCTCAATGGCTTCAAAAGCTTTGTCGACCCGACCGACCTCGTCATTCAGGACGGGTTAACTGGCGTTGTCGGGCCGAATGGCTGCGGCAAATCGAATCTGCTCGAAGCGCTTCGCTGGGTGATGGGCGAAACCCGCCCAACCGTGATGCGCGGCGAGGGGATGGAGGACGTGATCTTTGCTGGTGCCGCCTCGCGCACCGCCCGCTCTTTTGCCGAAGTGTCACTATCGCTCGACAATAGCGAACGGCTGGCACCTTCGGGTTTCAACGACACCGATACGATCGAGATCGCAAGGCGCATTACCCGCGATTCGGGTTCGGCCTACAGGGTCAACACGCGCGAAGTGCGCGCGCGCGACGTGCAGATGCTGTTTGCCGATGCCTCGACCGGGGCACATTCGCCCGCGTTGGTGCGGCAGGGGCAGATATCCGAACTGATCAACGCCAAACCCCGTGCGCGGCGACTGATTCTTGAAGAAGCCGCGGGCATCTCGGGGCTGTATCAGCGCCGCCATGAAGCCGAGTTGAAGCTGAGCGGTGCCGAGGCAAATCTGCTTCGGGTCGATGACGTGGTAGAGCAGTTGGCACAGCAACTTGCGTCGCTGATGCGGCAGGCGCGGGCTGCGGCGCGCTACCGCGAAATCGGCATCGAGTTGCGGCGCGCCGAGGGGATCTTGCTTTACCTGCGCTGGCGCGGTGCGGCAGAACAGCTTGTCGAGGCCGAAACAGCACTGACGGCGGCAAGCCTGGCCGCGGGGCGCGCCGAGGTTGCGGCGCGTGGAGCGGCCCGAAGCCGCGAGGGTTGTGAGCAGGCACTGCCACCGCTGCGCGAAGAAGAGGCCGTCTCTGGCACGATTCTTCAACGGCTGTTGCTGCAACGCGATGCACTCGGCGTGCAGGTGGCCGAGGCAGAGGCACGCATTGCCGGGCTGAAGGCGCAGCTTTCGCGAATCGAAGAAGATGCCGCCCGCGAAGCTGGGCTTAACCGCGATGCGGCAGAAACCATCGCGCGGCTGGAATGGGAACAGGGCCAGATCGTCAAGGCAGGCGACGGTTACGAAGCGCGTCTTGAAGCCGCGGCGGTTGCCGCGGCAACGGCAGCGCAAGCCCTGCAAGCGCGCGAAGCCGAACTTGCCGAATTGACCGAAGATGCAGCAAGGCTTGCCGCACGCCACCAGTCAGCCGAGAGGCTGTTGGCGGAAGCACGCGGCGCGGTGGCGCGAAACGAGGCCGAGGTGGCGCGCGCGGTTGCAACTGCGACCGAGGCGCAAGCTGCACTGGAAAATGCCGGGCGCGACTTTGCACGGGCCGAGGCGGCCCGGGTCAGTGCCGATGCAACTGCGAAAGCAGCCGAAGCAGCCCTTGGCACCGCAGAAAACACCCGCGCGGAAGTGCAAGAGCGCGAGTCCCGCGCGCGCGCCGCACGTGCCGAAGCCGAGGGCGAAGCCGGTGCGTTGCGCGCGCAAGCCGCAGCCTTGGCGCGGCTTGTCGAGCGCGAAACGGGCGGTGGCAATCAACTGCTTGATCGTGTGCAGGTGGCGCGTGGCTTTGAACTTGCGCTTGGGGCCGCGCTTTCAGACGACCTTCGCACCGCCGATGCCGCCGAAAATGCCGATAGCGGCTGGGCCACGCTGCCGGATTATCCAACCGTGCAGCCGCTGCCCGAGGGCGCAAGCCCGCTTGGTGCGCATGTGCAGGCACCCGCGCTGCTTGCGCGGCGCTTGGCGCAAATTGGCGTCGTGCCCGACCGCGCAACCGGAAAGCGCCTACAGGCCGCGCTGGCACCGGGGCAACGGCTTGTAACGGTCGCAGGCGATCTCTGGCGTTGGGACGGATTGCGCGCAGCGGCGGAAGACGCGCCTTCGGCAACTGCGCTGCGCCTGCAACAGCTTAACCGGCTCGTCGAGTTGAAGCGCGATCTCGAAGAAGTTTCGGCGCGCGCTACCGGGGCTGCGCAAGCCCATGAAATGCTGACCCGCGCCTTGGCCGAGGCAGGGCGCGCCGATAGCGCCGCACGAGAGGCCCGGCGCGAGGCCGACCGGGCCTTGGCCGAGGCAGGCCGTGCGCTCAGCCGCGCTGAATCGGAACGCTCGATTGCCGCAAGCAGGCTCGAATCGGCCACCGCCGCGCGCCAGCGCCACGCAGAAGAGGCTTCTGCCGCCGGGTTGCGCGCCGCCGAGGCTGAAACGGCGCAGGCCGCCTTGCCAGATCTCGACACCGCGCGCGGCGAGGTCGAGCGCACCAAACTTTCGGTCGAGGCGGCACGGCGCAGCATGTTGTCCGAGCGATCGGCACATGAAGACCTGCGGCGCGAGGGCGAAGCGCGTTTGCGCCGACGGCACGAGATTGTGCGCGAGGTTTCCGGTTGGAAGCTTCGGCTCGACACCGCAGAAAAGCGCAGCGAAGAGCTATCAATGCGCCGGCAAGAGACTGAAACCGCCCTCCAGGCAGCAAAGGCTGCGCCTGCCGAACTTGCCACCCGTCGCACAGCACTTGAAGACGCGATCGCAACCGCCGAAAAGCGGCGCAAGAACGCCGCCGAGGCCCTTGCTGCGGGTGAAGCGGCGCTGCGCGCAGCCAGTGACGCAGAACGCGAGGCCGAACGCGCCGCAGGTGAGGCGCGAGAAACGCGCGCCGCCGCGGCGGCTAGGCGCGATTCCGGGGCGGAGTTGGTTGCAGCCGCAGCCGACAACATCCGCGAAGCCTCTGACGTAGAACCCCAAGATTTGTTGGCATCACTTGGCGTCGATGCCGCCGACCTGCCCGCAACCGAGGCGCTTGAAATCGATCTGGCCCGGCTTCGTCGTCAGCGCGAGGCGCTTGGCGCAGTCAACTTGCTTGCAGAGGAAGACGCGCAAGGGGTGAAGAGCGAGCACGAAACGCTGGTGCAAGAGCGCGAAGACCTCGAACAGGCAATTCGCAAGCTGCGCGCAGGCATCGGCAGCCTGAACCGCGAAGGCCGCGAACGTTTGTTGACCGCATTCGAACAGGTCAACGAGAACTTCGGGATGCTGTTCAAACATCTCTTCGGCGGTGGTGATGCGCGGCTGCTACTGGTCGAGTCCGATGACCCGCTGGAAGCCGGACTCGAAATCATGTGCCAACCGCCGGGCAAGAAACTTTCGTCCATCAGCCTCCTGTCGGGGGGCGAACAGACACTAACCGCGATGGCGCTGATTTTCGCGGTTTTCCTTGCCAACCCCGCGCCGATCTGCGTGCTCGACGAGGTGGACGCGCCGCTGGACGATGCCAACGTGACGCGCTTTTGCGATCTGCTGGATGAAATGACGCGGCGCACCGACACGCGCTTTCTGATCATCACGCACCATGCAGTGACAATGGCGCGGATGGATAGGCTGTTTGGCGTGACCATGATAGAGCAAGGCGTCAGCCAGCTTGTCAGCGTCGATCTGAAACGCGCGGAGGCGATGATTTCATAGGGCTGCTGCGGCGCTGTTCAATACCAACGCTGCGCCGCATGGTGCAGCACTGACTACATGGAGAACGGATATGAGTGGAAAGATCGACGCGCAATTGAAGGCTCTTGGCATCAGCTTGCCTGCGGCTCCCGCTCCGGCGGCGAACTATGTGCCGTTTGTGCAAAGCGGCAATATGCTGTTCGTCTCGGGGCAAATCAGTCAGGGCGCAAGCGGTCTGATCCGCGGCAAACTCGGTGCCGGGATGGGGGTCGAAGAGGGTGCTGTGGCCGCACGACATTGTGGCTTGGCGCTTTTGGCGCAAGCGCGCGCTGCTTGCGGCGGCGATCTGGACAAGGTCCTGCGGGTGGTCAAACTGACCGGATTTGTAAACTCCTCGCCCGATTTCACGGACCAGCCCGAGGTGATCAACGGTTGTTCTGATCTGATGGTTGAGGTTTTTGGCGAAGCTGGCCGCCACGCGCGCGCCGCGGTCTCGGTGCCCTCTTTGCCGCGCGGTGTCGCGGTCGAAATCGATGCGATTTTCGAGGTGAAATGATGCCTGCGTTGCACCCCGATTTTCTGCGCCTGCCCCTTGCGCACCGCGCGTATCACGACAAGACCAAGGGGCGGCCAGAGAACTCGATCGAAGCGGTTCGTGCCGCCGTCGATGCGGGATATGGCATTGAAATTGATATTCAACCTTCGGCCGATGCGGTGCCGATGGTGTTTCACGATTACGATCTCGCGCGGATGACGGGGCGGCAGGGCAAGATTTCGGACCTTTCCGCCGACGCGCTGTCGCGCCTGCCGCTGATCGGCGGGTGCGAAGCTGTGCCAACACTGGCGCACGTTTTGGCCGAGATTGCAGGCAAAGTGCCGCTGCTGATCGAGATCAAGGACCAAAGCGGCACCAGCGGGCCCGAAGTTGGGGCGCTGGAGGCTGCTGTTGCCAAGGTGCTTGCGGGCTACGCGGGCCCGGTGGCGGTGATGTCGTTCAACCCGCATTCGGTTGCCGCCTTTCACACCCAAGCACCCGGCATCGCCGTGGGCCTTACCACTGCCGCCTACGAGCCCGAGGAATACCCCGAACTGCTTGGTGCCGTCTGCGATCATCTGCGCGACATACGCGACTATGACCGCGTCGGCGCAACCTTCATTTCGCACGAGGCAAGCGACCTTGCGCGGCCACGGGTGGCCGACTTGAAAGCCGCAGGCGCGAAGGTTCTATGCTGGACGATCCGCTCGCCCGAGGCCGAGGCCAAGGCGCGCGAAGTGGCGCATAACATCACCTTCGAAGGGTATGCCGCAGCACGGCCCAGCGCATAGGGGCAACGGTGGAACCTCTGGCAGCACAGGTATTTTCGTCATTTTCAGAAATATCTGAAGATGATTGGGATTCCTGCGCCTGCCCCGAAGCGCAATTAGGCGGCAGGCCACTTGATCCTTTCATGACCTACAGGTTTCTGTCGGCGCTTGAGTCCTCGGGTTCGATCGGGCCGGGTACGGGCTGGTTGCCGCGCCCGCTGCTTTTGCGCGCCGATGATGTGCTGGTCGCTGCGGCACCGCTGTTTATCAAGCAACATTCGCAAGGCGAATACATCTTCGACCATGCATGGGCCGATGCTTTGGAACGCGCGGGCGGGCAGTATTATCCAAAACTTCAGGTGGCGGTGCCATTCACCCCGGCAACCGGGCGGCGGCTACTGGCGCGGCCCGGACGCGAGGCAGAGGCACGGGCTGGCATATTGGCCGCACTGCGCACCATGACAGAGCAAACAGAGCTTTCATCTGCGCATGTAACCTTTTGCACCGCTGACGAGGCGGCAGCCGGGCCTGCGCACGGTTTTCTGCACCGCCTTACGATCCAGTACCATTGGCAGAACCGGGGCTACGCAGAATACGACGATTTTCTGGCAGACCTGTCCTCGCGCAAGCGCAAGGCACTGCGCAAGGAACGCGCCGAGGCGCAGGCCTTTGGCGGCGAAATCGTAACGCTGACAGGCCCGGAGATTGCGCCGGAACATTGGCAGGCGCTCTGGCAATTTTATCAAGACACTGGCGCGCGGAAATGGGGTCGGCCCTATCTGACGCAGGCGTTTTTCGACAACGCGATGGCGTTCAACCCCGATGTGCTGATGGTGCTGGCACGCCGAAATGGCCGCTGGGTTGCCGGTGCGCTTAACTTCATCGGGCGCGAGGCGCTGTTCGGGCGGTATTGGGGCGCAATCGAAGACCATGCGAGCCTGCATTTCGAGTTGTGCTATCACCGCGCGATTGATTGGGCGATTGCGCATGGCCTGCTGCGTGTCGAGGCAGGTGCGCAAGGCGAACACAAACTCGCGCGCGGCTATCTTGGCACCGAGGTGCATTCGCTACACTATATCGCTGATCCCGGCTTTCGCCGCGCGGTAGCAGAGTATCTTGAACGAGAGCGCAGGGCGGTTCTGCAAGAGATCGACGAGCTTGCTACGCTCAGCCCGTTTCGCCGCGATCAGAGCAGGGCTTGATGTAACAACGGTTTGCGGCAGCGCCGCGTTCGGTAGGAGAGCATTCATGACTGCGGAATTGACGCTTTACACAAACCCGAAATCACGCGGGTTGATCGTGCAAAGAATGCTTGAAGAGATCGGCCAACCCTATCGAAAGGTCGTGCTAGAGTTCGGTGCCCCGATGCGCACGCCCGAGTTTCTTGCGCTGAACCCGATGGGCAAGGTGCCGGTGCTGGTGCATGGCGAGGCCGTGGTTACCGAAGCCGCCGCAATATGCGCCTACCTTGCGGAAGCCTTTCCAAAAGCGGGCCTTGCGCCAAAGCCCGAAGAACGGGCCGACTATTTCCGCTGGATGTTCTTTGCCGCAGGGCCACTTGAAGCCGTTGTCACCGCGCGGGCATTGGGCCTTGAGGCACCGCCCGAGCGCCGCGGCATGGCAGGCTATGGCGACTTTGATACAGTGGTGGCCGCGTTGGAAGGCAAGCTCGCTGGTTCCGACTATGTGGCGGGCGGGCGCTTTACAGCGGCAGACGTGTACCTTGGTGCGCAGGTGGTATGGGGCCTTATGTTCAAGACCCTACCCCCGCGCCCCGCACTGGTTGCCTATCATGACAGGCTGATGGCGCGCCCGGCATGGGTGCGCGCCAACACCCCCGCTTAGACGACCGCAAGCATCGCCTCGCCGCCAGAAATATCACAGGTGCCGTTCGATTCCTCGGCGTGCAACACTTTCACGACGCCATCATCGACCAGCATCGCATAGCGTCGCGAGCGGTTGATCAGGCCCGCTGCGGGCGCGGTAAAATCCATGCCCATCGCTTTGGTAAAGGTTGCCTCGGCGTCGGAAAGCATGGTGATACCTGCCTTCGCGGCACCCGTTGAATCGCCAAATGCCTTCATCACATGCGGGTCGTTGACCGCGATGCAGATGATTTCAGCAATACCCTTGGCATCGAACTGTGGCTTCGTGCGAATGAAGCTTGGAACATGCGCGGTTGTGCAGGGGCCAGTATAGGCACCGGGCAATGCAAAGATCACTACGCGCTTTCCGGCAAGCCTTGGTGCAAGCTCGACAGGTTCGGGGCCAGACGGGCCCATGCGCAAAAACGTGGCTGCGGGCAGTTTATCACCGACTGTAATCGACATCGTGAAGTCCTCGCGCATTGTGTTCAGGTTACGCACAGTTATAGGTTCCGCGCAGAAAATGAACAGTAGGAGTAGCGGCATGGCAGGGGTAGTAATTGTTGGCGCTGGCCAAGCTGCGGCCTCGGCTGCGGCAAAGCTCCGGTCGTCTGGCTATAGCGAACCGATCACCCTTATCGGCGACGAACCTCAACCGCCTTATCAGCGCCCGCCGCTGTCAAAAGCCTACTTGCTGGGGCAGATGCCGCTTGAGCGGCTTTGGCTGCGCCCGCACGAGTTTTGGGCCGAGCAGCAGGTGGAATTACGTCTGGGCACGCGGGTAGAGGCAATCGACCGTGCGGCAAAGCAGGTGCGACTGGCAGACGGCGCGACCGTCGGCTACCAGCATCTTGTCCTTGCTACCGGTGCTGCGCCACGCCACTTGCCCGCCGCCATCGGCGGCGCGCTGAAAGGCGTGCATGTCGTGCGAAATCTTGCCGATGTCGATGGCATGGCACCCGATATGCGCCCCGGTGCGCGGCTGGTGGTGATCGGTGGTGGCTATATCGGGCTAGAGGCGGCCGCAGTTGCGCGCAAGCTCGGGTTGGAGGTGACACTGGTCGAGGCCGCGCCGCGCATACTCGGCCGCGTTGCCTGCGCCGAAACGGCAGACGAAATACGCGCCCTGCACGCCGCGCATGGGGTTGATATCTTGGAAGGTATCGGCATTGCGAAAATCACGGGCGATGATCGTGTAACCGGCGTTGATCTGGCAGACGGCCGCCACCTGCCTGCCGAACTTGTGATTGTCGGCATTGGTGTGACCGCCGAGGCGGCGCTTGCCAAGGCGGCGGGGCTGGACGTGGACGGCGGCATCGTCGTCGATGAGTTTTGCCGCACCTCCGACCCGGCCATTTGGGCGGCGGGTGATTGCGCGGTTTTTCCGTTCGAAGGCGGGCGGATGCGGCTTGAAAGCGTCGGCAACGCTATCGACATGGGCGAACTGGTTGCCGCCAATATCGCGGGCGAACCCCGCGCTTATGTGCCCAAACCTTGGTTCTGGTCAGACCAATATGATGCAAAGCTGCAAATTGCGGGGTTGTTGACCGGACATGACCGGGTGGTCACGCGCCGCGCGGGCGGTTTCTCGGCTTGGTATTTCCGCGGCACAACGCTGATTGCCGTTGACGCGCTGAACGATGCGCGCGCCTACATGGTCGGCAAGCGCTTGATCGAGGCGCAAAAAAGCCCCGATGCCGCAGCCATTGCCGACCCTGCGATCGACCTCAAGGCATTTTTGTGAGGATCATCGGCGGCAACGCACGCGGCCTCAAGCTGGCCGAGGTTGGCGAGGGCGACCCGTTGGCGCATTTGCGCCCCACATCCGACCGGGTGCGCGAGTCGATCTTCAACCTGCTTGTCAACGGCACGCATGGCAACCCGATCCCCGGAGCGCGGGTGCTCGATCTATTTGCGGGTACCGGCGCGCTTGGCCTCGAGGCGCTGTCGCGTGGGGCGGCACATGCGACCTTCGTCGATAGCGGAACGGCGGCGCGGGGCTTGTTGCGCCAGAATATCGAGCGGATGCGCGCAAACGACACGACCGAGATCTGGCGCCACGATGCATGCAACATGGGCGAAAACCGCGGCCCGCGTTATGATCTTGTGTTCCTTGACCCCCCCTATGAAAGCGGCCTTGGCGAGCGCGCGCTTGCCTCGTTGAGCGTGGGGGGGTGGCTTCGACCCGGCGCGATGGTCGTTTGGGAAGAGGGCATTGTGGCCGCACCGCCGCCCGGCTTTGACCTGCTGGACCAGCGTCGCTACGGCGGCACGATCGTTACGCTGCTGCGCGCATCGGGCGCGGACCATTCCTGATCAGAAGTAACTTCGCACCAGCGCGCCGGAAACCAGCGTCCAGCCGTCAGCCACCACAAAGAACGCAAGCTTGAAGGGTAGCGCCACAATTGCGGGCGGCACCATCATCATGCCCATCGACATCAGCACGGCGGAAACCACCAGATCGATGATCAGGAACGGAAGGTAGAGAAGGAAGCCGATCTCGAAGGCCCGCGACACCTCTGAAAGCATGAACGAAGGCACCAGCACCGAAAGCGGTGCATCACCGATAGCACCCTCAACACGCGGTTCGGGGCGCAGTGACAAAAGCGAGGTAAAGGTATCTGCATCAATCCGCGCCGCCATGAAGGTGCGAAATGGTGCCGCGCCAAGCCCGAAGGCGGTGGGAATATCAATTTCTCCCTCAATCAGCGGCGCGGCGGCCACTGCCCAAGCCTCGGTAAATACGGGCTCCATAACGAACCATGTCAGAAACATCGCGAGGCTGACGATCAGCATGTTCGGGGGCGATTGCTGCAAGCCGATCGCCTGCCGCAGAATCGACAGAACAGTCACGATGAAGGGAAAGCACGTGACCATGATCGCGATGCCCGGCGCAAGACTCAGCACGGTCAACAAAGCGATGGTCAGCATGGTGCGCCCGGCAAGGCTGTCGCCATCACCCAGAGAGAGGGTGATTTCCTGCGCACCGGCTGGCGCGGCCAGCAGCCAGAACACAAAGATCAGCGCCGCGCGCATGTCAGAGGCCGTTTTGCAGATCGACCACTTCGGTCAGCCGCACGGCAAGCTGCCCCGTCTGGTCGCCGGAAAGCTCTGTCAACTCGCCGCGCGCGATGAGCTTGTCGCCAACGTAAAGCTCTACTGGGTCATCGACGCGCCGATCAAGCGGAAGGATCGCGTCGCGCTTCAGCCGCAACAACTCGCGCACTAGTGGGCGTGCCTTGCCGACAGAAATGGTAATTTCGATCGGCACTTGCGTGAAAGGGTTGGCGAAGCGCGCATCGGGCTGGCTAGAGCTATCCATCGCATTCTTTCTGGATTTCAAGTTGGAAAAAGGCCGTCACGGCAGCAGACATGGCAGCGGTGACATGGTCGAGATCGATGCGTGTTTCTGCGTCGTCAAAACGCAGATAGACCTGCGCATCACTAAGCGAGGGCTCTTCGGCAAACTGTAGCGGAAACCCCGCGCGCGGCCGCAAGACCGCCTCGACCGTCTCTCGGCTTTCAGGGCTGACAACAACGGTCAGGGGCGTCTCTGCCAATTTCTCGGCCATAGGCATGAGCTTTTCGAGCGCCACCATACCCACTGACTCGCGCGCTAGACGGGGCAGAACCTTGGCCACCATGTCGTGCAGAAGTGGCCTAAGCGCGCGTAGCACATGGCTGCGCGCCTCGTGATAGCTGAAGGCAAGCGCCTGTAGGTTGCGGCCAAGGTCGGCGCGCAGTTTTGCGGCCTCGCCCTCTTGGGCTGCGACGGCGTCTTCCCACCCGGCGCTATATCCTTTTTCGAATGCGGCAAGCTTTGCCTCTTCAAGGTCTGCCAGATTCATCCGGACTGCTTCACCGCCCGAGTTTTCGGTATCAAATGCTTCGAGACGGAATAGCTGCACCATCAGGCTTGCTCCCCATGATCTTCCATCCAACTGCGCAAGATCTCGACAGACTCATCCTGCCGTTCATTGATCAGCCGTTTCAGCCGCGCCACCGGGTCCTGCGCGTCATTGCGCTCTCCGAAATCGCCGGTTCCCATCGGCATCGCCATTTCGAAACCTGAAATCACCGGCAGGTCCGCTGGAACATAGCTTTCCTCGTCAATCACGCCGCTCAGCGCCGCCGTGGGCCGTGTGGTGGCTGGCGTTTCAGGTGCTGGCAATTCGGAAAGCCGCGCAGGCATAGGCCGGGTGAAAATCGGTCGGAGCACGAAAAGACCGAGCACCAGCGCCACAACCGCAAGCACAGCAAGCTGAACAAGTGACATCACATCAACCGCAAGGCTCGAAAACACGCCCGGAACCAATGCCTCGTCTGGCACCGCAATAGGTTGGAATGGCAGCGATTTTAGGGTGATGACATCGCCGCGCGCTGCATCATAACCGACGGTCGAGGCAACCAGATCATGCAGCGCCGCAAGCTCTTCCTCGGAGCGCGGTTCAATGACCGTGCTGCCATCGGCGGCAGAGGTTTGTACGGCATCGACCAGCACAGCCACGCTCAGGCGCTTGATGGCTCCGGGGCTGCGCAAGACCTCCCGCGTGGTTTCAGACACCTCGAAGTTTACTCGTTCGCTGGTTTCGCTTTGCTGACTTTGCGAGTTGCCGCCCACGCCACCTGCGCCCGAGGGCAGATTGGACGCCACAGTCACCGCACCCTGACCGCTGTCAGTCGAGGAATTGCTGCGTTCCTGCGTTTCTGTAGAAATCGCCACGCGGGTCGAAGGGTCGAAGGTGCGTTCGGTGATCGCCTCGCGCTCGGTAACAGTCTCGATCGAAACCTCGACGACCGCGTTGCCGTATCCCACACGCGCCTCGAGCAGACGCTCGACACTCTGCTTCAACTCTTGCGCGCGGCTTTCACTGCCCGGCACCGCGGCAAGCTCTTCGCCCGAGGCGATCAAGCCGCCGATTGTGTCGATTACCGAGACATCTTCGGGCGTCATTCCAGTTACGGCAGAGGAAACAAGGTATTTCAGCGCCTTGGCTTGCGCGGGTGAAAGCCCGCCTGCCGCCGTTGCCACGATAACCGAGGCGCTTGGGTGCAGCTCCTTACGAAAGGGATGCGAGGTCGGGTTCGCAATATGGACCCGCGCGCTACGGATCAGCGGGCTTGACGCAATCGTGCGCCCCAGTTCGCCCTCCTTGGCACGCCAATATGCCGCGTCAAACATTTGCGAAGTAGTGCCAAAGCCCGATAGAGAATCGAGCAACTCATAGCCTGCGCCACCGGGTGCCGGCAGCCCTTCGCTGGCAAGAAGCATACGCAACTCGTCCCGCCGCGCGGATTCCACATAAATGGCGTCGCCCCGCACCTCGTAGGTTGCGCCGCGCTGATCAAGCGCGGTCACGACATCGCCCGCCTGCGTTCCCTCCAGCCGCGCATAAAGCAGCGCCATCGACGGCTTCGATGCAATGTTCGAAAGCCCCAGCACCGCAGCAAACACCACCAACGTGGCAATGCCGACAGTCACACGACGACGCATGTCGAGCGTCATCCAGATGGCTATCAACTGTTGCAAAGGCACCTCCCGGTGAACGGGCTTCTGCCCTTCATCGGCCAGATCATTGCTCGATTGCGCTTAACAATCGGTTAGTGAGCTTTGGTCTATATCGAGCTACCGGATCAGCGGGGATGCGATGGCCGATACCGACCTTGCGGCGCAAGCCGCACCCGAAAGAAAATCAAAATTGCCCCTGTTTGCGGGGCTTGGTGCCATGGTCCTGCTTGGCGGTGGTGCGTTCTATGCTGTGTACTCCGGGCTGATTCTCGGACCTGCCGCGACTGAAACACACACCACGCAAAGCGATGTCGTTGTGGCCGCACTGCCCGATATCGCCTTTGTGCCGCTGGAGGCACTTGTTATCCAGCTTGGTGCTGGCAGTTCGGCGCGCCATCTGCTCTTTCGCGCGCAGCTCGAGGTTGCGTCGGCCTTTCAAGCGGATGTCCAGCTTTTACTACCGCGCGTGATGGACGTGCTGAACGGATACCTGCGCGCCGTCGAGATTGCGGAACTCGAGGATAGCTCTGCACTCATCAGGCTGCGCGCGCAGATGCTGCGCCGGGTGCAGATTGTCACCGGCGAAGGGCGCGTGCGCGACCTGCTGGTGACAGAGTTCGTGGTAAACTGAGGAGCGCGAGCGATGGATTTTATTGCAGATATTCTACTTGGCGCGGGCGCACTTGGTGCTGCGGTCTATTGCCTTGTGCTCGCGGCGCGGCTGAAGCGGTTCAACCAGCTTGAAACCGGCATGGGCGGTGCCATCGCGGTTCTATCGGCACAGGTCGATGACATGACACGGGCATTGCAAAAGGCGCAGGATGCCGCCGGCAAATCGGTTTCCACGCTCGGCACACTGACCGAACGATCTGAGAAGGCCGCCGAACGGCTAGAGCTGTTGCTGGCGTCGATGCACGATCTGCCCGAGCCGGGCAAAGGCGGCCGTCGGTTCAAGGTGGTGCGGCGGCGCGTGCAACACGAAGATCTTGAGGCGGCGGAATGAGCGATGCGCCCGCAAGGCAGGCCGCAATCGCACGGCCGGCACCGCCAAAGCGGCGACGCCGGGGCGGGCCCGGAACTCTTTGGGTTATCGTTGTTTTGCTCGCAAGTTCTGGGCTGATCCGCATCGGAGAGAACACCGGCAGAGCATTTGCCGCATCGGGCGCTCCGCACGAGGCAGAAGCTGTGGCAACCTGCGAACCCGCGCCCGACGCCGGTGCACTGCTCAACGAACTGCGCAGACGCGAATCGGTGCTAGCCACGCGCGAGGCCGCGCTGGAAAGCCGCGCGCAAACAGTAGCACTTGCCCATTCGCAACTTGAGCTGAAGCTGGCCGAGCTGGTGGCGGCGGAGGATCGGCTCGCGGCAACACTCGCCATGACAGATGGCGCGGCCGAGGGTGATGTTGCGCGGCTTGTGACTGTCTATGAAAACATGAAGCCCAAGGAAGCCGCCGCCGTTTTTTCCGAAATGGCACCCGAATTCGCCGCAGAGTTTCTGGCGCGTATGCGCCCCGACGCTGCGGCCTTGGTTTTTGCCGGACTGGAACCGAAATCGGCCTATGCCATTAGCGTGCTGATCGCCGGGCGCAATGCCACAGCACCGGTGCAATAATGCGCAGAGAGTTTCTTAACAGCGCCCTGCGAAGGTTCCGAGCATGACGGAGGCGCGCGCATGATCGGCATTATCGGCATAATTGTCATCTTCGTGATGGTGTTCGGCGGCTTCAAACTCGCTGGCGGACACCTCGAAATCATCTTGGAAGCCGTGCCTCACGAAATGATCACCATAGGTGGTGCTGCCGTGGGTGCCTTCATCATCTCCAACGATTTTCCCACGATCAAGCACACGCTCAAGGATGTCGCCAAGGTCTTCAAAGGCGCGACGTGGAAGCCCGCTGACTTCCGCGATCTGCTCTGCTTGCTCTTCGAGCTTATTCGGCTGGCGCGGCAGAATCCGGTGGCGATCGAAGAACATATCGAGTCGCCGGAAAGCTCCAGTATCTTTGGCAAATACCCGAAAATCCTCAAGGATCATGCAGCGATCGAACTGATCTGCGACACGCTGCGCTCTGCCTCAATGAACTATGACGATCCGCATCAGGTGGAAGAGGTGTTGGAAAAGCAGCTTGACGCAAACCTTCAGCACGCGCTGCACGGTAGCCACGCGCTGCAATCCATGGCCGATGCGCTGCCCGCGCTTGGCATTGTCGCCGCCGTTCTTGGCGTGATCAAGACCATGGGCTCTATAGATCAACCACCCGAAATCCTTGGGGAAATGATCGGCGGCGCGCTGGTCGGCACGTTTCTGGGCGTGTTCATGGCATACGGGTTTGCCGGGCCCTTCGCGCAAAAAGTCAAAGCCGTGGTCGAGGAAGACAGCCATTTCTACAAGTTGATCCGTGAAGTGTTAGTGGCCAATTTGCACAATCACGCAACCAACATCTGCATCGAGGTCGGGCGTCAGAATACCCCGCACCATATCCGCCCGAGCTTTTCGGAACTGGAAGAAGCGATCAAGGCGATCAAGCAGGACGCGGCATGATCGCCGCGCTTCGCCTTTGGCTTTTTGTATTGCTGTTTGCCGTGCCGGCA
>NZ_JBFHIA010000003.1:0-37292 GCF_041596715.1 Phaeovulum sp.
CTGCGATCTTCCCCGTTGCATCCCGCCGTCCGATCCGCTTGGGTGCCGCCAAAATCACTGGAGTCTCTCATGCCCGTTCTCAACCGCATCGCCGCCTATGCGCCCGATATGGCCGCCTGGCGCCAGCATCTGCACGCCAACCCTGAACTGACCTTTGAATGCCACGAAACGGCGGCCTTCGTGGCGGAGCGTCTGCGCGAGTTCGGGGTTGACGAGATTCACGAGGGCATCGCGAAAACCGGGATGGTGGGGATCATCAACGGGCGCGCGCCCGGCCCGACGATCGGCCTGCGCGCCGATATGGATGCGCTGCCGCTGACCGAGATCACCGGGTTGCCCTATGCTTCTAAGAACCCCGGAATGATGCATGCCTGCGGCCATGACGGGCACACCACGATGCTGCTGGGTGCGGCTAGATACCTTGCCGAAACGCGCAATTTCGCTGGCCGCGTGGCACTGATCTTTCAACCTGCCGAGGAAAACGGCGGCGGCGCGGGCGTGATGGTAGCCGAAGGCATCATGGATCGTTTCGAAATCACGCAGGTTTACGGCATCCACAACACGCCCGGGCAGGCCGAGGGGTCGTTTCACATCTGCCCCGGGCCGATCATGGCGGCGGTGGACAGCTTTGAGGTGCATGTGCAGGGCCGTGGCGGGCATGGTGCCTATCCGCACGAAACCGCCGACCCGATCGTGGCCGCAGTAGGTATTGTGAACGCGCTTCAGACCATCGTCAGCCGCAACCACATGCCGCTTGACGATCTGGTGGTCTCGGTGACGCAGATCCACGCAGGCTCGGCCGACAATATCATTCCCGATACCGCTTGGATCAATGGCACGGTGCGCACCTTCCGCCCGGAAGTGCGCGCGATGGTGCGCCGCCGCATCGCCGAGATTGTGGCGGGGCAGGCCGCGTCTTACGGGGTAAGCGCGCGGGTGGATTACCACGAAGGCTATCCGGCAACCGTCAACGAGCCCGAGAAAACCACCTTTGCCGCGGACGTGGCGCGCGAAATCGCAGGCGCTGCGGGGGTCAACGATGCTGCGGGCCGCGAGATGGGTGCAGAGGATTTTTCCTACATGCTCGAGGCGCGACCCGGTGCCTATCTCTTCCTTGGGCAAGGGCCGGGGCCGGGGCTGCACAACCCGGGCTATAATTTCAACGATGCCGTGGCACCGATCGGGGCATCGTTCTTTGCCCGGTTGGTGGAACGCGCGCAACCGCTAGGCTAAGGGCGGGCGCGCGGCCGAAGCAGGGGGCCGGGTGCTGTGGCTATGCTAAGGCGTGCGCGTGGCGGCTGCCTGCAAACGGTCGCGCGCAAGGCGGCGGAATGCCGCCATCAGCGCGTTGCCCTGCGCGTCGTGCAAGCGCGATAGGGTCTGGTGCGCTGCGGGTGAAGCGGGCGCTGCGCATAGCGCGCGGCGCGCATGGGCCAGCGCAACGGCGGGCTGACCTGCGGCCTCTGCGGCGGCGGCGGCAATGCTCCAATGTGCCGCAATGACAGGTGCCGCCAGTGCTGCGGCTTCGGCCTCGGCCAGCGCCGCCTTTGGCCCCGATGCCGCCGCAACCCGCGCCTGAAGCGCGGCCAAGGGTGCTGGCATTTTAGGTGCCAGCGCCAAGGCGCTGCGATACGCGTCTTCTGCCGCCGCCCAATCGCCCGCGGCCGCCTCGGCTTCGCCAAGTGCAAACGCCTTTTGCCAATCTTCGCCATCTGCCGCGAAGGCATCGCGCGCCTGCGCTCGCGCATCTTGCCCCCGTGCCTCGCGCGGCATCGCCGTATCTGCCGCCGCCAGTTGCCGCAGACGCGCCGCAACCGCGCGCCGGTCTGCGCCGACTGCCAAAGCCTGCACCGCCTTCATCGCCCAACGGGCGGGTTGCGAAAGCCCCGGTGTGGCATCGACCGCGCGCGCCGCACCCGCCTGCCGCGCCGCCATGTCGGCGGCCAATCGTGCTGCCGCATCGGGCGCACCGGCAAGGGCGCGAAACGGCGGATGGTCGGCGCGGCGTCTGCCACGTGCGCGGTGATCGGCCAGAAGCGCCCAAAGCCCCTCTGGGTCGCGGTGGCAGGTGCCGACATCGGGGGCCCAGACGGGTTGCGCCAGCCGATCCGCCAACAGGTTCAGCGCGCCGTCTTCGGAAACCCGCAACCCCGGCGGAAACGGCCCCACCTCGTCAAAGATCCAGCGCGCGTAAGATCGGCCGAAATGCGAAATATCGGCTTCGGCTGTGGCGGGGTTGCGCACCCAGTATTTCAGCAAGCTCGCGGCGCGCGCCACCAATCTCGCGTCGGGTATCGGCAGAACCGGGGTCGATACCATCGCGGCCCCCGCCCGGTGCCGCGCCAGCCGCCCCGAAATCCAGCCCGGTGCGGCAAGGCAGTCGGCGGCCAGAAACGCGATCAGCGGCGCACGCGAGGCGTCGATACCGATGTTGCGCGCGGCACCTACACGCAGCGGTGCATCGATGGCAATCAGCCGGATACGGTCCAGATACGCGGCCAGCACCGCCTCGGGCGCGCCGCCGCCCGAATTGACCACCACAATCTCGCCCGCGACCTCCTGCGCCAGTAACGAGGCTACCGCCTCGGCCAATTCAGGCGGCGCACCAAGGCCCAGCACCACCACCGCCATGTCAGCGTGCGCAACGCCCGCGCCCTCGAGGCAGTGCGCCGTACCGCCCGCCCAGCGCCGCCAAACCGCGCTGGGGGCGCAGAAATCTGCCAGATCGCGGTCCCGTTCTGCGGCGAGTGCTGCGACCAGCGGGCTGCCCGGCTGTGCATGCTCCAGCACCGCAATATCGGATGCCGCGGCCTGCTTCTGGCCCAGCTGCAACCTAGCGCGCGCCCGCAGCGCGCGCGCGTGCAGATCGGTGCCATCGCGGGCCAAAAGCGCGTTTGCGGTGGCCTCTGCTTCAACCAAATGCCCCGATTGCAGCGCCAGCGATGCGGCCACATGCGGCAAGTCGGCGTCGGCGGGGCTTGCGGCGCAAAGCTCGCGCATCACGACAAGTGCGGCGGCATGCCCTGCCTTCGCCGCCGATTGCGCAACATAGGTCAGCCGCGCCTCCATCGGGTCGGGGCGCGCGGGGCCAACGGCATCGGGCGCGGGTGCCCAAAGTCCGTGGTCTTCGGTGAATGGCGGGCTATAGCCGCGCCCGTTTGGAATAGGGTGCAGCACCATGCCACGCTCGTCATCCAGATAGTCGTAGCCAAGGCGCTGAAACCGGCGTTCTGGGTCGGCGGCAGAATACAGCGCGCGGCGCGCGGCGCGCCGT
The DNA here is from genome assembly GCF_041596715.1 of Phaeovulum sp. GTDB lineage: Bacteria > Pseudomonadota > Alphaproteobacteria > Rhodobacterales > Rhodobacteraceae > UBA6213. The sequence goes on from NZ_JBFHIA010000003.1 coordinate 3,275, forward strand.
TCAGGCGTAGCCATGCGCAGGTGGTAAAGGTTGATGCGGCTTTGGCGATGCGAGAAGCCGTTGCCATCGGCTACCCAAGCAGCATGTAGCGGCACCGCAAGTTCCTTGCACACCGCAGCTATGGGCATCAGCCGCAGCAGCGTCTTGGCACCCCACACGCCGTCTGCGCGGTAGGCCGAGGGCGAGAACATTTCGCGCAGAACGAAATGCCACAAGTTGCCTGCGCCCGCCGCCAGCATTTCGGGCATCCGCGCCGCCAACTGGTCTTCAAACCGCTCGTCTGGGTCTATCGCTAGCACCCAGTCTGCGCCCATGCGCCGCGCCTCGGCCAAAAGCCGGTTGCGCCGTTCCGGCTCGGAACTCAGCGCCTCGCGCGTGGCGCGGTCGTCCCAGCCGATATAGCCATGCGTGAAGGGCGCGATGTTGGCCAGCATCCCGGGCACGAGATGCGCGTCGTGGCGATAGCTGAAAACTGCCAGCACCATCGGCTTGCGACGACCGGGGGGCTGGGTGATGCGGCTTTCGAGCATCGTCGTGATCCATCCGGAAGCCGCATGGGCGGCAATGGCAAGGCGGCGCACGGTATCTCGGCCGACAGAACGCAGCTGCGGCTGCCAAGGCCGCGAAACTCGCACCGCGCCGCGCGAGATCGCTTGACAGGCGCAGCCAATGGTGGTGCTCTTGATGCAGCTTTCTGTGTGTAATAGGGCAAATTGTCGCACGCTTGTTGGGCGTCGGCAAGCCCCATGCGAAAGGGTTCGCCATGGCAATGGCCACCACTATTCTGCATCGCAGCATTCTGATCGGCGGTGTTCTGATCGCCACTACGCTTGGCGCCGAGGCGGCGACGGTTTCGCGCTGTTCGGTGCTGGACGGCGATACCTACGTGCCCACCTTGATGATCGAAATCAACGGTCAGCAAGAGATGTTCCGCATTGGCGAGCGTGGCCTGACCCGTTCGATCGTGTTCGATGCGGAAAAGGCGATCAACTGGGCGCGCGCACAGATCAACGGCAGCGCAACTTGGGTCGCAGGCGATAGTTGCGGCAGCACTTTCGTATCCGCCGCAAACGATTATGACTCGGATGATGATGGTGGCTGCGGCGGCCTATAACGGCAGTTGCCGCATCGCCATGAAACCCGCGCAATGACGCCGGGCGTGCTGCTGGCCTGCGAAATGGGGGCAGGGCGCGGGCATGTCAGCACGCTTGCCGCAACCGCGCGCGCGCTTGGGCCGGGGCTGCGGCTATGGGCGGCTCTGCCCAGCCTGCGCTATGCGAACGAGCTTGCAGCGATGGGCGCAGAGGTCGTTCGGGCCCCCGCGCTGCGCTATACGCCCGAGGCGCGCGCCGACCCGATGCGCGCAGGCAACGCCAGTTGGGCCGATTACCTTGCTGCGTGCGGTCTGGCGCGCGCCGATGCTGTGCGCCGCGGGCTGGCGTTTTGGCGCAAGTTGATCGTCGATGCGGATATTTCGTTGCTGGTGGCCGATTACGCGCCGCTGGCGCTGCTTGCGGCGCGGGGTTTGCAGGCAGAGGGTTGGCAGATCGTCACGCTGGCCACCGGCACCGGCTACGGGTTGCCCCCCGCCACGCTATCGCCCCTGCCGCAGCTCTTGCCCGATTTCGACCACGTCGTACAGCCCGAGGCGGAAACGCTTGCGCTGCTCAACAGCGTTGCCGCGGCAGAGGGCATTGCGCCGCTTTCGCATCTTGCGGCCCTTTATGCCGCCGATCATGTGCTGGTGCGCAGTTTTGCGCTGTTCGATCCCTACGCCGCGGCACGCCCCGAAAATAGCCTGCACACGCCCGAAACCGGCGGCGCGGTGCCTATGGCGCGCGGTGGCGATGCGGTTTTCGTCTATCTTTCCACATCCGAACTGGCCGACCCGGAACTGGTTGAAGCCCTGACTGCGGTTCGGTTGCCGCGATATGGCTATCTTCCCGCCGCGCCGCCCGAGGTGCTGGCGCGGCTGGCGGCCTCTGGCATGGAGCTTGCGGCGGCCCCCTTGGCGCCCGCCGAAATCGCGCGGCGCGCGCGTTTGGTGCTCTGTGCAGGCCAGCATGGTATGCTCAGCTTGGCGGCATTGGCGGGGCTGCCGGTGGTGGCGCTGCCGCAGCAGTTGGAGCAATTGTTCAACGCGCGCCGCGCCGAGGCCGCAGGTTTTGCCCGCCTGCTTTGGCGCGGCGAAAGGCGGCGCGCTGCTGTACAATCCTTGCTTGCCGATGCTTTCGCGGACAACGCCCTTGCCGCTAACGCCGCCGCCTTGGGTGATGCATTGCGCAGCGGCCTTGGTGCTGCCCCCGATGCGGCCCTTTCCGCGCGCCTTGCGCCTGTGCTTGCCGCCACCCACCGCGCTGCCGCGACGGCGGGTTGAGAGGCCGCAGCAACACCCGAGCGCGGCGTGCACGGGTGCGGCCGCGCGCCTCTTTCGGCCTGTGTGGATTGCCCCTCTTGACGTGGGGCCGCCCTAAAGCGCATAAATTGAACACACGTTCAATAAAGGGGAGGAACGGGGGGATGTTCACCGGCGGCATGGCCTTCGATCTGGGCGAAGATGTGAATGCGTTGCGCGAGATGGTTCAGTCTTGGGCGCAGGCGCGGCTAGTGCCGATTGCCGCCGAGGTGGACCGCACCAATACCTTCCCGCCCGAGCTGTGGCGCGAAATGGGTGAGTTGGGGCTGCTTGGAGTGACTGTGCCCGAGGAATACGGCGGCGCGGGCATGGGGTATCTGGCCCATGTGGTCGCCACCGAAGAAATCGCCCGCGCATCGGCCTCGATCAGCCTTTCCTATGGTGCGCATTCGAACCTTTGCGTCAATCAGCTCAAGATCAACGCCACTGATGAGCAAAAGCGCAAGTATCTGCCCGGCCTGATTTCGGGCGAAACGGTCGGTGCCATGGCGATGAGCGAGACTGGGGCCGGGTCGGACGTGGTCGGCATGAAGCTGCGGGCTGAAAAGCGCAACGGCTACTATGTGCTCAACGGTCATAAATACTGGATCACCAATGGTCCCACCGCCGACGTGCTGGTGGTTTATGCCAAGACCGATCCCGAAGCTGGCAGCAAGGGCATCAGCGCCTTTATCGTCGAGCGCGGCTTCAAGGGCTTTTCCACCTCGCACCATTTCGACAAGCTTGGGATGCGTGGGTCTGACACCGGGCAATTATTCTTTGACGACTGCGAAGTGCCGTTCGAAAACGTGCTAGGGGTCGAGGGCAAGGGTGTGCGGGTGCTGATGTCGGGGCTGGATTACGAGCGGTTGGTGCTTTCGGGCATCGGGCTTGGCATCATGGCCGCCTGTCTTGACGAGGTGGTGCCCTATGCGCGCAAACGCCAGCAGTTTGGCAAGCCGATCGGGCATTTCCAACTGATGCAGGCCAAGATCGCCGATATGTATGTGGCCATGAACACTGCCCGCGCCTACGTTTACGAGGTCGCCCGCGCCTGCGATGCTGGCAAGGTCACGCGTGAAGACGCGGCGGGGGCGGTGCTTTATGCCTCTGAACAAGCGATGGTGCAGGCGCATCAGGCGGTGCAGGCGCTGGGCGGGGCAGGGTTCTTGAACGACTCGGTCGTCAGCCGCCTATTCCGTGATGCCAAGCTGATGGAGATCGGCGCGGGCACCAGCGAAATCCGGCGGATGCTGATCGGGCGGGAGTTGGTGGGGGGCTAAGATGGCAAAGGCCGTGCTGCGCGAACACCTTGAACCGGTGCCAAGCCGGATGCGCCCGTGGTGCAGGCTTGCAATCGCTATCCGGGCGAAGGGCGTTGTCATGACAGATATCTGGATGCCCAGGCTGGCGGTGCGCGGTGTTGCGCGGCGGCGTCTGATCCGCCCTTGCGGCACGACCGCGTTCTTCGGTTTCTCGTCTCGCCCCCAACTGGATGCTGTGCCATGCGCCTGAACACCACCGCCCTGCCTACCTCCGATGGCTTCCGCGCCAATCGTGCCGCGCATCTGGCCGCGCTGGAACAGGTGGCCGAGGCTGCCGCCCTTGCTGCCGCCGGGGGCGGCGAAAAGGCGGTCGCGCGCCATACTGCACGAGGAAAAATGGCCCCGCGCGAGAGGGTCGCAGGCTTGCTTGACCCCGGCGCGCCGTTTCTGGAAATCGGCGCGACCGCCGCGCATGGGATGTATGACGGTGCGGCCCCCGGTGCGGGGCTGATCGCGGGCGTGGGCCGGGTGCATGGGGCCGAGGTGATGGTGTTGGCCAACGATGCCACCGTCAAAGGCGGCACCTATTACCCGATGACCGTGAAAAAGCACCTGCGCGCGCAGGAAATCGCCGAGGAATGCAATTTGCCCTGCATCTATCTTGTCGATAGCGGCGGGGCCAACCTGCCCAATCAGGATGAGGTCTTTCCCGACCGCGATCATTTTGGCCGCATTTTCTACAATCAGGCCCGCATGTCTGCCAAGGGCATCCCGCAGATCGCGGTGGTGATGGGCTCTTGCACGGCGGGTGGGGCCTATGTGCCCGCGATGTCTGATGTAACGATCATCGTCAAGGATCAGGGCACGATCTTTCTGGCCGGGCCGCCCTTGGTGAAGGCGGCGACGGGTGAGGTTGTCTCGGCCGAAGACCTTGGCGGCGGCGATGTGCACACGCGGCTTTCGGGCGTGGCCGACTATCTGGCCGAGGATGATGGCCACGCGCTGGCGCTCGCCCGCCGCGCGGTCAGCCACCTCAACCGGCGCAAGCCGCAGACCGTGGTCTGGCAAGCGCCCGAAGACCCGGCCTATGACCCAGAGGAAATCCTTGGGCTGGTGCCCGCCGATTTGCGCACACCCTATGACATTCGCGAAGTGATCGCGCGGTTGGTCGATGGCAGCCGCTTTGACGAGTTCAAACCGCGCTTTGGCGAAACGCTGGTTACCGGGTTCGCGCATGTGCAGGGCTGCCCGGTGGGGATCATTGCCAACAACGGCGTGCTGTTTTCCGAAGCCGCCGTGAAGGGCGCGCATTTTGTGGAGCTTTGCAGCCAGCGCGGCACGCCCTTGGTTTTCCTCCAAAACATCACCGGCTTCATGGTCGGGCGCAAATACGAGAACGAGGGCATCGCGCGGCACGGCGCAAAAATGGTCACGGCCGTGGCCACCACCAATGTGCCGAAAATCACCATGCTTATCGGCGGCAGCTTTGGCGCAGGCAACTACGGCATGGCCGGGCGCGCCTATTCGCCCCGGTTCCTTTGGACATGGCCCAATGCCCGCATATCCGTGATGGGTGGCGAACAGGCGGCGGGGGTGCTGGCGACCGTGAAGCGCGATGGGATCGAGCGGGCAGGGGGCACTTGGTCGGCTGAGGAAGAGGCCGCCTTCAAGCGCCCCACGGTCGAGATGTTCGAGGCGCAAAGCCACCCGCTATATGCGTCGGCCCGGCTATGGGATGACGGCATCATCGACCCGCGCAAAAGCCGCGAGGTGCTGGGCCTAAGCCTGTCAGCCGCGCTGAACGCACCGATCGAACCCACGCGATTTGGCCTGTTCAGGATGTAGAATATAGCCTCCGGCGGGGATATTTCTTTCTGAAGCAGATCAGATGCTTCAGTACAAATATCCCGGGGGGGCCGGGGGGCGGGCCCCCCGGCTTTGCGAGACGAAGGGACAAGGAATGTTCAGTAAGATCCTGATCGCCAATCGCGGCGAAATCGCATGCCGGGTAATCGACACGGCGCGGCGGATGGGCGTGGCGACGGTTGCGGTGTATTCGGATGCAGACCGGGGCGCGCGGCATGTGGCGATGGCTGACGAAGCAGTGCATATCGGCGGCCCCGCGCCGCGCGACAGCTATCTGCGCGGCGATGCGATCATCGCGGCGGCGCAGGCTACTGGGGCGCAGGCCATTCATCCGGGCTATGGGTTCTTGTCTGAAAACCCCGATTTCGTCGATGCGGTGCAGGCGGCGGGGTTGGTGTTCATTGGCCCTTCGGGCGATGCGATCCGGGCGATGGGGCTTAAGGATGCCGCCAAGCGGTTGATGACCAAGGCGGGGGTGCCGGTGGTGCCGGGCTATCACGGCGCGGGGCAAGACCCTGCAATGCTTGCCGCCGAGGCTGCCAAGATCGGCTATCCCGTCCTGATCAAGGCGGTCGCGGGGGGCGGCGGCAAGGGGATGCGGCGCGTTGAAACCGCGGCGGGCTTTGCCGAAGCCTTGGCGAGCGCCGAGAGCGAAGCTGCAACCGCCTTTGGCAACAAGGCCGTGCTGATCGAGAAATACGTCGAAAAGCCGCGCCATATCGAGGTGCAGGTATTCGGCGATGGCACCCGCGCGGTGCATCTGTTCGAGCGCGATTGTTCCTTGCAGCGCCGCCACCAAAAGGTGATCGAAGAGGCCCCGGCCCCCGGCATGACGCCCCAGATGCGTGCCGCTATGGGGCAGGCGGCGGTGCGCGCCGCCGAGGCGATCGGCTATGCGGGCGCGGGCACGGTGGAGTTTATCGTCGATGCCTCGGAAGGGCTGCGCCCCGACCGCTTTTGGTTCATGGAGATGAACACGCGCTTGCAGGTAGAGCACCCGGTGACCGAAGCCATAACCGGCGTCGATCTGGTTGAGTGGCAGTTGCGCGTGGCCGCGGGCGAGGCGCTGCCCGCGCGGCAGGAAGACCTGCACATCAATGGCCACGCCTTTGAAGCGCGCCTTTATGCCGAGGATGTCCCGGCGGGTTTTTTGCCCGCTACCGGCACGCTGACGCATCTGGTCTTTCCGCCCGCAGCACGAACCGACACGGGCGTGCGCGCGGGTGATACCATTAGCCCGTGGTATGACCCGATGATCGCCAAGCTCACCGTGCATGGGCCAACCCGTGCGGTGGCACTGGCGCAGTTGGCACGCGCGCTTGGTGCGACCGAGGTGGCGGGGTCGGTGACCAACCTCGATTTTCTCGCCGCACTCGCGCGGCACGCGGGCTTTCGTGCGGGCGATGTGGATACCGGGCTGATTGCCCGCGAACTTGCCGCGCTGGTGGCAGAGCCTGCTGTGCCGGGCGCTGTGGTGGCGCTGGCGGCCATTGCTGCGGCGGGGCTGGCAGAGGGTGCGGGGGCGATGGGGGGCTTTACGCTCTGGTCGCCGCTGCGCCGCGCGGTGCTGTTGGAAGGTCACATGGCCGCGCTGATCGTCGAGGCGCCCGACAGGATGCGTGTCGAACTTGACGGCAGCGCGCATGATTGTGTGTTGAAAGCCGATGGCTGGTGGGTCGATGGGGCCAAACTCGGGGCGCGGGTCGTAACGCAAGGTGGCGCGATAAGCATTTTTGCGGGGCGCGCCTATCATTTCAACGCGGTCGATCCGCTGGCGCGGGTGGCCGAGGTTTCGGGCGGGGGCGGGCTGACGCTGGCGCCGATGCCGGGGCTCGTCAAGGCGGTGTTCGTGGCGGCGGGGCAAGAGGTGGCCGCAGGCGAGCGGTTGGCCATTCTCGAAGCGATGAAGATGGAGCACACTTTGCTGGCCGCTCGTGCAGGCCGCGTGGCCGAGGTGCTCTGCGCCCCCGGCGCGCAGGTCGAGGCGGGGGCGGCGCTGATCCGGCTGGAGGTGGAAGAATGATCCGTCTGCACCATGTGCCGCAATCGCGCAGCTTTCGCATCCTCTGGCTGCTGGAAGAACTGGGGCTGAGCTATGAGGTCGTCGAACACTCGTTCTTCGACAAATCGCTGCGCGGTGCCGACTATCTGGCGCTGTCGCCCGCAGGCCGGGTGCCGGCGCTTGAAATCGACGGTCGCGCGTTGTTTGAAAGCGGCGCAATCACGCAATATCTTTGCGAAACGCGGGGGGCGTTGCAGGGCGCGCCTGCCGAGCGGCCCGACTGGCTGGAATGGCTGCATTTTGCTGAAACCATTGCCGTGCATGTGGCGAACCTGACCCAGCAGCATGTGGTCTTGCGCGAAGACTGGATGCGCAGCCCAACGGTGATGCGGCTGGAGGCGGCGCGGTTGCTGAAAACGCTCGAGGTGGTAGAGCGCGGCCTTAGCGCCGAATACATCCTTCCCTCGGGCTTTTCGGCGGTCGATATCTCGGTCAGCTATGGTGCGTTGATCGGCGCGCGATTCGTGCAGCTTGACAGTCTGCCCCAGCTGCGCAGCTGGCTGGCGCGGCTGGCAGCGCGCCCCGCTTTTGGCCGCGCCTTGGCGCGCGACGGTGTGAGCCAGATCTACACCCGCGATTTCTACCCCGCGCCCGAGCCGAAAAATGGCTGAAGGCGTCGAAATCTTTGAAATGGGGCCGCGCGACGGCTTGCAGAACGAAAAGCGCATGATCGCGACCGCCGACAAGGTGGCGTTGGTCGATCTGCTAAGCCGCGCCGGGTTTCGGCGGATCGAGGTGACGAGTTTCGTTTCCCCCAAATGGGTGCCGCAACTGGCCGATGCCGCCGATGTGCTGGCACGCATCCGGCGTGCGCCGGGGGTGCGCTATGCGGCACTGACACCCAACCTGAAGGGTTACGAGGGCGCGCGTGCCGCAAAGGCGGACGAGGTGGCGATCTTTGCCGCGGCTTCTGAAGGGTTCAGCCGCGCAAACCTCAATTGCAGCATCGCCGAAAGCCTCGAGCGGTTCGCCCCGGTTGCAGCGGCGGCGCGCGCCGATGGGGTGCCGTTGCGCGGCTATGTCTCGGTGGTAACCGATTGTCCATTTGACGGGCCAACGCCACCTGCCGCGGTGGCGCGGGTGGTGGCGGCATTGCGCGATTTGGGGTGTTACGAGGTCAGCCTTGGCGACACGATCGGGCAGGGGCGGCCCGAAACCATTGATGCGATGCTGGCCGGGGCGCTGGGCGAGATGCCGGCTAAGCGACTGGCAGGGCATTACCACGACACCAAGGGCCGGGCGCTTGCCAATATCGAGGCATCGCTTGCGCGCGGGCTGAGGGTGTTCGACGCGGCTGTGGGTGGGCTTGGCGGCTGCCCCTATGCGCCGGGGGCTGCGGGCAATGTGGCAACTGAGCTTGTGGCGGCGCGGTTGGAAGAATTGGGCTATGTGACGGGGCTTGATGCGGCGGTGCTGGCCAAGGCGGCCGCATTTGCGCGCGGGATAAGAGCGTAGGGCGCGGGCCCAGACAGGCAGGGCGGGCAAAGGGCCCGCGGTATTTGAACCATGCGGGGCGAACCATGTACGAAACGATCAAGATCGAAACGGATGCACGCGGCGTAGCAACGCTGTGGCTTGCGCGCGCCGATAAGCACAACGCACTGAGCGCCACGATGATTGCCGAGTTGACGGAGGCCGCGACGAGCCTTGGTGCCGACCCCGCAGTGCGTGCGGTGGTGTTGGCCGCCGAAGGTGCCAGCTTCTGCGCGGGCGGGGATCTTGCATGGATGCAGGCGCAAATCGGTGCCGATGCGGCCACTCGTGCCGCCGCGGCGCACAGCTTGGCCGCCATGCTGAGTGCGCTCAACACCTGCCCGAAGCCGGTCATCGGGCGCGTGCACGGCAATGCCTTCGGTGGCGGTATCGGCATGATGTCGGTTTGTGACGTGGCGATAGCGGCGTCTGGAGCCCGCTTTGGGCTGACCGAAACGCGGCTTGGGCTGATTCCCGCGACCATCGGGCCCTATGTGCTTGCCCGCATGGGGGAATCGATGGCGCGCCGGGTTTTCATGTCATCGCGCCTGTTCGACGCGGATGAGGCAATGCGACTCAATCTCGTCGCCCGCGTCGTTGCGCCGCAGGAGCTTGATTCCGCGGTCGAAGCCGAAGTCGTGCCCTACCTTGCCTGTGCCCCCGGCGCGGTCGCTACGGCAAAGGCGCAGACCCGCGCGCTAGGCCCAAAGATCGACGCAGATACCATAGAAGCCTCAATTGCAGGGCTTGTTGCACGGTGGGAAAGCCCGGAAGCGGCCGAAGGCATTGCCGCCTTTTTCGAAAAGCGCAAACCCGCTTGGGCGCGCTGATCGGCACAGGCACAGCGCCGCCGCGCCGCAGCAACGGCGAAAAGCACATCTTCTGGAAAGCGACGTTTTCGTTACCGCGTTCGGTTGACCACGGCAGGCCACCCGGCTAAACCACGCTCAGCCGGAACCCGCGCAAAGTTGACTTGCGCAACGAGGGAGCCACCCGTGGACGACCTGCTGCGAGAATACCTTCCAATCATCATCTTTCTGTTCATGTCGTTTGCGCTTGGCATTGTGCTGATCGCGGCGGCGGCTTTTATTGCTGTGTTCAACCCAGACCCTGAAAAGGTGTCGGCGTATGAATGCGGCTTCAACGCCATGGACGACGCGAGGATGAAGTTCGACGTTCGCTTCTACCTTGTGTCGATTCTGTTCATCATCTTCGACCTCGAGGTTGCGTTCCTGTTCCCTTGGGCTGTCGCATTTGGTTCGCTGTCAGACGTGGCCTTTTGGTCTATGATGGTGTTCCTCGGTGTGCTGACCGTGGGCTTTGCCTATGAATGGAAGAAGGGGGCGCTGGAATGGGCGTGATCGCGAATCCCGAAAGTACCGCGCCGGCGATGGACGCTGCCACCGCCGCGCTGAACGACGAGTTGCAGGACAAGGGCTTTGTGCTGACCTCGGTCGAGGATATCATCGCTTGGTCGCGCAACGGATCGCTGCACTGGATGACCTTCGGTCTGGCCTGCTGCGCGATCGAAATGATGCACGTCTCGATGCCCCGGTATGATGCGGAACGCTACGGTTTCGCGCCCCGCGCCTCTCCGCGTCAGGCGGACGTGATGATCGTTGCGGGCACGCTGACCAACAAGATGGCCCCGGCCATGCGCAAGGTCTACGACCAGATGCCAGAGCCACGCTATGTGATCTCGATGGGCACCTGCGCCAATGGCGGCGGCTATTACCACTACAGCTATTCGGTGGTGCGCGGCTGCGACCGGATCGTGCCGGTCGACATTTATGTGCCGGGCTGCCCGCCCTCGGCAGAGGCTTTGCTTTATGCGGTTCTGCAATTGCAGCGCCGGATTCGGCGCACCGGCACGCTCGTGCGCTGAGGAGAGAGAAAGATGCCCGAAGCCCTGAAAGAACTTGCCGCCCATATCGCGGCGCGTCGGCCCAACGAAGTGCTTGCGACCGCAGTGGTCAACGGCGAGTTGACCGTCACCGTCACGCCCAGCGGCATTGCCGGGTTCATCGAGTTTCTGCGGAACGACTCGGCCTGCCGATTCTCGACGCTCACGGATATCACGGCGGTCGATTGGCCCACCCGTGCCGCGCGGTTTGATGTCGTCTACCATCTGCTGTCGATGTATCAGAATCAGCGCATCCGGGTGAAACTGAGCCTGCGCGAAGACGACCCGGTGGATACCATTACCGGCGTGTTCCCCGGCGCAAGCTGGTACGAGCGCGAGGTGTTCGACATGTTCGGCATCCTGTTCTCGGGCCATCCAGACCTGCGCCGCATCCTGACGGACTACGGTTTTTCAGGCCACCCGCTGCGCAAGGATTTCCCCACCTCTGGCTATGTCGAGGTGCGCTACGACGAGGCGCTCAAGCGGGTTGTGTACGAGCCGATCAAGCTGCCGCAAGACTATCGGCAATTCGATTTTCTCAGCCCCTGGGAAGGGGCTGAATACGTGCTTCCCGGTGACGAAAAGAAAGCCTGAGACAGGGTGGCCTCGCTGGGGTCGCTTTGGCGAAATGGATGAAGGTGGAAGAGATGGACGCGAGCTTTGACGATGCCCTGACCGGCGAGCAGAAGATCCGCAACTTCAACATCAACTTCGGGCCGCAGCACCCTGCGGCGCACGGTGTGTTGCGCATGGTTCTGGAGCTTGACGGCGAGGTGATTGAACGCGCCGACCCACATATCGGCTTGCTGCATCGCGGCACCGAAAAGCTGATGGAAAGCCGCACCTATCTGCAAAACCTGCCTTATTTCGACCGGTTCGACTATACCGCACCGATCAACCAAGAGCATGTCTGGTGTCTGGCGATCGAGCGTCTTACGGGCGTTGAGATCCCCCGTCGTGCCAGCCTTCTGCGCGTGCTCTTTTCCGAGATGGGTCGTATTCTCAACCACTTGCTGAACGTCGGCAGCCAAGCGGGCGACATTGGCGCGCTGACGCCGCAGCTTTGGCTTTACGATCACCGCGAACAGCTGATGAACTTTTGCGAACGCGCCAGCGGCGCGCGTATGCACATGGCCTATTTCCGCCCCGGCGGCGTGCATCAGGACGTAACGCCCGACTTCCTAGATGACCTAGAGGCTTGGGCCCCGCGGTTCCTTTCGATGATAAAGGATATCGACGGGCTTCTGACCGACAACCGCATCTTCAAGCAGCGCAACGTCGATGTGGGTCTGGTTACCGAGCAAGACATTCAGGACTGGGGCTATACCGGCGTGATGGTGCGCGGCTCTGGCTTTGCTTGGGATTTGCGCCGCTCGCAGCCCTATGAATGCTACGACGAGTTCGAGTTTCAGGTACCCGTGGGCAAAAACGGCGATTGCTACGACCGCTATCTCTGCCGCATGGAAGAGATGCGCCAGTCCACCTCGATCATTCTTCAGGCGATCAAGAAATTGCGCGCCGAGCCGGGTGATGTGCTGGCGCGCGGCAAGTTGACCCCGCCAAAACGCGCCGACATGAAGACCAGCATGGAAAGCCTGATCCACCACTTCAAGCTTTACACCGAAGGCTTCCATGTGCCCGCCGGCGAGGTCTATGCGTCAATCGAGGCACCGAAGGGCGAACTGGGCGTTTATCTGGTGGCCGATGGCACCAACAAGCCTTATCGCGTCAAGGTCCGCGCACCGGGATATGCGCACCTGCAATCCATGAATAATCTGGCCAAGGGCCATTTGCTGGCCGACATCACCGCGATTATCGGCTCGCTCGACATCGTTTTCGGAGAGGTTGACCGCTAATGCTACGCCGCCTTCACGCCGAGCAACCGGAAAGTTTTGCCTTCACGCCCGCGAACCTCGCTTGGGCCGAAGCACAGGTAACGAAATACCCTGAGGGCCGTCAGGCCAGTGCGATCATCCCGCTATTGTGGCGCGCGCAGGAACAGGAAGGCTGGTTGACCAAGCCCGCCATCGAAGCCGTGGCCGACATGCTGGGCATGCCCTACATCCGGGCGCTGGAGGTGGCGACCTTCTATTTCATGTTCCAACTGCAACCCGTTGGATCGGTAGCGCATATCCAGATCTGCGGCACCACAAGCTGCATGATCTGCGGCGCTGAAACGCTGTTCAAGGTGTGTCAGGAAAAGATCGCGAAAACCCCGCATACGCTTTCGGCGGATGGCAAGTTTTCGTGGGAAGAGGTCGAATGTCTTGGTGCCTGTTCCAACGCGCCGATGGCGCAGATTGGCAAGGACTACTACGAAGATCTGACCGCCGAGAGCTTTGCAAAGATCCTCGACGAACTCGCGGCGGGCCGTGTGCCGCAGCCCGGCTCGCAAACGGGTCGCTACGCCGCTGAACCCGCTTCGGGCCTGACCAGCCTGACGGATGCCGCCGCAGGCAAGCCCGCGCATAACGCCACCGTCACCTTGGCGCTGAAGCAAGGCGATACGATCAAGCGCATCGACGGCAGCGAAGTGCCCGTGCTGACGCCGTGGCTTGGCAAGGCCAAGCCCGCAGCCAAGCCCGCCAAGGCGGCGGCCCCCGCCGCGGCAGAGGCTGCTGCGGTTCCGGCCAAGCCCGCGGCGCTTGCCGTGGCGCGCGGTGGCAAGGCGGACGATCTCAAGCTGATCAAGGGCGTCGGGCCGAAGTTGGAGGAGATGCTGAATCGCCTCGGCTTCTTCCACTATGACCAGATCGCTGACTGGAGCGCGTCTGAACTCGCTTGGGTCGATGACAATCTGGAAGGTTTCAAGGGCCGCGCCAGCCGCGATGGCTGGGTCGAGCAGGCCAAGCTGTTGGCCACGGGTGCCGAAACGGAATTTGCGGAACGGGCGCGCAAGGAAGGGCTTTACGACAAGGATTAACGAGCAACAGGGCCAAGGGCCAGAGTGAGGAACAGATGAACGCTTGCACGAGAAATTGCTGGATTGGCGGGGCGGCGGCCGGTGTGGTCGTGGCCGTCATCAGGCTGACGATTTCCCATTCTGGGCTGGCTACCGCGGTGTTCCTCGGGCTGATAACCTTTGGGCTGTTCGGGGCGTTTCTTGTCTGGGCATTCTGTGGCCGCTCTGAGGCGGCATCGGATGCAAAACCCGCAGCACCGGCCCGACCGGCCGCGACGGCCGCACCAAGCGGCGCGGCGACGAAAGCACCGACCGCATCAGCGCCGTCTGCGCCTAAACCGGTAGCGCCCGCGCAAGCAGCGCCCGCTGCGCCCAAGCCCGCGGCGCCCGCGCAGGCAGCACCCGCTGCGCCCAAGCCAGCCGCGCCGACTGCGCCCGCCGCAGTAGCGCCCGCTGAGGCAAAATCTGCGCCAGCCGCGCCCGTTGCACCCGCTGCCGCCGAAGAGGAAGAGGCCGCACGCCGTGCCGCGCGCCGCGCCGCGAAGCGCGCCCGTGCTGCGGCGCAAGCCGAAGCGGCCGCGAAACCCGAAGCTGCGGAAAAGCCCGCGGCGGCGGCTCGGCGCAAGGGCAAGGGCAAAGCCGATGATCTGAAGGCGATCAAAGGTATTGGGCCAAAGTTCGAAAAGCTGTTGAAAGCCAACGGCATCCGCACCTATGCCCAGATCGCCGCATGGGGGCCGCAAGATATCGCGGAACTGGAAGCCAAGCTCGAAGGCTTTGCGGGCCGCGTCGAGCGCGATGGCTGGGTCGAGCAGGCAAAGACGCTGGCATCCGGCGGCGCAACCGAGTTTTCGAAGCGCGTCGCAGAAGGCGACGTTTACAAGGACACTGAGTAATGCAGCGCGGCAGCAGATGGCAGGGACAAGCAGGCCAGATGCGTCTGGTGGCGATTGTCATCGCCTGTGCCGCTTTGGGTTGGATCGTGGTGCAATGGTTGGCAGAGCGGGGCGAGTGGAACCTGCGCTACGTGCTGCTGGCTGATCTGGCTGCGGGTGCCGCGTTCATCTGGGCGCTGGTCGTGACAGGACGCATCTGGTGGCGGCAACGCCACGCAGGGCAATGAGGGACAGAACATGCTGAAAGATCAGGATCGGATCTTTACCAACCTTTATGGAATGGGCGACCGTAGCCTGGCTGGCGCAAAAAAGCGCGGGCATTGGGACGGCACGGCGGCCATTCTGGCCAATGGGCGCGACTGGATCGTCGATCAGATCAAGGCATCGGGTTTGCGCGGCCGCGGCGGCGCGGGCTTTCCGACCGGGCTCAAGTGGTCGTTCATGCCGAAAGTTTCGGATGGCCGTCCGAGCTATCTGGTGATCAACGCCGACGAATCCGAGCCCGGCACCTGTAAAGACCGCGAAATCATGCGGCACGATCCGCATACGCTGATCGAGGGCGCGTTGATCGCCGGTTTCGCAATGGGCGCAAGCGCGGGCTACATCTATATCCGCGGCGAATATATTCGCGAACGCGAAGTGCTACAGGCGGCAATTGACGAATGTTATGACGCGGGGCTGATCGGCAAGAACGCCTGCGGGTCGGGCTATGACTACCATCTGTATCTGCACCACGGTGCGGGCGCCTATATCTGCGGTGAAGAAACCGCGATGCTCGAAAGCCTTGAGGGCAAAAAGGGTATGCCGCGGATGAAGCCGCCGTTCCCCGCCGCCTCGGGCCTTTATGGCTGCCCCTCGACGGTCAACAACGTCGAATCCATCGCCGTTGTGCCCACCATCCTGCGCCGCGGCGCAAGCTGGTTTGCAGGTTTCGGTCGGCCCAACAACACCGGCACCAAGCTGTTTGCGATCTCGGGGCACGTCAACAACCCCTGCGTGGTCGAAGACGCGATGTCGACGCCGCTGAAGGAAATCCTAGAGCGTCACGCAGGCGGCGTGCGCGGCGGCTGGAAGAACCTCAAGGCGGTCATTCCGGGCGGCTCTTCCGTGCCGATGCTGAATGCCGCGCAAAGCGACGAAGCGCTGATGGATTTCGATTGGCTGCGCGATGCGAAATCGGGTCTTGGCACCGCGGCGATCATCGTGATGGATCAGCAGACCGACATCATCAAGGCAATCTGGCGGCTGTCGAAGTTCTACAAGCACGAAAGCTGCGGCCAGTGCACGCCCTGCCGCGAAGGCACCGGCTGGATGATGCGGGTGATGGATCGTCTGGTGCGCGGCGAGGCCGAGTTGGAAGAAATCGACATGCTGCTGAGCGTGACCAAACAGGTCGAGGGGCACACCATTTGCGCACTCGGCGATGCGGCGGCTTGGCCCATTCAGGGCCTCGTGCGGCAGTTCCGGGACGAGATCGAAGACCGCATCAAGGCGCGCAAAGCGGGCCGTTTGAGCGCGATGGCGGCGGAGTAAAGCAATGGCGAACCTCAGAAAACTCATCATCGACGATATCGAGGTCGAGGTTGACCCGGCGCTGACGCTGATTCAGGCGGCAGAGATTGCGGGCATCGAAGTGCCGCGGTTCTGCTATCACGAACGGCTTTCGGTGGCGGGCAACTGCCGCATGTGCCTGGTGGAAGTGGTGGGCGGCCCGCCCAAACCCGCCGCAAGCTGCGCAATGCAGGTGAAAGACCTGCGCCCCGGCCCGAACGGCGAACCGGCAGTGGTGAAAACCAACACGCCGATGGTCAAGCGGGCGCGCGAAGGGGTGATGGAGTTCTTGCTGCTGAACCACCCGCTCGACTGCCCGATCTGCGATCAGGGCGGCGAATGCGATCTGCAAGACCAAGCGATGGCCTATGGCGTCGATTTCAGCCGCTCGCGCGAGGTCAAGCGCGCCTCGACCGATCTGGAACTTGGGCCGCTGGTCTCTACCGCCATGACGCGCTGCATTTCGTGCACGCGCTGCGTGCGCTTTACGTCCGAAGTCGCGGGTATCACCCAAATGGGTCAGACCGGGCGCGGCGAAGATGCTGAAATCACTACCTATCTGGGCTTCACGCTCGATTCGAACCTGCAAGGCAACATCATTGACCTTTGCCCGGTCGGCGCGCTGACCTCGAAGCCCTATGCCTTCACCGCGCGGTCGTGGGAACTGACGAAGGTTGAATCGATCGACGTTATGGATGGCCTCGGTGCCAACATCCGGGTGGATGTGAAAGGCCGCGAAGTCATGCGCATCTTGCCGCGCAACCATGACGGCGTGAACGAGGAATGGATTTCCGACAAGACCCGCTTCATCTGGGATGGTCTGCGCCGCCAGCGGCTTGACACGCCCTACCTGCGTGAAGGTGGCAAGCTGCGCAAAGCGACTTGGGCCGAGGCGCTTGCCGCCGCCGCCAAGGCGATGAAGGGCAAGAAAGTTCTGGGCCTCGTGGGCGATCTGGCCCCGACCGAGGCGGCCTTTGCGCTGAAGAACCTTGTCGAAGGTTTGGGCGGCGCGGTCGAGTGCCGTGTCGATAGCGCCCGCCTGCCTGCCGGCAACCGTTCGGCCTATGTCGGAACCGCGCGCATCGAAGATATTGATGCGGCAAAAGAAATCTGGCTGGTGGGCACCGACCCGCGCAACGAAAGCCCGGTTTTGAACGCCCGCATCCGCAAGGCATGGGCGGGTGGTGCAAATGTCAGCCTGATCGGGCAGGCAACAGATCTGACCTACGCCTACAGCCACGCAGGCACTGACCGTGCCGCCTTGGTTCGTGCTGCGGCCAGCGCCAAACCCACCGAAGGCGCGTTGGTGATCGTCGGGCAGGGTGCCTTGAACGAGGCGGACGGTGAGGCGGTTCTGGCACATGCGATGAAACTGACCGAGGCGCTTGGTGGCAAGCTTTTGGTGCTGCACACCGCGGCTTCGCGCGTGGGTGCGATGGACGTGGGGGCCACCGCCGAAGGCGGGCTGGTCGAGGCGACCAAGGGTGTGCAGGTCATCTACAACCTCGGCGCTGACGAGGTGGAAATCGCCAAGGGCCCGTTCGTCATCTATCAGGGCAGCCATGGCGACCGGGGTGCTTCGCGCGCCGACATCATTCTGCCGGCGGCTGCTTATACCGAAGAAGACGCGCTGTTCGTGAACACCGAAGGGCGGCCGCAATTGGCCAATCGCGCCGGTTTCGCGCCGGGGCTTGCGCGCGACAACTGGGCGATCTTGCGCGCATTGTCGGCCGAACTTGGTGCCAAGCAGCCGTGGGATTCGCTTGCTGGCCTGCGCCGCGCGCTTTTCACCGCTCATCCGCACCTCGCCAAGATCGACGAAGTGGCGGAAAACGACTGGGCGGCGCTAGCGCTGCGCGATCCGGGGGCTGCCGACTTCCGGCTTGTGGTCAAGGATTTCTACCTGACCAACCCGATTGCCCGCGCCAGCAGCGTGATGGCCGAATGTTCAGCCCTTGCAGCCTCGCGCAAGGCACAACCGATGGCGGCCGAGTAACATGCGCTTCTGCCTCACCCCCGCGCTGTCGCTGACCGGCCTTCTGGCCGGGCTGGCGGCGTGCGGCGCAGAGGTGGCTGCACCCGATGCCGCAGTGCGACCCGTCTATTCGGGGGTCGAGACACTGCTGCTCGAGGGGGATCTGGTAGACTTTCGCGTTGCCGTCTCAGGCAGCGCGGATGGCGAAAAAGATGTGGTCGCCTATGCGACCTGCGCGGCGGCGCAGTATGCGCTGATCCGTGGTTATGGTTTCGCGCGGCATGTCCGCACGAATGTGTCTGAAACAGGTGGCGTCTGGCGGGCAGATGCGGTCTACACCATCTCGCCCGCGCTGCCCCGCGGCTTGCGGACCATCGATGCGGAAGTGACGGTGGCCGATTGCGCGGATCAGGGAATACCGACGGTCTGAGGGACGAAACATGGTAGAATTTTTCGCAACACCGCTGGGAACGTTTCTCCTGATCTTGCTCCAAGGTCTGGCAATGATTGCCTATGTGATGATCGGGCTGGTGTTCCTGGTCTATTACGACCGCAAGGTCTGGGCCGCAGTGCAAATGCGGCGGGGTCCCAACGTGGTTGGCCCGTGGGGTGTGCTGCAATCCTTTGCAGACGCATTCAAATACGTTTTCAAAGAAATCGTGATCCCGGCGGGGGCTGACAAGTTTGTCTATTTCCTCGCACCCCTGCTTTCGATGTGTCTGGCGATCTTCGCCTTTGTCGTGCTGCCGTTCGACGAAGGCTGGGTGATGGCCGACATCAACGTGGCGGTCCTGTTCATCTTCGCGATCTCGTCGATGGGTGTTTACGGCATCATCATGGGCGGCTGGGCCTCGAACTCGAAGTACCCGTTCCTATCCAGCTTGCGCTCGGCGGCGCAGATGATTTCCTACGAGGTATCGCTGGGTCTGATCATCATTGGCGTGATCCTTTCGACCGGGTCGATGAACCTGTCCGACATCGTGCGCGCACAGGAAGGTAGCTACGGCTTCTTCAACTGGTACTGGCTGCCGCACCTGCCGATGGTGTTCCTGTTCTTCGTCTCGGCGCTGGCCGAAACCAACCGGCCACCCTTCGACCTTGCCGAAGCGGAATCGGAACTCGTGGCAGGTTTCATGATCGAATATTCCTCGACGCCTTACCTGCTGTTCATGGCGTCGGAATACATCGCCATGTTCCTGATGTGCGGGTTGATCTCGATTCTGTTCTTTGGCGGCTGGCTTAGCCCCATTCCCGGCATCGCCGATGGCTGGTGGTGGATGGTCGGCAAGATGTGGCTGTTCTTCTTCTTCTTCGCGGTGGTCAAGGCGATCGTGCCTCGTTACCGCTACGACCAGCTGATGCGTATCGGTTGGAAAGTGTTCTTGCCCCTGTCGCTTGGCTGGGTCGTACTGATCGCGTTTCTTGCAAAATTTGAAGTGCTTGGCGGCTTTTGGGCACGCTTTGCGGTGGGCGGCTGAGGAAAGGGCGGATCATGGCATTCGACTATGTAAGTGCGACCAAATACTTCCTGCTCTTTGACCTGTTCAAAGGTTTCGGGCTGGGGATGAAGTATTTCTTCGCTCCCAAGGACACGCTGAACTACCCGCACGAAAAGGGGCCTCTTTCGCCCCGTTTCCGGGGCGAGCACGCGCTGCGCCGTTACCCCAACGGCGAGGAGCGCTGCATTGCCTGCAAGCTTTGCGAAGCGATTTGCCCCGCGCAGGCGATCACCATTGACGCGGAGCCCCGCGAAGACGGCTCGCGCCGCACCACGCGCTATGACTTGGACATGTCCAAGTGCATCTACTGCGGTTTCTGCCAAGAGGCTTGCCCGGTTGATGCCATCGTCGAAGGGCCGAACTTCGAATATGCGACCGAAACGCGCGAAGAGCTGTTCTACGACAAGGCCAAGCTCTTGGACAACGGCGCGCGTTGGGAAGTGGCGCTTGCGCGCAACATCGAGATGGACGCCCCCTACAGATGAACGAAGAATTCGCCAAGCTGTTCAAGACGATGATGGAGCAGGGCCAGGAAATGGCGCGTGCCTTTCCCGGGCTGGAAGGTTTTGCCCCCGGGGGTATGGAAAAGCTGTTCCCCACGATGTCGAAAGACATGATGGAGATGTGGTTCGGCCGCACGTTCAACCGCGAGGGGCTGGATGCCAAGACACGGCTTCTGGTGACCATCGGGGCGATCACGGCGCAGGGCGCTATGGCCGAGCCGCAGTTGCGGCTGACCATACGCCACGCGCTCAAGGCCGGTGCCACGCAGCGCGAAATCGCGGAAGTGATTTTTCAGATGAGCATGTTCGGCGGCTTGCCCGCCATGACCAAGGCGCTCGAGATTGCCCAAGGCGTCTTTGGCGAAGCGGAGGATAACGCATGACGGTGTTCGCTTTTACCTTCTGGCTCTTCGCCATCTCGGCGGTGGTGTCGGGCTTTATGGTGGTGGTGTCGCGCAACCCGGTGCATTCGGTGCTCTGGCTGATCCTTGCCTTCTTCTCGGGGGCGGGGCTGTTTGTGCTTTTGGGTGCCGAGTTCGTGGCGATGCTGCTGGTCATCGTCTACGTCGGCGCGGTGATGGTGCTGTTCCTGTTCGTGGTGATGATGCTCGATGTCGATTTCGAGACATTGAAGGGTGAATTGGCGCGCTATGCACCGCTTGGCCTGCTGATAAGCGTCATCATTCTTTTGCAACTGGGCATGGCCTTTGGTGCATGGGAGCCGAGCGAAGGCACGGCGGCGCTGCGTATGTCGCCCACTCCGGAAGGGGTCCATAACACTGCGGCCTTGGGCAACTTGCTCTATGACCGCTACCTCTACCTCTTCCAGGCCGCCGGCCTGATCCTGCTGGTGGCGATGATCGGCGCGATCCTGCTGACGATGCGGCACCGCAAGGACGTGAAGCGGCAAGATGCGTTGACGCAGATCTACCGCAAGCCGGGCGAACAAATGAGCCTGAAAGACGTAAAACCGGGGCAGGGGCTTTAAGCCGCTACCGGAACAAGAATGACAGCGGGCACGCGCCCGGAGGGACGAAAATGATCGGACTGACACATTACCTGGGCGTTGCCGCCGCGCTATTCGTGATCGGCATCTTCGGCATCTTCGTGAACCGCAAGAACGTGATCGTCATCATGATGTCGATCGAGCTGATGCTGTTGGCGGTGAACATCAACTTGGTGGCTTTTTCGGCCTTCCTCAACGATCTGGTTGGGCAGGTGTTCACGATGTTCATTCTTACCGTCGCCGCTGCCGAGGCAGCGATCGGCCTTGCGATCCTAGTGGTGTTCTTCCGCACACGCGGCTCGATCGAGGTCGAAGACGTCAACGTGATGAAGGGATAAGAGCAAATGGAACAGATTATTCTCTTTGCTCCGCTTGTCGGCGCGATCATTGGCGGCTTTGGCTGGCGGGTGATTGGCGAAAAAGGCGCGATGGTTTTGACCACCGGGCTCTTGTTCCTGTCATTCATCCTATCCTGGGTGGTGTTTCTTGGCCCGATCGATGAAACGCAGCACATTCACATTCTGAACTTCATCAGTTCGGGCGATTTGCAGACCGCGTGGTCTATTCGCATCGACCGGCTGACCGCGATCATGCTGGTGGTGGTGACGACCGTCTCGGCGTTGGTGCACCTCTATTCATGGGGCTATATGGACCATGACGCCAACTGGAACGAAGATCAGCCCTACATGGCGCGCTTCTTTGCGTATCTTTCGTTCTTCACCTTCGCGATGCTGGCGCTGGTTACTGCCGACAACCTCGTGCAGATGTTCTTTGGTTGGGAAGGCGTGGGCGTCGCCTCGTATCTGCTGATCGGTTTCTATTACAAGAAACCTTCGGCCAACGCCGCCGCGATCAAGGCTTTCGTGGTCAACCGGGTTGGCGACTTCGGCTTTTCGCTTGGCATTTTCGCGCTGTTCTTCCTGACCCGCTCGGTCGATATGGACACGATCTTTGCCGCGGCACCGCAGTTGGCGGAAACCGAAATCGGGTTTCTCTGGACCCACTGGAACGCAGCCAACCTGATCGGCGTGTTGCTGTTCATCGGTGCCATGGGCAAATCGGCGCAGCTTTTCCTGCACACATGGTTGCCTGACGCGATGGAAGGCCCGACGCCCGTTTCCGCGCTGATCCACGCCGCCACGATGGTTACCGCGGGCGTGTTCCTTGTGGTGCGGATGTCGCCGCTTCTGGAATATGCGCCCGACGCCAAGATGATGATCGTCTATGTCGGCTCTGCCACCGCGTTCTTCGCGGCGACCGTGGGCCTTGTGCAAAACGACATCAAGCGTGTCATCGCCTATTCGACCTGTTCGCAACTGGGCTACATGTTTGTCGCCGCAGGGGTGGGGGCCTACCCGGTTGCCATGTTCCACCTGCTGACGCACGCCTTCTTCAAGGCCATGCTGTTCCTTGGCGCGGGCTCGGTGATTACCGCGATGCACCACGAACAGGACATGCGCAATTACGGCGGTTTGCGCAAAAAAGTGCCGCTGACCTTCTGGGCGATGCTGATTGGCACCTTGGCCATCACCGGTGTCGGCATTCCGCTGACCACGATCGGTTTCGCTGGCTTCCTCTCGAAGGACGCGATCATCGAAAGCGCATTTGCCAGCGGCAACGGCTTTGCCTTCTGGTCGCTGGTCGTGGCCGCGTGCTTCACCAGCTTCTACAGCTGGCGGCTGATGTTCATGACCTTCTGGGGCAAGCCGCGTGGCGACGCCCATGCGCACGAACATGCCCATGAAAGCCCGTGGACGATGACCGTGCCGCTTGGCGTGCTGGCGCTGGGGGCGGTCTTCGCCGGTATGCTTTGGTATGGCAGCTTCTTTGGCGATCACGCCAAGATGACGGCCTTCTTCGGCATCGAAAGCCACGAAGAGGTGGTCATGGCCGAGGGCGCCGCACCTGCTGCAACCGAACACGCCGCACCTGCCGAAGGCGAACATGCCGCGGCGACCGCACCGAAGGGGGCTGTGTTCTTTGCGCCAGACAACACAGTGATCGATGATGCGCACCACGCCCCCAATTGGGTCAAGGTTGCGCCCTTCATCGCCATGCTCTTGGGTCTTGCCACGGCGTGGGTGTTCTATATCGCCGCGCCGGCAGTGCCGCGCAAACTGGCCGCGCTGCAACCGCATCTTTACCGCTTTTTGCTCAACAAGTGGTATTTCGACGAGCTTTACGACTGGCTGTTCGTCAACCCCGCCAAAGCCATTGGACGTTTCCTGTGGCAGAAGGGGGATGGTCGCACAATTGATGGGCTGATCAACGGCATTGCCCTTGGGCTTATTCCGCGGCTTACGCGGATCGCCGGGCGGTTCCAGTCGGGCTATTTGTTCCACTACGCCTTCGCCATGGTCATCGGTATTGCTGTGCTGATGTTCTGGGCCGTGCTTGCCGGAGGGGCACACTAATGGAAAACCTGCTTTCCATCATCACCTTCTTGCCGCTGGTAGCGGCGCTGGTGCTGGCGCTCTTCCTGCGGGGCGATGACCCTGCGGCGGCCCGCAATGCCCGTTGGGTGGCTTTGCTGGCCACGGGGGCCACTTTCCTTGTGTCGCTGTTCTTGCTGGGCGGGTTCGACCCATCCAACACCGGCTTCCAGTTCGTCGAAGACCGCACCTGGATCATGGGGCTGCATTACAAGCTCGGCGTAGACGGCATTTCGGTGCTGTTCGTGATGCTGACCACGTTCCTGATGCCGCTGACGATCGCTGCCTGCTGGGGCGTCGAGACGCGCGTCAAGGAATACATGATCGCGATGCTGGTGCTGGAATCGCTGATGATCGGCGTGTTCGTGGCGCTCGACCTTGTGCTGTTCTATCTGTTCTTTGAAGCTGGCCTGATCCCGATGTTCCTGATCATCGGTATCTGGGGTGGCAAGGAACGCATCTACGCGGCTTTCAAGTTCTTCCTCTATACCTTCCTCGGCTCGGTGCTGATGCTGGTTGCGATGATCGCCATGTGGTTCGATGCAGGCACGACCGACATCGTTCAGCTTTTGGGTCACGAATTCGCGTCGGACACCTTCAGCTTGCTGGGCATTCAGATTGTCGGCGGTATGCAGACGCTGCTGTTCCTTGCCTTCCTCGCAAGCTTTGCGGTGAAGATGCCAATGTGGCCGGTGCACACATGGTTGCCGGATGCGCACGTGCAGGCACCCACCGCAGGCTCGGTCGTGCTGGCGGCGGTGCTGCTGAAGATGGGGGGCTACGGCTTCTTGCGCTTTAGCCTGCCGATGTTCCCGGTCGGATCGGAAGTCATGACGCCGCTGATGCTGTGGCTTTCGGCGATCGCCATTGTCTACACCTCGCTGGTGGCATTGGCACAGACCGATATGAAAAAGCTGATCGCCTATTCCTCCGTGGCGCACATGGGCTTTGTGACCATGGGTATCTTCGCGGCGAACCAGCAGGGCGTTGACGGTGCGATCTTTCAGATGCTGAGCCACGGCTTCATCTCGGGTGCGCTGTTTCTCTGCGTCGGCGTGATCTATGACCGGATGCACACCCGCGAAATCGCGGCCTATGGCGGCATCGTCAACCGGATGCCCGTTTATGCGCTGGTCTTCATGTTCTTCACGATGGCCAACGTCGGCCTACCCGGCACTTCGGGCTTTGTAGGCGAGTTCCTGACGCTTGTGGGTATCTTCCAGGTCAACACCTGGGTGGCGGTGGTCGCCACGACTGGCGTGATCCTGAGTGCTGCCTATGCGCTTTGGCTTTACCGCCGCGTGGTGCTGGGCGATCTGATCAAGGAAAGCCTGAAATCGATCACCGACATGAGCACACGTGAAAAGGCGATCTTCGCGCCGCTTGTGGTCATGACGCTGCTGCTTGGCGTCTACCCAAGCCTCGTGACCGACTTCATCGGGCCATCCGTTACGGCCCTAATAACCGACTACCATGCCAGCCTGCCCGCGAGCGTCGCGGACTTGGCTGTCCACTGAAGGAGAAATTGAATGACCTACGCTGATTTCTCCGTTTTCCTGCCAGAGTTCTCGATCTTGGTGTTTGCCTTGGTCGCGCTGCTGGCGGGTGTCTGGACTGGCAAGGATGCGCGCGCGGGGCTGATCCTCTGGATCAGCGTCGCGGTGCTACTGGCGGCGGCGGCAACGCTGGCCTTTGGCGGTGGACCGGCGCGCACCGCGTTCCACGGCATGTTCATCGATGATAGCTTCGCGCGGTTCGGCAAGGTGATGGCGCTTGTGTCCGCCGCTGCCGTGCTGGCGATGAGCGCCGATTATCTCGCCCGGCGCGGGTTGATGCACTTTGAATACCCGATCCTCGTTCTGCTGGCGGTTGTCGGCATGATGATGATGATCTCGGCGGGCGATCTGATGGCGCTTTACATGGGGCTAGAGCTGCAATCGCTTGCGCTTTACGTCATGGCCGCGTTGCGGCGCGATAGCGTGAAGTCAACCGAGGCAGGGCTGAAATACTACGTCCTTGGCGCGCTTTCTTCGGGCATCCTGCTTTATGGTGCCTCGCTCGTCTACGGCTTTGCGGGCACCACCAGCTTTGCCGGTATCCTGAGTGTCGCGCAGGAAGGGCATCTGAGCCTTGGGCTGCTGTTTGGTCTTGTGTTCCTGATCACCGGCATTGCGTTCAAGATCTCGGCGGTGCCGTTCCACATGTGGGCACCCGACGTTTACGAAGGCTCGCCCACCCCGGTGACCGCGTTCTTCGCCACTGCGCCCAAGGTCGCGGCGATGATGCTGTTCGCGCGCCTGGTGTTTGATGCCTTCGGCGGCGTGGTCAGCGACTGGTCGCAGATCGTGGCGCTGTTGGCGGTGACCTCGATGTTTCTGGGCGCGGTCGCGGCGATCGCACAAACGAACATCAAGCGTCTGATGGCCTATTCCTCGATCGCGCATATGGGCTACGCGCTCGTCGGGCTTGCGGCTGGCGGGGTGCAGGGCGTCGAATCGATGCTGCTTTACATGGCGATTTATGTGACGATGAACGTCGGCACCTTCGCGTTTATCCTGTCGATGGAGCGTGATGGCGCCCCGGTCACCGATATTGCCAGCCTCAACCTATATGCGCGCCGCGCGCCGCTGAAGGCGTTGGCGGTGCTGGTGCTGATGTTCAGCCTTGCCGGGGTGCCGCCGATGCTGGGCTTCTTCGCCAAGTTCGCGGTGCTGTCGGCGGCGGTCAATGCAGGCATGGCTTGGCTCGCGGTGCTGGGTGTGATCGCCTCGGTGATTGGTGCCTACTACTATCTGCGCATCGTTTACTACATGTACTTCGGCACCGAGGTTGAAGCGCTTGATACGCGGATGCCCGCGCCGCAATGGCTGTTGCTGATGGGGACGGCGCTGGTGATGGTGCTTGGTATTGCCAACCTGTTCGGGCTGGAAGCTCCGGCTCTGGCGGCGGCGCAGGCGCTTGTGCAGTGACCGTGTAGGTTCTTGGCCAGAGGGCGTGGCGCGCCACGTTCTGGCCGAAGCTGACAGCACAATGACGGCCGCGGCGCGGCTGGCCACAGGTGCGGCACCGACTTGGGTGCTGGCGCTGCGCCAGACCGCAGGCCGCGGTCGGCGCGGCCGCGACTGGCGCGACCCTCCGGGCAATTTTGCGGCCACCCTTGCGTTGCGGCCCAACTGCGCGCCTGCTGAAGCTGCGCTGTATTCCTTTGTGGCGGCGCTGGCGCTGCACGAGGCGCTGGGGGCGGTTGCAGGCCCTGATGCGCGCCTTGCAATCAAATGGCCCAATGACGTTCTGCTGAATGGCGGCAAGGTGGCGGGGATACTGCTCGAAAGCCACGGGCAGGGGCAGGGGGTTGCGCAACTGCTGATCGGCATTGGCGTGAACCTTGCCGCAGCGCCCGACCCCGGCACCCTCGAACCCGGCGCGCTGGCACCCGTGGCCTTGGCCACCGAGGCCGGGGCGCAATTGACCCCCGAGGCGTTTCTGACCCCGCTCGCCGCCGCCTTTGCGCGCTGGCAGGCGCAGTTCGAAACATTCGGTTTTGCGCCAATCCGCAGCGCGTGGCTGGCGCGCGCCGCGCGGCTTGGTCAGGCCGTGACCGCGCGCAGCGGGCAAACTGCGCAGAGCGGAATCTTTGAAACCATCGACGAAAGCGGCGCGATAGTGCTGCAAACGCCGCAAGGTCGCGTTAGCATGGCGGCGGCCGATATATTCTTTTGACGCCCGGAGGGTGGGACATGCTTCTCTGCATTGATTGCGGCAATACCAATACCGTTTTCTCGATCTGGAACGGCAAGCAGTTCCTAGCCACTTGGCGCATCGCAACCGACCACCGCACCACCGCCGATGAATACTATGTCTGGCTTTCCGGGCTGATGGCGCTGCGCCGGATTGATGCGCAGATCAACGAGGCGATCATCTCGTCTACCGTGCCGCGTGTGGTGTTCAACCTGCGTGTGCTTTGCAACCGCTATTACGATTGTCGCCCGCTGGTGGTGGGCAAGCCCGATTGTCTGCTGCCGGTGGCCCCGCGGGTTGATCAGGGCACCACGGTCGGCCCCGACCGGCTGGTCAACACGGTCGCAGGGTTCGATCGCTACGGCGGCGATCTGATCGTGGTCGATTTCGGCACCGCCACCACCTTCGACGTTGTAGACATCGACGGTGCCTATATCGGTGGGGTCATCGCACCGGGTGTCAACCTCAGCCTTGAGGCGCTGCACATGGCCGCGGCGGCCCTGCCGCATGTGGATATTTCGCACCCTACCGTGGCAATCGGCACCAATACGGTCGCCTGCATCCAGTCGGGCGTGTATTTTGGCTATATCGGGCTTGTGGAAGGTATCGTGCGCCAGATAAGGAGCGAGCGTCCGCGCCCTATGAAGGTGATCGCCACCGGTGGGCTGGCCGCGCTGTTTGACGCGGGCTTCGATCTGTTCGAGGCAGTCGAGGACGATCTGACAATGCATGGGCTGGTGCTGATCCACCGCTTCAACATGGAGACGCAGGCGGCATGAAAAAGAAAAACCGGCTGATTTACATGCCGCTCGGCGGCGCGGGCGAAATCGGTATGAACGCCTATGTCTATGGCTACGGGCCCGAGGGTGCCGAACGGCTGATCTTGGTCGATCTGGGCGTGACCTTCCCCGACATGGATACCTCGCCGGGTGTCGATCTGATCATGCCCGAAATCGACTGGCTCGAGGCGAACGCAGGCAGGCTTGAGGCGATCTTTATCACCCACGGGCACGAAGATCACCTTGGGGCTTTGGCGCATTACTGGGCGCGGCTGAAGGTGCCGGTGCACCTGCGCAAGTTCACCGGGCGGCTGGCCGAACTAAAGTTTGAAGAGGCGGGCCTGCCGACTGATGCGCTCAACATTCACGCGCCGCGCCCCGAAGTGGTGCAGGCGGGGCCCTTTGCGGTGCAGTTTGTTCCCGTCAGCCACTCGATCCCCGAAAGCTCGGCGCTGGTCATCGACACGCCCGCGGGGCGCATCGTGCATACCGGCGACTTCAAGCTTGACGGAAATCCGGTCGTGGGCGAGGCGTTCAACCCGCAGGTTTGGCACGAAGTCGCACGCGAAGGCGCGGGCGTGAAGGTTCTGGTTTGCGATTCCACCAACGTCTTCAGCCCGCTTCCCGGCAGATCGGAAACCACGCTCGCGGTGCCGTTGGCCGAGTTGATTGCGGCGCAGGAAGGCATGGTTGCGGCTACCACATTCGCCTCGAACGTGGCGCGTCTCAAAACGCTTGCCGAGGCCGCAACGGCCGCGGGGCGGCAGGTGTGCCTGCTTGGCCGCGCGATGAAGCGGATGGTCGCGGCGGCGGTCGAAACCGGCGTGCTGACCAGCTTTCCGCCGATTTTGCAGCCGGAAGACGCGGTAAAGATCGCTCGCAACCGCCTGATGCTGATCGTCACCGGCAGTCAGGGCGAACGCCGCGCCGCCAGCGCGCAGCTTAGCCGCGGCAAATACCTCGGGTTGCAACTGAAGGACGGCGACACATTCCTGTTCTCGTCCAAGACGATTCCGGGCAATGAGCGCGGTGTCATCCGCATCATGAACGCGTTTTCGGAAATGGGCGTCAATGTGGTTGACGACCACGGCGGGCTCTACCACGTGTCGGGCCACGCCAACCGCCCCGATCTGGAAGCGGTGCATGATCTGCTAAACCCGCAAATCCTGATTCCGATGCATGGTGAACACCGCCACCTGCGCGAACATGCGCGCATCGCAACCGCCAAGGGCATCGCCTCGGAAGTGGTAACCAACGGCACCATGCTGGATCTGACCGGCGACATGCCCGAGGTTGTGGAACATGTCGAAACCGGGCGCATCTATCTTGACGGCTCGGTCATGATCGGCGCGCTCGACGGTGTGGTGCGCGACCGCTTGCGTATGGCGATGGGTGGCCATGTTCTGATCACGGTGATCGTGGACGAAGAAGATTTGCCGCTGGGCGATGCTTGGGTAGAGCTGATGGGGCTTGCCCCGAACGGCCGATCCGGGGGCGCATTGGACGAGATGATCGAGGCGGAAATCGCAGAGTTTCTAGAGCGTGCCGGTGCCAAGGTTATCGCGTCTGATGAAAAGCTCGACGAGGCGATCCGGCGCATCGTGCGGCAAGTGACGATGGAAGAAATCGGCAAGAAGCCAGAGGTGACACTGGTCGTCAGCCGCCTGATCGCTGATTGAGCTAACACGCCAAGCATCTGAAGATAAAAGAAAACGCCCGCAGCCTTTCGGCGCGGGCGTTTTCTTGTGTGTCGGTGCGATCAGCCCTTGGCGCTATCCTCGCCCGGCTCGGCATCGCTTTCTTTCGCATTGGTCGGGGTAGAGGTGCGGAAACTGCGCAAGATGAAATCTGGCACATGGTCGCCCATGCCAATCACCGGCTTGCCGCCACCTTCGCGCCGATCACGATTGTCACGCGGCGCGCGATCTTCGCGCGGTTCCGGGCGCGGCTGGCGCGGCGGCCGGCTTGCGGCTGCTTCCGGCACGGCCACGATATCGGCCACTTCCGGCGCTTCGATGGCTTCGGGCAGGGGCTTGGGCCGCTCGCGGTTGCGATCATCCCGCTCACCGCGCGTGCGCGATGCGCCGCCACGGCTACGTGAACTTGAACCACTGCGCGAAGGTTTCTCGTCGCGGGGATGCGGTGCATCGCTTGCGGCAGCGGCACCAATGGCGAAACCCTCTGGCAGGGTGCCCGCAGGGATCTGCGTCTTGATCAGCGCGACGATCGCACCAAGATATTTTTCGTCGGCAGGCGTCGCAATGGTAAACGCCCGGCCCGCACGCCCGGCGCGGCCAGTGCGCCCGATGCGGTGAATATAGTCTTCGGCATGGCTGGGCACGTCGAAGTTGAACACATGGCTCACCGCCGGAATGTCAAGGCCGCGTGCGGCGACATCGGAGGCGATCAGAAACTGCACCGAACCTTCGCGGAACCCGTCAAGCGTGCGGGTGCGCTGGCTCTGGTCCAGGTCTCCGTGAATGGGGGCTGCGTTGAAGCCATGCGATTTGAGCGACTTGGCCAGCACGTCCACTTCGGTCTTGCGGTTGCAGAAGATGATCGCGTTGGTGCACTCCGCGCCTTCCGAACGAATCAGCGCGCGCAGTAGATCGCGTTTGTGCTTGGCGGATTGGTCGCGCCGGGCGGGCTGAATGGAATAGAGCCGCTGTTCGATGGTTTCCGACGCACTCGCCTGCCGCGCCACTTCGATCCGCGCCGGGGTCTTGAGGAACGTCTTGGTGATACGCTCGATCTCGGGTGCCATGGTGGCCGAGAAAAACAGCGTCTGGCGGCTGGCGGCGGGGGTCAGTTGGAAGATCCGCTCGATATCGGGAATGAAACCCATGTCGAGCATCCGGTCTGCCTCGTCCACCACCATGATCGACACGCCGTTCAGCAAAAGCTTGCCGCGCTCGAAATGGTCCAGCAGCCGACCTGGGGTGGCAATCAGCACATCGACGCCCCGGTCGATCAGCTTGTCCTGTTCGCCAAAGGATACGCCGCCGATCAGCAGCGCCTTGGTCAGCTTGGTGTATTTGGCGTAGGTGTCAAAGTTTTCGGCAACTTGTGCCGCCAACTCGCGGGTCGGGCACAAGACAAGGCTGCGCGGCATCCGCGCGCGCGCGCGCCCACGGCCAAGCAGCGTGACCATCGGCAACACGTAGCTTGCGGTCTTGCCGGTGCCAGTCTGCGCGATGCCAAGCACGTCGCGCCCTTCCAGCGCCAAGGGAATGGCACCTTCCTGGATCGGTGTTGGCGTTTCATAGCCGGCATCGGCAACGGCGGAAAGGACCAGAGGGTCCAGCTTCAGGTCGGAAAACTTGGTCATCAGCGTCCTTGAATGCGGTATCGGACCGCATGGGGTAAGGGGACGCAAGAATCCGGGCGTCCCGTGCAATGCCGCCGATCGCGGCCATAGTGGCCTAGAGCAATTACCACCAAAGGTCAATTGCACAGGCGGCAGCGGGGCGCCGCCCCGCACCCCGGGATATTTCTTTCTGAAGCAGAAGGCGCAAATGCTTCAGTTCAAATATCCCGGGGGTCCGGGGGCTGGCCCCCGGTGCTTGTAAATGCGCGCTGGCATTGACGGCGCGCGGGCGCTCTGGCAGGACCGTGGCCAACGAAGGGGATGGGCATGAACGTTTTTGCCGATATCCGCGCCGCTGTCGTCGGCGCGTTGGAAGAGATGCAGGCCGAGGGTGTTTTGCCTTCGGGGCTGGCGTTCGATGCGGTGGCGGTAGAGCCGCCGCGAGATGCGGCGCATGGCGATATGGCAACCAATGCGGCGATGGTGCTGGCCAAACCCTCCGGGGTCAACCCGAGGGTGCTGGCCGACGATCTGGCTGCAAGGTTGCGGCGCGATGATCGCGTTCTGCTGGCAGAGGTCGCAGGGCCGGGGTTCTTGAACCTGCGCTTGGCACCCGGCCTCTGGCAGGGTGTAGTCAAGTCGGCGCTGGCGGGGGGCATCGACTTTGGCCGCTCGCAAGGCGGGCAGGGCGCGCGGGTCAACGTCGAGTTCGTGTCCGCCAACCCGACCGGGCCTATGCATGTGGGCCATGTGCGTGGCGCGGTTTTTGGCGACGCGCTGGCGGCGCTTTTGGATTTTGCGGGCTACGCGGTGACGCGCGAGTATTACATCAACGATGGCGGCGCACAGGTCGATGTGCTGGCGCGCTCTGCCTATGAGCGCTACCGCGAGGCCAACGGGCTTTCGCCTGAAATCCGCGAGGGGCTTTACCCCGGTGACTATCTCATTGCGGTTGGCGAAGCGCTGAAGGCGAAGTATGGGGCAAGCCTGCTCGATCAGCCCGAGACGGTTTGGCTTGCCGATTTGCGCAGCTTCGCCACCGAGGCGATGATGGAGATGATCCGCGCAGATCTTGCGCTGCTCAACGTGCATATGGATGTGTTCTCGTCGGAAAAGGCGCTTTACGGCACCGGCAAGATCGAGACGGCGATTTCCGAGTTGCGCGCGCAGGGGCTGATCTACGAAGGCACGCTCGAGCCGCCGAAGGGCAAGACCCCGGAAGATTGGGAACCGCGCGTGCAAACTCTGTTCCGCTCGACCGCGCATGGCGACGATCAGGACCGGCCGGTGCAGAAATCGGACGGGAGCTGGACTTATTTTGCGCCCGATATCGCCTATCACTTCGACAAGATCGAACGCGGGTTCGACCAGTTGATCGACGTGCTGGGGGCGGACCACGGCGGTTACGTCAAGCGCATGAAGGCGGCGGTTTCGGCGCTTTCGGGTGGGCGGGTGCCGCTTGATGTCAAGTTGATCCAGTTGGTGAAGCTTTGGAAGAACGGCGAGCCGTTCAAGATGAGCAAGCGCGCGGGCACCTATGTGACCCTGCGCGATGTAGTCGAGCAGGCGGGGGCCGATGTCACGCGCTTCGTGATGCTGACGCGCAAGAACGACGCGCCTTTGGATTTCGACTTCGCCAAGGTGCTGGAACAGTCCAAGGACAACCCGGTTTTCTATGTGCAATATGCACATGCGCGGGTGTGTTCGGTGCTGCGCAAGGCCGCCGAGGCGGGCATTGATGTGTCGGATGCGGCGCTGGCGGGGGCTGATCTCTCTGGGCTTGGGCATGAGGCCGAACTGGCGCTGGCCAAGCGCATCGCCGAATGGCCGAGGTTGGTTGAGATTGCGGCCAAGGGGCACGAGCCGCACCGTATCGCCTTTTACCTTTACGATCTGGCCTCGGACCTGCACAGCCTCTGGAATCGCGGCAATGACGAGCCGGGTCTGCGCTTTTTGCAGGCGGATGTTGCCACATCGCAGGCGAAAATCGCCCTTGCGCGGGCCGCGGGCGTTGTTATTTCCGCAGGTCTTGCTATTCTTGGCGTAACCCCTGCCGAGGAAATGCGCTGATACAGGGCGCAAGCGGCGGGGTTTCGAGGCAGGCCGGGGACCCCGGCATATAAGAGCAAGCCGGAAAACCGGCAGCGAGGCAGGCATGGCGAGCATTCCCCTCCGCAATAGCGGTGTCGCGGGCTTTGGCGCAGATGCGTCCGAGGCGCAGCCAGCAGGCATGCGGGTGTCTGGGCTTTTCAACGCGGCGGCGGTGCTGGTGTCCTTGGCGCTCATGCTGGGGCTTGCGGTCTGGGGCTACCGGCTGGCGGTGCGCGATGTGGCCGGTGTGCCGGTCTTGCGCGCACTTGATGGCCCGGCGCGGATTGCACCGGCTGATCCGGGGGGCGAGCTTGCGCGCCATATCGGCCTGTCGGTCACCGCGGTGGCCGCAGGGGGCACTGCGCCTGCGGCACC
>NZ_JBFHIA010000004.1:0-29551 GCF_041596715.1 Phaeovulum sp.
ACGGGCGCTGTCTCATCGCGCGCGAAGTCTAGCGGAGCGCGGTCACGCACCGCTGTTTCGCGCTTTGCGGTGCAGATCAGTTCGCCTGCCTCTACTGCCGAGGCGACGATCAGGCAGGTTGCCATGTGGCGCCCGCCTTCGTGCAGTTCGACCAGCCCCCGCAACTGCGCCACCTCGGATGCGTCAAGCGCGAACCCGCCCTTCCAGCGGCGCACGACTGCATAGCTTTGACCGCCTGCCACAACCTGCAATCGGCCGCGGCGGCGCGCCGCCTTGTTTTCGGCGGCACGCAACGCGGCAACCACATCTTTGGGCAGGATTTCCATGTTCGGCTCCGTCAGGTCGCAGGCAAGGATGCGGCGCGCTTTGTAAAAATCAAGTGACACTCCCGTGCTTTTTACCGATTTGCGGCTGTCGTGCCATTGCGGCCACGAGCGGCGGGTTGCCAGCACGTGGTGCGGTGATACTGTGCGGGAGATGTATCATAACGAGGTGCCTATGCGTCCGTTCTTGCCCGCCTTTGCCCTTCTTGCCGCGATCGCCAGCCCCGCAAGCGCCCAGTGCGGCGGCAATTTTTCAGATTTCGTGGCCGCGCTCAAAACAGAAATCCGCGCAGAGGGCCTGAGCGCAGGGCAAGCCGATGCCTTTCTGTCAGGCGTGGTGCAAGACGCGCGGGTGCTGCGCGCCGACCGCGCGCAAAGCTTTTTCCGTAAAGATTTCATAGAGTTTTCGCGCCTGCTCGTCAGCCAGAACCGGATGCAGGTAGGCACGGCGAACTTGGCCAAATACGCCGCCATTTTTAACCGTGTCGAGGCAGACTACGGGGTATCGCGCGGGGTGCTGACTGCATTTTGGGGGCTAGAGACTGATTTCGGCGCGTTTCAGGGCGATTTCAACACGCGCGACGCGCTGGTGACATTGGCGCATGATTGCCGCCGACCCGAACTTTTCCGGCCGCAAATCATGGCCGCCGCGCGGCTTTTCGCGCGGGGTGATTTCGATATTGCCGGGGTTGGCGCTTGGGCGGGCGAGATCGGGCAGGTGCAGATGCTGCCGCTCGACATCGAGCGTAACGGCGTCGATGGCGATGGCGATGGCCACGTCAACTTGCGCGGTTCCGCCGCCGATGCGCTGCTATCGGGCGCGAAGATGCTGCAAAGCCTTGGCTGGCGCGCGAACGAACCGTGGTTGCAGGAAATCGTGGTACCCGATGGGCTCGACTGGGCAGAAACCGGGTTGGAAACCCAGCTTTCCACCGCCGACTGGGCCG
The DNA here is from genome assembly GCF_041596715.1 of Phaeovulum sp. Taxonomy (GTDB): domain Bacteria; phylum Pseudomonadota; class Alphaproteobacteria; order Rhodobacterales; family Rhodobacteraceae; genus UBA6213. Next base: position 1,271 of record NZ_JBFHIA010000004.1, read on the forward strand.
AACGTGGGGTGCGCGCGCGTGAAGGGGCACTGGCGCGCGGGCTGAAGGGTTCGGTTGTGCTGCCAATGGGCCGCAAGGGACCGGCCTTCATGGCCTACCCGAACTTTTCGGTGCTGTTCGAATGGAACCAGAGCTTTGCCTATGTCACCACCGCCGCCTATTATGCGACGCGCCTGCTTGGCGCGCCGGTCTATCAGGCAGGCAACCCAGACCCGCTTTTGAGCCTTGAAGACATGAAGGCGCTGCAATCAAAACTCGTGGCGCGCGGCCATGACGTTGGCGATATCGACGGTATTCTGGGCGCACTGACACGTGCTGCGGTGCAAAAAGAACAGGCGCGACTAGGGCTTCCTGCCGATGCTTGGCCAACGCCGGATCTGCTGGCGCGGCTCTGACCGATACGGCGTGCGTGTACTTTTTCAAGTTGCAGGGGTTTTCAAAGCCATGCTGTGTTACAATTTATTCATGAAGCCACGAGTTAAGCGCCGCCGGGGGTCAGACATGCCACAGCTGCCTCGCCATTTTCGCCTTGCCGTGCCGCTGCTAGCGGTCAGCTTGCTGGTGAGCTGCGCCGAGCAGCAGGTCGCCAGCGGCATCAATGACCCCTATGAGCAATCCAACCGCCAGACGCATGAGTTCAACCTCGCGCTCAGCAATGCAGTTGCGGGAATGGTTGATGGCGATAGCGATGGCGGGCCCGTTACAAAGGTCGCGGCAAACTTCGCGGCCAATCTGGGGCTGCCAAACAAGATCCTGAACTCACTGCTGCAAGGCCGGATCGAGCCTGCGGTGATGAACACGCTGCGGCTTGTGGTCAACACGACCTTTGGCGTTGGCGGGCTGTTCGATGCGGCGGGCACCTCGTTTGATCTGCCCGAGCAATACACCGATTTCGGTGAAACGCTTTATGTCTGGGGCGTGGGTGAAGGTGCCTATCTGGAACTGCCGGTCATCGGCCCTTCGACCGAGCGTGACGCCGCAGGAAAGGTCGTGGATTTCTTCCTCGACCCGCTTGGAACGGTGTTGACGGAGCGTGAACACAATGCCGTGCGTGTGTTGCGCGGGGCTGGTAACGCGGCGGGTAAACTGCGCTATGCAGGTTCGGTCAGCGATATGTTGCAGGGCAGCGCCGACAGCTATGCCCAAGCGCGGCTGATCTATCTGCAAAACCGCCGATTTGCGCTGGGAGCAACGAGTGATGATGACGTTTTTGACCCCTATGCCGAATAAAACCCTGACCCGGCGCAGCTTTGCCGCCAGCGTCGCGGCAGGCTTCGCGCTGGTGGCGGTGCCGCGCCCGGCCTTCGCGCTTGACGATGCCAGTGCACGCGCGCTGATTGACCGCGCGCTTGCCGACGTAAACGAAATCATCAATTCGGGCCGGTCCGAGGCGCGGATGCTGGCCGATTTCGAGGGTGTTTTCACACGCTACGCCGATGTGACGACGATTGCGCGCACCACGCTGGGCGCTGCCGCACGGCAGGCCACCGCCGCACAGATGAGCGAATACACCCGGGCCTTCGGTATCTACATCTCGCACAAATATGGCCGCCGCTTTCGCGAGTTTATCGGTGCACAGATCGACATTACCGGTTCTCGGCCGCTGAAAAGCTTTTACGAAGTGCGCTCGGTCGCCCACTTGCAGGGCACGGCACCGTTCGAGTTGCTTTGGTATGTGTCGGGCGCGTCTGGGCGGGATCTGTTTTTCAACATCGTGATCGAAGGTGTCGATCTGCTGAACTCCGAGCGGGTGGAAATGGGCGCCATGCTCGACCGCCGCCGGGGCGACATCAACGCCTTCATCGCCGATCTGCGCGCGCTTGGCTAAGGCCGATTGCCCGCGCGATCTGACGCTTTAGGCTCAGCCGCCGAATATTTCTCGCAGCAAACGCCCAATCGGGTCGCTGGTGCCGCTGTTTCCGGTTGCAGGGGCCACTACGCTTGGCGAGGCGCGCCAGCTTTCAGGGCTTGCGGCGGGAAGTGGCCGTGCAGGCAGGCCCTCATTCACCTTCAGCATCACCGCTTTCCAGATTTCGGCAGGCAGGCCGCCCCCGGTAACGCCGGTCAAGGGTGTGTTGTTGTCATAGCCCATCCAGACGCCCACAACATAGTCAGCCGTAAACCCGACAAACCACGCATCGCGCGCCGATGAGGTCGTGCCGGTCTTTCCTGCCGCTTGACGGTCGGGCAGGCGCGCACGCGCGCCGCTGCCCTGTTCGATCACCTGCTGCATCATCCAGATAAGTTCGGCGGCAGCCGTGGGGGAAATGACCCGTTCACCCAAACCACCTGCCTGACCGATCAGTGGTACATCATCGCCCTGCAGGCGCAGCTCTATCAGCCCGTAGGGGCGCACAGATGTGCCGCCGTTCAGAATACCCGCATATGCCCCGGTCATTTCCAGCAGCGTCGATTCCGAAACCCCCAGCGCAAGTGCAGGGCCTTCTGCCATTGTTGATGCAAAACCGAACTGGTTGGCCACCGTCCGCACCGCGTCGCGCCCGACCGCCTCGGACAGCCGCACCGCGGCGGTGTTGAGCGAGCGTTCAAGTGCCGTGGCCAGCGTGACCTCGCCTGCGTATTCTTTCGTATAGTTTTCAGGCGACCACAGGCCAGAGCCGGGCACGTCTATGGTCAGCGGCGCGTCTAGAATGATGCTGTCGGGCGTATAGCCCATGTCGAGCGCTGCTGCGTAGATGAAAGGCTTGAACGTCGAGCCTGTCTGCCGCAGCGCCTGTGTGGCGCGGTTGAAATCGCCCGCGTTCGGCGTCTTGCGCCCACCCACCATGGCGCGCACCGCGCCATCTGCCGACATGACCACAATCGCTGCCTGCGTTTCGCTGCCTTCGCGCAGCTTGGCATCAAACACCTCGATCAGCGCGGTTTCGGCGGCGGTCTGGATGCGCTGATCAAAGGTGGTAGAGATAATCACGTCCTCGGTGGTTTCGCGGGTCAGGAACGACGGCCCCGATTCCATCACCCAATCTGCAAAAAACCCGCCCGCCCGTGCCGCCGCTGCCTGCGACAGCTGCGCCGGGTTGGCGATTGCTTCGTCATATTCCACGTTCTTCAGAAAGCCTTGATCGTGCATCAACCCCAGCACCAGCGCGCCCCGGTCTTGCGCGCGTTGCAGGTTCGATGTGGGGGCATAGCGCGAGGGTGCCTTCAGCAGCCCAGCCAGCATCGCCGCCTCGGCGGGAGTTACATTGGCAGCCGATTTGCCAAAGTAGCGCTGACTCGCGGCCTCAAACCCGCGCGCGCCCGCACCGAGATACGAGCGGTTAAGGTAGATCGTCAGGATTTCGTTCTTGGTGTATTTCGCCTCTAGCGCGAAGGCGAAGGGGATTTCCTTTACCTTGCGCCAGACGCTGCCTTTGCGGCAGTCGGCCTCATACTCGGCTTCGGTTTTCCATTTGGCCACGTCATAGGGCACACCAAGGCACAAAAGTTTTGCGACCTGCTGCGTGATGGTCGAGCCACCGTTTCCTTGCAACGGGCCACGACCTTCGCTCAGGTTGATGCGTATCGCGCTGGCAATACCGCGCGGGCTGATCCCGAGATGGCCATAGAAGCGCTTGTCTTCCGTCGCGACGATTGCGTTTTTCAGATAGGGCGAAACGGTTTCGGCGGTGATCTGGCCACCAAAGGTTTCGCCACGCCACGCAAACACCTTGCCATCGCGGTCAAGCATCGTGACCGAACCGCGCTGGCGCGCATCAAGCAGCCCGTCAAGCGCAGGCAGTTGCGCCATGAAGTAGAATACGGTGCCTGCAAGAATAAGCGCGCCTGCCAGCCCCAGCCGCCAGCCGATGCCCCATATCAAGCGCCAGATGGAACGCCATATCCAAGCGATTGCCGCCACGATCGGGTTGCGGTAGCGGCGACGCGCAGGAGCGCGCGCAGGCTTTTTCGCAGCCGGTTTCGACGCCGCTTTCGCGGGCTGCGGCTTGGAGGCCACGTAGCGCCTGTCTGCAACAAGGGGCCGCCTTCCGCCCTTAAATGCCATCTCTTACCCGCATGCCTGCCCGTTTCTTGGCCGCTAGCTTACATCCCGCCCCATGGAATGTGGAGAAGCTTTGCGTGGTGATTCGCTTTTGCTATCGCCTATTTTTTGTGCACGCGGCTTCTGTTGTGCAAAAATTGTGCAACTAAGCCGGATTCTACCCCCTTCGAACATGCCGCGAGCCTTGTGTGACGGCGGTATTCCGCGACCTTTGGTCCCAGCGATGCCCGACCTGAGGCGTCGAGGGCTGTCAGAGGAAGGGATGACGACGTGAAACTCATCATTGCAGCAATCAAGCCGTTCAAGCTCGACGAGGTGCGCGAAGCGCTCACCACGATCGGCGTGCGCGGCATGATGGTATCCGAGATCAAGGGCTTTGGCGCACAGTCGGGTCATACCGAGATTTACCGCGGTGCCGAATACGCCGTGAACTTCGTGCCGAAAATCAAACTCGAAATCGTAGTCACCGACGCGCTGGCCGACGAGGTGGTGGAAACCATCGCGCGAACCGCGCGCACGCAGAAAATCGGCGACGGCAAAATCTTCGTGCTGGACGTGGCGCAGGCGGTGCGGGTGCGCACCGGCGACGTGAATGACGAGGCGCTCTAAGGGTGGCCGCAAAAGGGGATGAAATGAAGATGACTAAACTTGCAAAACTCCCGGGCCTTGCTGCGGCGCTTGCCGCACTGGCCCTTCCTGCCTTCGCGCAGGATGCGGCACCCGCCGCCGAAATGGTCGAGGCGATGACCGAAGCAGCAGCGCCCATCGTGGACAAGGGCGACGTGGCTTGGATGATGACCGCATCGCTTCTGGTGTTGTTCATGATCATTCCGGGGCTGGCGCTGTTCTATGGCGGCCTCGTGCGCACCAAGAACATGCTCTCGATCTTGATGCAAACCACGATGATCACCGCCATCGTGATGATCATCTGGGTGCTTTATGGCTATTCGTTCGCCTTCGGCGGCAGCACCTCTCCCTTCTGGGGCGGCACCGGCAAGCTGTTCCTTGCCGGGGTTACGACAGACAGCCTCGCCGCAACCTTTACCGATGGCGTGATGCTTCCTGAATACGTGTTCATCGCCTTCCAGATGACCTTTGCAGCCATCACCCCCGCCCTGTTCGTCGGCGCCTTTGCCGAACGCATCAAGTTCTCGGCGGTTATTCTGTTCACCGTGCTTTGGGTGACGGTCATCTACTTCCCGATCGCGCATATGGTTTGGGACGGTTCGGGCCTGATCTTCAACTGGGGCGCTGTGGACTTTGCAGGCGGCACGGTTGTGCACATCAACGCAGGCGTCACTGCCCTTGTCGCAGCCTACGTCGTTGGCCCGCGCATCGGCTATGGCAAAGACAACATGGCACCCCACTCGATGACGCTGACCATGGTCGGCGCGGCGATGCTGTGGGTTGGCTGGTTCGGCTTCAACGCCGGGTCCAACCTCGAAGCCACTTCGGGTGCCACGCTTGCGCTTCTGAACACCTTCGTTGCTACGGCTGCCGCCATCGTCAGCTGGGCCGCGGTCGAGCGGATCTTCCGCGGTAAGGCCTCGGGTCTGGGCGCAGCATCGGGCATGGTTGCTGGTCTGGTTGCCATTACCCCGGCCTGCGGCACCTCTGGCCCGGTGGGCGCCATTCTGCTGGGCCTCGTGGTCTCGCCGATCGCCTACTTCTTCGTGACCAAGGTCAAGGCGATGTTCAACTACGATGACAGCCTCGACGTGTTCGGCGTGCACGGCGTTGGCGGCATCGTCGGTGCGATCGGCACCGGCATCCTGATGTCGCCCGCATTCGGCGGCGTCGGCGGCGACGACTTTTCGATCGCAGCGCAGGTGTTCATCCAAATCAAAGCGGTGCTGCTGACCATCGTCTGGGCCGGTGTAGGCTCGCTGGTGCTGCTCTACATCGTCAAAGCGATCACCGGCCTGCGGGTTTCCTCCGACGACGAACGTCAGGGGCTCGACCTTACGACACACGGCGAAAGCGCCTACCACTCCTGATCCAAGTGGAAGGGCAGGTAAGGCGGGGCTCAGGCCCCGCCTTTTCTATTGTGGATAGGGCATCAGACCCCGGCGGCGATGATCGCCTGCGCCAGAATCGGAACCGTCTTGGTGTTCAAGCCTGCGATGTTGAGGCGGCTGTCGCTGACCATGTAGATCGCGTTCTCTACCCGCATCTGCTCGACCTGCTCTGGCGTGGCCCCCAAACGCGAAAACATGCCGCGGTGCTGCGCCAGAAACCCGAAACGGTCCGACCCCGATAGCCGCCGCAATTCAGCCGCCAGTTGCTCGCGCAGGGCAAGCATACCTAGCCGCACCTCTTCCAGCTCTGCCTGCCAGTCGGCGCGCAAGCCCGCATCGGTCAGGATCATCGTCACCAGACGCGAGCCGTGATCGGGCGCGAAGGAATAGTTCTGCCGGTTGAGAAAGGCGAAATTGCCTTGCACCAGATCGCGGGTGGCGCTGTCGGGTGTTATCGCCAGCAAGATACCCGTCCGCTCGCGATAAATGCCGAAGTTCTTGCTGCACGAGGCAGCGATCAGCACCTGCGGCAGCCGCTCGGCTAGCAAGCGAGTGCCTGCCGCGTCAGCATCAAGCCCATCGCCAAATCCCTGATAGGCAAGGTCCACCAAAGGCAGCGCGCCGCTACGCTCTAGCAGCGTTGCTACCTCTGCCCATTCGGGCAGCGTCAGGTTGGCACCGCTCGGGTTGTGGCAGCAGCCGTGTAGCAGCACCACATCGCCTGCCTTCACCTGCGCCAGATCGGCCATCATCCCTGCAAAATCGACACCGCGCGTTTCCGCGTCAAAATAGCGATAGAGCCGCGTCTTGATGCCAAGATAGCTGAGGATCGACAGATGGTTCGGCCAAGTCGGATCAGAAACCCAGACGGTTGCATCGGGCGAGGCCATACGCGTCAGTTCCAGCGCCTGCCGCACAGCACCCGTGCCACCTACCGTAGCCAGCGCCGCCACCCGTTCCGCCGGGTAGCCCGCGCCCAGAATCAATTCGGCCATCGCGGCATGATACGCAGGCTCGCCCGCCAAGGACGTGTAGGTTTTGGTCGTTTCACTTTCCCAAAGCCGCTTTTCGGCGGCTTTGACTGCGCGCATCACGGGCGTCAGCCCGTTGGCGTCTTTGTAAACGCCCACGCCAAGGTCGATCTTGACCGGTCGCGGATCGGCCTTGAGCATACCCATCAGCGCCAGAATCTTGTCGGGAGTTTGCGGTTTGAGATTGTGCAGCATCTTGACCCTCACGCCTTTCCGGTTGCGACTTTGAGATCGTTGAACATGCCCCATTCCGCCCAAGCGCCATCATAGACGGCGTGGTTGCGGTGGCCGACAATTTCCAGCGCCAGCGCCAGAATTGCAGCGTTGACGCCAGAACCGCAGGTGGTGATCGCGGGCTTGCGCAAATCCACCCCCGCCGCCAAGAAAACCTCGCGCAGCGCGTCGGGCGATTTCATTGTGCCGTCTGCGTTCAGCAGCGTGGCGAAATGCACGTTTTTCGAACCCGGAATGTGCCCTACACGCAGGCCGGGGCGTGGCTCGGGGTCTATACCCTCAAACCGCCCGGGCGCGCGGGCGTCGATGATTTCGTGATCGCCCAGTTTCGAGGCTGCGGCAACCTGCGTGACATCTTTCACCAACTCTGCGTGACGTTGCACGGTTATGTGACGGTCGCGCAGAACGGGCGGCATATCCTCTACCTCGCGCCCCTCGGCGACCCACTTGGGAAACCCGCCGTCGAGCACGGCCACATCGTGCTTGCCCATCAGTCGGAACGTCCACCACACGCGCGGCGCCGAAAAAACGCCTGCCGTGTCATAGACAACCAGCTGGTGCCCATCGCCAATGCCCATGGCGCGCATACGGCTGATGAACTTTTCGGGCGGCGGTGCCATATGCGGCAGTGTCGAACGGGTATCGGATATTTCGTCAATATCGAAAAACCGCGCGCCGGGAATGTGGCTTGCCTCGTATTCCGCCTTCGGATCGCGCCCCGACGTCGGCAAAAACCAGCTCGCATCAATCACCCTCAGGTCCGGGTTCTTCAGATGCGTCTCGAGCCACGCAGTGGATACGAGGGTTTTTGGATCGTCATAGGCCATGGCACTCTCCCGCTGATCGGGCAAAGCCTTACGCGGCAGGGCGTGGGGAGGCAAGTGCGGGCATGTCCGATTGGCGGTTGCACATCCTGCGCGCTCGGGCTTTGTTCGCCGCCAAAGCGATGCAGCCGAAGGAACTATGTGATGCGCAACAGCGAAGCAATCTGGGATGCGGTCGAGGCCCACGCGCCTGACCTGATCGGGCTTTCAGACCGGGTTTGGGGCACCCCCGAAACGCTTTACGCAGAATATCGTTCCTGCGCAGAACACGCGGCGATGCTGCGCGAGAAGGGCTTTCGCGTAACCGAAAACCTTGCTGGTCTTCCCACCGCAGTCATGGGCGAGGCGGGCGAGGGTGGGCCGCTGATTGCCATCTTGGGCGAATATGACGCGCTGCCGGGCCTTAGCCAAGAGGCGGGGCTGGCCGAACCGCGCGAGCTGGAAAAGGGCGGCAACGGCCATGGCTGCGGCCACAACCTGTTGGGTTCTGCGTCGCTGCTGGCAGCTTGCGCGTTGAAAGACTGGCTTGCCGCCACAGGCACGCCCGGCCGCGTGCGCTATTACGGTTGTCCCGCTGAAGAAGGTGGGGCCGCAAAAACCTTCATGGTGCGCGATGGTGCCTTTGACGGTGTCGATGCCGCCATCACCTGGCACCCGAACCCGATCACCCGTGTCGATGACGCGGTAAGCCTTGCCAACATGCGCATCGACTTTACCTTCACAGGCCGCACCAGCCATGCCGCCATGAGCCCCCATCTCGGGCGTTCGGCGCTTGATGCGGTGGAACTGATGTCGGTGGGCGTCAACTACCTGCGCGAGCATGTGCCGCAAGACGCGCGGATGCATTACGCCTACCTCGACGCGGGCGGCGCTGCGCCGAACGTGGTTCAGGGCCGCGCCAAGGTGCGCCATCTCGTCCGCGCCAAGCAGTTGCACGACATGCTGGCCATCGTCGAGCGCGTCAAGAACGTGGCCAGCGGTGCGGCACTGATGACCGGCACCGAGGTCGATGTGCAGGTGGTTTCGGCCGTTTCCAACATGATGGGCAACAGCGTGATGGAAGCCACCATGCAAGCCGCGCTGGAGGAACTTGGCGGCGTTGCGTTCGACGAGGCCGACCGCGCCTATGCCCGCGCCATTCAGGCAACCCTGACGCGCGAAGAAATCACCTCGCCCTACAAGGTGGTCGCCATGCCACCGCGCTTTGACGAGCCGCTTTGCGATTATGTGGTGCCGCTTTATCCGCATGGCGAGGTTCTGATCGGCTCGACCGACGTGGCCGATGTCAGCTGGCAGGTGCCACTTGTGCAAGCACTTGTGGCCACCCACGCCATAGGCTCTCCGGGGCATAGCTGGCAGGTCACCGCGCAAGGCAAATCGCCTGCCGCACACAAGGGGCTTGTGCACGCGGCCAAGGCGATGGCGCGCTGCGCCGAGAAGCTGTTGACTACCCCGGGCCTTCTGGCCGAGGCGCAGGCCGAACACCGCGCGCGGCTGGCGACCACGCCCTACACCTGCCCGCTGCCCGAGGGCATCACCCCGCCACTTCAACCGCGCCCGGCGGGGCTGTAGGCTAGCGGGGGCGCTTAGCGCCCCCCCACCCCCGTCAGTGGTTCTGCTTCATGATCCGCGCCTTCTGGCGGTCCCAGTCGCGCTTGGCTTCGGTCTGGCGCTTGTCGGCCAGCTTCTTGCCCTTGGCGATGCCGATCTTCAGCTTCACCCGGCCGCGATCGTTGAAATACATCACGATCGGCACGATGGTCATGCCCTCGCGCCCAACCGCATTCCAAAGCCGCGACAGCTCTTTCTTGGAAACCAGAAGTTTGCGCCTGCGCCGCGGTTCGTGGCCAAAGACGCCCGCCTGCATGTAGGGGGCGATATAGGCGTTGATCAGCCACAACTCGCCGCCTTCGACCGATGCATAGCTTTCGGCAATATTGCTTTGCCCGATCCGCAGCGACTTAACCTCGGACCCGGTCAAAATGATTCCTGCCTCGATGTCGCTTTCGATAGCATAATCGAACCGCGCCCGGCGGTTTTCGGCAATTGTCTTGGAGTTGGGGTCTGATTTTGCGGCCATGACCGCCCCGAGATAGTCTTCCCGCCTGCAACTGTCCAGAGAAGCCCGCGGGTGCTGTTCATGTCACCCGGCCTCGGCGCTCAGGCAAAGCCTTCCGTCCGGCCCGGCAACCCATAGCAGCGCGCCGTCTTGGCAGAACCGCAATTCCTCGAAATCGAGCGCCGCAGATACCCCGCGGAACGTGAAGCGGCCAAGCCTGCCTAATCGCTTTGCGGCAATCAGCATCAGCCACTGCGCCAGCAGCGGGCCGTGCACTACCAACCCGCCGTAACCTTCAACCTCGCGCGCATAATCCCGGTCGTAATGAATGCGGTGGCCGTTGAAGGTGAGCGCCGAGTAGCGGAAAAGATCGACCGTGCTAAACCGCCGCCGCATCACCTCGCCCCCGGCAGGTGCTTGCGGTGCTTCGGGCGGGGGCGTGCCCGGCTGCGGGTCTGCGCGGTAGACCAGATCCTGCCATTCGGTCAGGCAATGCGCGCCGCCCTGACGTATCTCGTGGCGCAGCGTCACAAAGCCAAGCGGCCCGCTGCGCCCCGCCTTGCGCGTGACAGCCTCGATCACCGTGGTTTTTTCCGCCACGCGCCCAGCCATCAGGGGGGCCAGAAACTCCAGCCGCCCACCCGCCCACATTCGGCGTGGCAACCCCAGATCGGGGATGAAGCCGCCGCGCGCAGGGTGCCCATCGCGCCCAAGCAGCGGCGCGGGCAACGCTTGCCAGAAATAGACCTGATGCGCAAAGGGCGGCAAAGGTGCAGCGGGGTCAAACACTTGCCCCAGCACGGCGGCCAGTGCCGCCGCCCGCGCCGGGTCCATTTCGTCACGCTCGAGCTGCGTTCTGCCGATGCCATCATCCATGCCGCCAGACTGCGCAAACCGCCCTAATTGCGCAAGCTGTTGCACGCGGCGCGCACCCAGCGACATGGCAGATGTTGGCGCAATCTCCTTGCCCCGTCGGCATCAGGGCATTATTGCCTTCACCCAACCAGTTCCTGGAGAATGCTCATGAAAAACGCCCGCTTTGACAAATCGAAACTGCCCTCGCGCCATGTGACCGAAGGCCCGTCGCGCGCGCCACATCGCAGCTACTTCTACGCCATGGGCATCACCGAGGAAGAGATTCACCAACCTTGGGTCGGCGTTGCAACTTGCTGGAACGAGGCTGCGCCCTGCAACATCGCGCTGAACCGGCAGGCACAATCGGTCAAGATGGGCGTGAAAAAGGGCGGTGGCACACCGCGCGAGTTTACCACCATTACCGTCACCGACGGTATCGCCATGGGCCATGAAGGGATGCGCAGCTCGCTCGCCTCGCGCGATGCCATTGCCGATACGGTCGAGTTGACGATGCGCGGGCACTGCTATGACGCGCTGGTAGGCATCGCCGGTTGCGACAAGTCGCTGCCGGGCATGATGATGGCGATGGTGCGGCTTAACGTGCCGTCGGTCTTTATCTACGGCGGCTCGATCCTTCCGGGGCGGCTCAACGGCCGCGACATCGTGGTGCAGGACGTGTTCGAGGCCGTGGGTCAGCATCAGGCAGGCAACATGTCTGACGCCGAACTTGCGATTCTGGAAAAACTCGCTTGCCCCAGTGCGGGTGCCTGCGGCGGGCAATATACCGCCAACACCATGGCCTGTGTTTCCGAGGCGATCGGCCTTGCGCTGATGAACTCGTCCGGCGCACCCGCCCCTTATGAGTCGCGCGATCAGTACGGCGATGCCTCGGGCGTTTCGGTGATGCACCTGATCGAGAAAAACATCCGCGCCCGCGATATCGTTACCCGCAAGTCGTTGGAAAACGCAGCCCGCGTCGTGGCTTGCACCGGCGGGTCAACCAACGCCGGTCTGCACCTGCCCGCCATTGCACACGAGGCAGGGATCGACTTTGACCTGTTTGACGTTTGCGACATCTTCCACGACACGCCCTATTTCGTGAACCTGCGCCCCGGTGGCGAATACGTTGCCAAAGACCTCTACGAAGCAGGCGGCGTGCCGGTGGTGCTAAAGGAACTTGGGCGCGCCGGTCTTTTGCACCTCGACTGCATGACCGCGTCGGGCCGCACCTTGGGCGAAGAGCTTGACGACATTCGCGGCGAACCCGATGGCAAGGTGATCCATCCGGTCGCCACACCGATCACCAAAACCGGGGGCGTCGTCGGCCTGAAGGGCAATATCGCCCCCGAGGGCGCGATTGTGAAGGTCGCGGGCATGGCACCCGAAAATCAGGTCTTCACCGGCCCTGCCCGGGTGTTCGAATGCGAAGAAGAAGCGTTCGAGGCGGTGCAGGCGCGCAGCTATAACGTGGGCGATGTGCTGGTGATCCGCAACGAAGGCCCCGCTGGCGGCCCCGGTATGCGCGAAATGCTGGCCACCACCGCTGCGCTTTCAGGCCAAGGCATGGGCAAGAAGGTTGCGCTGATCACCGATGGCCGCTTCTCGGGCGCCACACGCGGCTTCTGCGTGGGCCACGTTGGCCCTGAGGCCGCACATGGCGGGCCGATTGCGCTGCTGAAAGATGGCGATGTCATCACCATCGACGCGATCAAGGGCGAGATTTCAGTTGCGCTCAGCGACGAAGAACTTGCCGCCCGCAAAACGCAGTGGAAAGGCCCGCGCGCTACGGACTACGCTTCGGGCGCACTTTGGAAATACGCACGCCTTGTCGGCGCAACACGCTTCGGTGCCGTCACCCACCCCGGCGCCAAGGCCGAGACGCATGTCTATATGGACCAGTAAGGCATCGCTGGCGCTGGCATTTGCATCGGCACTTGCCAGCGCGGGCTGCGTGATGCCCTTCGGTGGCAAAGATGCGCCTGCGATGATCGCCCTCGCATCGGACGGGCCAGTGATTGCTGGCCCGGTCGGCTTTTGCGTAGACCCCACGCAGACCCATGAAGAGGGCGAAAACGCCTTTGTGCTGTTGGGCAGTTGCGCCTCACTTTCGCGCGATGCGGCAGTCGAGCGGCCTGCGGCACGGGCGGTTCTGACCGCTTCGGTCACACCTGCGTCACCCGGCGCCGAGCCACTGGCAAAGTCTTTCAAGCAGATCGACAGTTACTTCCGCTCTGAAGCCGGGCGTGCGGCACTTTCGCGCAGTGGCGATGCTGCAACGGTGAAAGTCGTGCGCACGGTGATTTCGGACGACCTCTTGCTGATTGAATTGACCGACAGCGCGCCATCAGGTGCCAACGCAGTGCAGGCGCGCAACTGGCGCGGGTTGATGCAGATCCGGGGTCGGATCGTTTCATTTACCGTGCTGGGCTTGGCCGAAGACCCGTTGAACACCACCACCATGCGAATGTTGGCCAATGACTTCGCGGCGGCGCTGCGGGCAGCCAACGGTCTTTCGCCCGCAATTTGAACTCAATTCTGCTAAGGCGAACCGGAAGCCAATTTTCTACTTGCACCGTTTGCAGTTTTGAAACGATTTGAGTTAACTGTTTCTGTTAGCGTAACGATTGCGCAATACTCGGGCCAAGATGGACACCAAAAGCGAATCTTTCATCGACAGGCTCGGACAGCGGCGGTCTTTGGCCCGCTGGCGCCGCGCGGCGCGGCTTGCCGACAAGATGCGGCTTGGCCTGTTGCGCAGCCTGCGCGAGGACGCAGTACAATTGCGGCGCGAGCTTGATCGGCTCTTGCACGTTGCAGACCAGCGGCTGACGCTGCCGCTGATCGGCTCCGATGCCATCCGCCGCCCGCTTGGCACCGATTGGGCTTGGCGGCCCGAACTTTGGCGCGGGCCGGTGGTGCCGGTCGGCCATGCCGCGGTTGCCAGCCGCGCGATGCTGGGTGCCGAGGCTACGGTGTTTCATGATTGCGAGGTCAGCGAACTGACAGCGCGCCAGCTTCGCAACCGCGATGAAACCGATCTTGCGCCGTTCGGATTGCGACTGGATGTATTCAGCTTTGATGGCTCTTTTCTTTCGGTGGTGCTCGATCTGCCGCTTGAAGCCGTGCAGGGGTTGCGCCTCAACCACGTGATCCGGCTGAATTGCAAGGTCGCGTTGGAAAGGCCGATAGAGATATTCGCGCGGCTCAATGTGCGCCACGGCCCGAACACCGAACAACTGGTGCGCGAACTGCCGCTTTCGCAAGAAGATGTCTGGGTCGAGTTCGACCTTGCCTATAGTAAAATCAACGAAAAGCGGGTCGAACGCGCCTGGATCGACCTGATTTTCGAGGGGCCGGAAATGAACCAGATCGTGATCCGTGATCTGACTCTGTCGCGCCATCCGCGCGCTGAATTGTGAGGGCAGAATGGGCCATTCGCTAGAAATGCAGCGCATTCGCGCCGGTCGCTGGGAAGCGGTGCTGACGGCACCCGATGCAGAGGGGCTGCAAGTTACGCATCTGGAACGGCCGCTGCCGGGGCTGGAGGTGAAACCCGATGGCGAGGGGCGCTGGCTGCTTAGCCTGCCCATACCGCCCGAAGTGCTTTGCAGCGGGGTTCAGACCTTTCTTTTGACCGATGCGCCAAGCGGCGAGACGCTGGCGCATTTCACGATCGTCACCGGCGTGCCGCTGGAAGACGATCTGCGCGCCGAGATTGACCTTTTGCGCGCAGAGCTCGACATGCTCAAGCGCGCCTTTCGGCGGCATTGCGTGGAAACCGGCGCGTAACAGGGGCGCGGCACCCTTTGGCCCAAACCCGCCGTTCAGAGCCCAAGCGCGAGGCGCGTGCCCTGATCGATGGCCCGTTTCGCATCCAGTTCGCCCGCAACATCGGCACCGCCAATGATGTGATAACTGCGCCCCTTCGCGGTCAACGCCTCGGCCAGTGTGCGGTTTGAGGTTTGACCGGCGCACAGCACCACTGTGTCGGCTTCGATCAGCGTCGGTTTTTCGCGGGCAACGCCAAAGCTGATATGCAGACCTTCTGGCGCGATGCGTTCGTAATTCACGCCGCCCAGCATTTTCACGCCCCGCGCGGCCAGCTGCGCGCGGTGGATCCAGCCGGTGGTCTTGCCCAGCTTGCGGCCCAGCTTTTCCGCCTTGCGCTGCAACAGCGTCACGGCGCGTGCCGGGGCCGCAGGCGCGGGCTCACTAAGGCCGCCTGGGCTCGCGGCAGGGTCGCCCACGCCCCATTCGCGCATCCATTCGGCAGGATTCAGCGTGGCGCTTTCGCCCGCCTGCGTCAGGTATTCCGCCACATCAAAGCCAATTCCGCCTGCCCCAACAATCGCCACGCGCGAACCCACCGGGGCCCCGCGCAGCACCTCGGCATAGCCCAGCACCTTTGCGCCGGGGTCCGTTGCAATGCCGGGGTCGCGGGCGTTGACACCCGTGGCCAGAATCACCTCGTCATATTCGGCCAAAGCATCTGGCGCGGCCTCTTGGCCCAACCGCAACTCTACCCCCGAACGCTCGATCATCGTAGCAAACCAACGAACAAGACCGCGAAACTCTTCCTTGCCGGGCACTTCGCGCGCCAGCGTCAACTGCCCGCCGATCTCGGCGCTACGCTCGAAAAGAGTCACGCGGTGCCCGCGCCCTGCGGCGGTAATGGCCGCAGCCAGCCCGGCGGGCCCTGCGCCAACAACCGCAATGGCCTTGGGATTTGCAGCAGGGGCAACGACCAGTTCCGTCTCGTGCCCGGCGCGCGGATTGACGAGGCAGGACGAAATCTTGCCCGCAAAAGTATGATCGAGGCACGCCTGATTGCAGGCGATGCAGGGCGCGATTTCATCGGCGCGGCCCGCTTCGGCCTTCGCAACAAAATCGGCGTCGGCCAAGAACGGCCGCGCCATCGAAACCATATCGGCTTGTCCACCCGCCAGAATGGTCTCGGCCAGTTCAGGTGTATTGATGCGGTTCGAGGCAATCACCGGAATCCCAACCTCTGGGCGCAACCGCGCGGTCAGCCAGGTGAAGGCCGCGCGCGGTACCGAGGTGGCGATTGTGGGCACCCGCGCCTCGTGCCAGCCGATGCCGGTGTTGAGGATGCTTGCCCCCGCGCCCTCGATAGCCTTGGCCAGTTGCACCACCTCGTCCCAAGTCGAGCCTTCGGGCACGAGGTCGATCAGGCTGATGCGATAAATCACGATGAAATCGCGCCCCACCGCCTCGCGCACACGCCGCACCACCTCAACTGGCAAGCGCATACGGTTTTCGTAGCTGCCGCCCCAGCGGTCGGTGCGGCGGTTCACATGGCGCACGAGGAACTGATTGAGGAAATACCCCTCGGACCCCATCACCTCGACCCCGTCATAGCCCGCCTCGCGGGCGCGGACGGCGGCGGTGACGATATCGGAAATCTGTTTTTCTATCCCATCTTCGTCCAGTTCTCGCGGTGCGAAAGGCGAGATCGGTGATTTTATGGCCGAGGCAGAAACACATTCCGGCCCATAGGCATAGCGCCCCGCATGAAGGATCTGCATGGCGATGCGGCCACCTGCGTCATGCACACGTTCGGTAACGCGGCGATGGTTGGCGATGTCGCCATCCGAAAACAGCCCCGCAGCACCCGGAAACACCCCACCCTCGCGGTTTGGTGCCATGCCGCCGGTGACCATCAGCCCGACACCACCGCGCGCACGCGCCGCGTAAAACTCGGCAACGCGGTCCCAGTCTCCGGTTTCTTCAAGCCCGGTGTGCATACTGCCCATCAGCACACGGTTTTTCAGCACCACGTGGCCCAGATCGAGCGGCGAAAGCATCTGCGGATATGGGTTCATGGCGTCCTCCCTGACTGATTCAACCTGCCGCCAGTGGCGACGATTGTCACGCTCAACGCGGCGTCAGACGCGCGGTTTCTTCATCCGATACGTATCGTAAGCAAGAAGCGCCAAGGGAAGGAAAGCAGCGCCCGCCACTCGCAGATCGTTTCCCCTCGCTTTACCAACCCGGCAAATTCCCCGCCATTGTCCCGCCCAAGCCCCATTTGCGCCCGAATTGACCTCGATACAGAAGCGAAGCACGTACTGTAGAGCATGGGTGTACAATGGACCGACTGACCGAAATGGAAGCTTTCGCCACCGTGGTGGACCAAGGAGGGTTCACTGACGCGGCAAAGAAGATGGGCATTTCCAAGTCTGCCGTGTCCAAACATGTCTCAGCGCTAGAAGCGCGCCTCGGCGCGCGGTTGCTTAACCGCACAACGCGGCGGGTCAGCCCCACAGAAATCGGCCTTGCCTATTATGACCGTGCCCGGCGAGTGCTGAATGATGCTGGCGAGGCAGACGCACTTGTCACCTCGATGCAGATCGCGCCGACCGGGCTTTTGCGAATATCGGTCGCAACCGATTTCGGCGTAAACCTGCTGTCACCCGTGCTTGGCAACTTTTTGCAAGAATTCCCCGACATCACCGTGAACATGGTGCTCAACAACCGCTATGTAGAGCTGATCTCGGAAGGCTTCGACATGGCGATCCGGGTGGGCGAGCTGGAAGACAGCACCCTGCGCGCCCGCAAGCTGACCGAAACCGCAAAGCGGATGATTGGCGCGCCGTCCTATTTCAAAAAGTACGGCCACCCGCAGAAAATCGACGATCTCAACGACCACAAGCTGCTGCATTATTCCAACCAGGCCGCTGGCAACGTCTGGAAGATCACCGCGCCTTCGGGTGAAAAGCGGCAGGTCCGCTCGGCCGGATGGTTGACCGTGAACGACGGCCAGAGCTTGCTGCACGCCGCAATTGCGGGCTTGGGCATCGCCTATCTGCCCAGCTTCCTTTACGCCGACGCGATGAAACAGGGCCTCGTGCAAGAGGCGATGCCGGGGCTGCCAATGGAAACGCTTGGCATTTACGCGGTCTATCCGCCGGGTCGATTCACTCAGCCCAAGGTTCGCGCCTTCATCGACTTTCTGGCGCAGACATTCGCCGACAAGGGCCCAGACAACTGGTAACCCGCGGCGCTTAGCCTTTCCGCTGCGTTCTCCCGCGCAGTCCCAACTCAGGTCGAGGTGAGAACCACCTCGACCCTTCTGTTTTTGGCGCGCCCTTCGGGCGTCAGGTTACTGTCACGCGGTGCAAGCCATCCTGCGCCCTCGGCGCCAAGCTGTGCGGGGTTCACGGACAGCACCTCAATCAGCCGCGTGCGTACTGCCTCGGCGCGCTTGCGCGACAGGGCGATGTTCGCGGCCAGATCGCCCACGGCGTCGGTATGCCCAACCAGCACCACGCGCCGCGCAGGGTTCGCCGCAAGATATTCGGCAAGTGCACGCAGCGAGGCGTAGCTGCTGGGGTGGAGTGTGGATGCGCCGGTATCGAACTCCAGATCGTCGAGTGTGGCACGCCCGGCCTGTTCCAAAAGCGCGGCAAGCTCTGCCACCGATACGGGTGCGGCGACAGACCCTTGCGCGTTGCCTGTTGGTGCCGCCGGTGCCAGTTCGGGTGCCGCAATCACAGGGGCGAGCGGCTCTGCCTCACTCGGCCCGATCTGCGTCACATGCACGAAACCAGACCCTGTCGAACGCGAAACGACCAAGGCCAGATGCTCGGCGTCTTCACCCGCGCCGCGCACCGCTGCCAAGTAGCGAAAATCGCCAAGATCCACGTGCATTTCCGGCTCGGGCAAAATCTGCATGGCAAAGCGAAAGTCAAACCCGCCGCACACATCAGTATCGCATTCGAATATCACCTCGTAGCCTGCCGCAAGCAGTTGTGCGCGCAACTCCCGCAGGATTTGCAGGCTGGACGCAGTGGTATCGCGCAACCGCCAAGCAGACTGGCTAAGCCTGCCTTCCAGCAGCGAATGGTGCGGTTTTCCCGGCTCCCAAGCCGCAATCGGCAGCGCGTAACTGGCCAGAGCCTCGTTCCGCGAAGCTGTCTGCTCGGCCCCGAGGGGCAAAGATAGCGTGATTTGTGCGGCTACGGGCATCGCGAAGGCGGCAAGGCAGGCGGCAAACGCCAACAAGATTATGGCCCGCGCCACCATCATGCAGCGCCCGGCGCTAGGCGGTAATGGTAGCCCTGCACCTCCGCGAGCCCAGCGCCAAGATAAAGCGCCAGCGCCGCTGCGTTCTCTCGCAACACCACAAGTGACAGCGTATCGGCACCATTTTCGCTTGCCCAGAAAGCGGCCTCGCGCAGCATGTGCCGGGCAAGCCCCTTGCGGCGCAGTTCTGGCAGCACGTGAAACCCGTGCAGCATCGCCACCCCTCGGTGAATACCCACAAAGCCCACGCCTGCGGCGCGGTCCGCAACGCGGCCCAGAACAGCGCATTTCGGCGCCGGGGCGCGGTCCATCACCGCCTGTCGGCCGGGACCGATGCCTTCCCCGGCCCAGAGGTCGCGCATGATCGCAAGCGGCGGCCAAAGACAAAAGGCTGTAATCGGCGGAGGCCGCTCGGTGGCCAAGGCCGCGACAGGTGCTGCCAGCATCGCCACCGGGTCAACTACGTCAAAGCCCCGTGCCGCAAGCGCCGCATCAAGCGCGTCTTCGTCCCCCCGGATCATGAAAAGCGCAGGCTGGCCCAGCCGCTTATGTGTGGCAATGGCCGCGTCAATGTCAGACTCGCCCCATGGTGCCACAGCACTTGCCGCCGAAACCCGCTTGCCGCCGCCCCGCCCCTCGCGCACCAGAAACGCCCCGGCGCGATGCTGCGCCGCAGCTGGCCAAGTCGTGTCGATCACCTCAAAAAGATCAGGCCGCTGCGTCATTGCCCCTCCGGAAAAGCGGCGCGCAGGGCGTCCATGGCGGCTGCGACACGGGCGGGGTCGGTGCCGCGCACCACCAGATTGGAGCCGAAAATACCGTCTTGCACAAAGGGATAAGAACCCAAGGAAAGATCGGGCCAGCTTGCCGCCAGCGCGGATAATGGCTCGGCCAATGACGCCTCGGCGCGCATCACCCGCAAACTTTGCGTCACTAAGGGTGCGCCGCCGACAAGCCGCGCCAGCACCGATGCGACCATCGCCTGAAAGATGTTGGGCACCCCGGCCATGACGTGGCAGTTGCCGATACTGAAACCGGGGGCCACTGAAACCGGATTTTCAATCAGCGTGGCACCATCGGGAATCCGCGCCATGCGCAACCGCGCAGTGCTGAGTTCGACCCCGCGCGAGGCGTAGAACGCAGCCAGCAACGCGCGCGCGTCCTCGCGCACCCCGATCGGCACGCCAAAGGCCGCGGCCACTGCATCGGCGGTGATGTCGTCATGCGTGGGGCCAATACCGCCCGAGGTGAAAAGCTGGTCATGCGTCGCGCTTAGCGCCCGGACCGCGGCAACAATGGTGTCATGATCGTCGCCCACCACGCGGATTTCACGCAAATCGAACCCTGCCTTGGCCAACTCGCCCGCAAGATAGAAGCCGTTACCTTCGCGGGTGCGCCCGGTCAGGATTTCGTCACCGATAATAAGCGCCGCGGCTGTCGGGTTCGCCATGAACAATCCTCGTTTTGCATTGGTATAGGGCGGCCTCAGCGCGTCGAAAAGCCCGACCCTAGCCAAAGCGACATTTTGTGACTAATTAGGGCACGAGCAGACTGGAGCATACACGTGCGAGAAACTCGTGGTCGCATGACCAAAGACGGCATCCGTATTTATGAAGACACCGATTTCGCAGGTATGCGGAACGCAGGTCGGCTGGCGGCCGAAATCCTCGATGAAGTGGCAACACTTGTCGTACCCGGCACCACCACCGCGGCAATCGACGATTTCATCCGCGAAACCGTTACCGCGCGCGGCGCGGTTTCGGCCACCATCGGCTATCGCGGTTATCGACACGCAAGCTGCATTTCAGTCAATCATGTCGTCTGCCACGGTATTCCGGGCGACAAGTTGCTAAAAGACGGCGACATCCTCAACATTGATGTCACCGTGGTTCTTGATGGCTGGTACGGCGATACCTCGCGCATGTATGTGGCTGGCAACTTGGGTCGCAAAGCCGAACGGCTGATCGAAGTCACGCATGAGGCCTTGATGCTGGGCATTGCCGCCGTGCAGCCCGGCAACACCTTTGGCGACATAGGCGCTGCCATTCAAACCTATGTCGAGGCAAACCGGATGAGCGTCGTGCGCGATTTTTGTGGGCATGGCCTTGGTCGGGTGTTTCATGCGGCACCCAACGTGCTGCATTACGGGCGCGCCGGCACCGGGCCTGTGCTTGAAGAGGGTATGTTTTTCACGATCGAGCCGATGGTGAACCTCGGGCGGGCCGAAACCAAGGTTCTGGCCGATGACTGGACCGCAGTCACACGCGACAAATCGCTGAGCGCGCAGTTCGAACATTCGATCGGCGTTACCGCCACTGGCTGCGAGATTTTCACGCTGTCGCCCGCCGGGCGGTTCTATCCGACCTGGCGCTGACGCTTACGCCCGCCCAGCGGCGGCGGAAAGCGATAGCGGATCAACCCCAAGCGTGCGCAAGGCGGCCTCCCACTTGCGCGCGTTCGCGCCGGAAAACACCAGTTCGGCATCGGCCTCGCATGTAAGCCAAGCGTTCGCGCCGATCTCGGCCTCTAGCTGCCCGGCACCCCAGCCTGCATAACCCAGCATCAGTATAGCCCGCGCAGGGCCACGAGCCGCGGCGATGTCTTCGAGAATATCGCGCGTTGTGGTCAGCGCGAGCCCCGGTGCCACCGCAGGTGCCGCTGCCCGATCACGCGGCCAGTCAGAACCGTGCAGCACAAAACCACGGCCCGTTTCCACGGGGCCGCCAAACTGCACGGCGATTCCCGCGCCTTCCCCCGAAAGCCCCATTTGCTCGGCCAGCCCCGCCCAGCCGATACCGGGCGGTGCCGGTTTGTTGATGATAAGCCCCATCGCCCCCTGTTGCGAATGCGCACAGATCAGCACCACCGCATGTTCAAATCGCGGATCGCCCATGCCCGGCATTGCGATCAGTAGCTTTCCCGTAAGCTCCATGCCTGTCCTCCGCGCTTGCGTGCAAGCATCGCCCGCAGTGTCGTTGCGCGCAAGGCCCCGCCTTGCTGGCCGCGTTCAATACCAAAGTAGTGTCGCACTTGTGACTTTGCTCGTCCCCTCGTGGGGACTATTTCAATGGCATGAATACACGCCAAACCTTGCTTGCCACAGTAGCGATCAGCCTCTTGCTGCCAAGCGCGGGGGCTGCCCAAGGCTGGATGCCGGGCTTTGTAAGTGCAGAGTTCGTGCCCGGCTGGCAAACCGAAAACGGAAACCAGATGACCGCACTGCGGATCGTTCTGGAGGACGACTGGAAAACCTATTGGCGCGCACCCGGAGATGCCGGGGTGCCGCCCAGTTTCGATTGGCACGGCTCGCGCAATGTTGGCGAAGTCATCGTGCATTGGCCGCGCCCGCAGCTGTTTGAAAACGGCGGTATGCGCACGGCTGGCTATGCCAGCGAAATGATTCTGCCGATCGAAGTGGTGCCCGCTGACCCCACGCAAGATGTGTGGCTGGCCGCCGAGGTTTCGCTTGGCATCTGCCACGATATTTGTGTGCCGTTGCAGGTCAATGTGTTTGACCTGCTGGAAGGCCCCGGCAATGCAACGCCCGAGATCATCAGCGCCTTGTCGCAGAGGCCCGAATTGCGCGAAGACATCGCAAGTTGCGCGGTTGAACCGGTCTTGGACGGGGTGCGCCTAACGGCCGAGATTTCCATGCCCGCACTTGGCGGCGACGAGGTTGCCTTGTTCGAACTGGACGGCATGTCCGCGTGGTTTTCCGATTCGAGCAACACGCGCGACGGCGCTGTGCTGACCTCGACTGTCGAGATCGTGCCCTATAATGCGCGGCCGTTCGAACTTAACCGGCAGGCGCTGCGCATCACCGTGCTTGGCAATGATGGCGCGGTCGAGATCATGGGCTGCTCTGACTGACGGTCAACTTGCGCCCGCGCCGTGCGCGGCGCAGCGCAACCGGGGCAAGCAGCGTAGCCAGAACCACCACCACCAGCGATGCCAGCAGAAACTCGCCCAGCGCCAACGCCACGCCGCTGTTGGCCACCAACGCGCGACCGAGCGTTGCAGCAAAGGCCCCGGCCATCGACAAAGCCACCAGTGCCAAGACCACGCGCAGGCGCGGCGTGGAAAGCCCGCGCTTTAGCGCGTGAATGTAGCGCGCGAAGTCCTGTTGCACTGCCAGCAGCGGCGGCACCACCATAAGCACGATCACCATGCCAAACCCAAGCCCGTAGCAAAGCGTTATCACTGTCGGCTTCAAGAACAGCGCGGCGCTAGAGTTGGTGTAAAGCACCGGCGCAAGGCCGATAACCGTGGTCGCCGTGGTCAGGAATACCGGGCGCAAGCGGTCGGACACTGCGTCGATGATCGCCGGAACCAGACCACGCCGCTCGGCATATTCATCGACGGTGCTCACCAAAACGATCGAGTCGTTGATGATGATGCCCGACATGCCGATCAGGCCCACAACCGAGAACATCGACATCGGCATAGCCCAGATATAGTGCCCCCAGATCGCACCGATCAGCCCGAAGGGAATGATCGCCATCACCACGATCGGGCGGGTCCAGCTAGAGAATATCCAGGCAAGCGCGATGTAGATGCCGACAAGGCAGAAGACGAGCCCCATCGCCGCATCGCCAAAGAACTCTTCTTGCTGCTGCGCAAGCCCCGATTGCTGCCATGTCACGCCGTAGTCTTCGGCGATGCGCGGCAAGATCACGCCGATCATCTCGGCGTTGATCTCGGTTGCGCGGTCGGGATTGTCTTCAGACATCTCGCCGGTCACGGCGACCAGCCGCAACCCGTCTTCGCGCCGCACGGTAGAAAAGCCCGAGAAAGACGAAACCTGCACGATGTCCGACAGCATCACCCATTCGCCCGAGGGCGTGCGCAATTTCATGCTGTCCACGAAATCGTCGGCAAGCTCCGATTTTGGCACCTGCACCCAGATCGAGGCGCTGCGCGAACCGTCGGGGTAGACCGCCGCCTCGATCCCGTTCATGCGTAGCCGCAGATCACGTGCCAAAGTTTCAATGGAAAAGCCCAGCGCCTCGCCCTGCGGGGTCAGTTGCAAGACCAGTTCTTCCTTGTCGTAGGAAAGGTTGTCTTCCAGCGCCGAGACCTCTGGGTAAACCGACATCGCGGTTTTCATGGCCTCTGCGGCCCCCTTGAGGGCGTCAACATCTGCGCCGGTGAACTGAACCGAAATGCTGTCGCCACCCGGCCCGCCACGGAAGCCGCGGAAGCTCAACTCTTCCACCATCGGATGGCGCTGGGTCAGCGTCTGCATCGCGGCGATGAACTCGGCCGACGAATAGGGCCGCAGGTCGGGGTCGGTCAGTTCGATCGATACGCCGCCAAGCTGGTCTGCGTCCTTGGTGTCGGCCCCCGCCAACGCACGGCCAGAGTTGCCGCCGATTTCACCCAATACGTAAACCACCGGGCTCGTGCCATATTCGGCCTCGAATTGCGCGCCTGTCGCATATACGCCTGCCTCGAGCATGGCGAGCATTTCGCGCGTGTCTTCGCGCGTGGCCCCCGGAAGCATCGAGAAATTGACAGATACCTGCGTCTGCTCGGGTCCGCTGAAGAACCGCCATTGCACCTTGCCCGAGATGACCAAGGTCCCTTGATAGGCCAACAACAAGATCATGACCGCCAGAACCGGATATCGGGCTTGAATGACCAGCGCCATCAATGGCCGCACCAGATTGGTGCGCAGCCAGTCAAAACCGCGGTTCACAAGGCGCGAGGGCAAATCATACCAGCTTTCCTTGGAAGCATGGGTCAGCGCGTGCGCCATGTGATTGGGCAGGATCAGGAAGCACTCGATCAGCGAGGCCGCCAGCACCGCAATCACCGTAAAGGGGATGTCGATAATCATGCTGCCCATCCGACCACCGATCACCATCAACCCGGCAAAGGCGATGATTGTGGTGATCGACGATGCGAATACCGGCGCGGCCATCCGCCGCGCGGCGTTTTCGGCAGCGACGACAGGCGGTTCGCCCAAGTGCCGCGCGCGAAAATCAGCGTGCTCGCCCACCACGATAGCATCATCGACCACGATACCCAGCGTGATGATCAGCGCGAAGATCGAGATCTGGTTCAGCGTCATGCCAGCAAAGTGCATCGCCGCGACTGCCGCAAGCATCGAGACAGGAATCCCCGCCGCCACCCAGAATGCGGTGCGCGCGTTGAGAAACAGGAACAGGAACAGCACCACAAAACCTAGGCCTTGCACGCCATTATCTATCAGCAAGTCGATACGGGCGGTAATCTGCTCGGACTGCGTGCGGATCAGGTCGATCTCTACGCCTTCCGGCAGGCTAAGCTCCATCGTCGCCACGACCTCTTCGACCTGATGCTGGATCTCGACAGCATCGCCCGAGGCAGAACGTGAGACGTTTACCGATATGGCCGGATTGGTGCCGACGTAAAATGCACGACTACGGTCGGCACCCTCGACATAGACCGTGGCAACATCGCCGATGGTCAGTTTTGATCCATCCGCATTCGTGCGTAGCACCAGCCCGGCGATCTCGGTTGCATCACGCTTTTCAACCCCGGTGCGCACCCGCGCCGCGCCCGAGGCCAATTCACCTGCCGGTGCGGTAGAGCTTTCCGCGCCGATCAGGGTGGAAATCTCTGACATCGTGACATTGTGCTGAATCATCTGCGCGGTCGAAAGCTCGACCACCGTTTGCGGCGCGGCATAGCCCTGCACCGTCGTTCGGGTAACGCCCACGGCGTAAAGCCGGGTGACAAGCTCGTCGGCCAGACGGCCAAGCTGCTCTACCGAAAGCGGCCCGGTAATCACCACATCGGTGACGGTATCGCGCCAGACACCGCGCGTGACTGTGGGCTCTTCGGCGTCGTCTGGCAGGTTGCTCGTCTGCGACAGCGCGGTTTCAACATCAGCCACGGCTCGGCTCATGTCCCAATCGGGCTCAAACTCCAACGCAATGCGCGCGCTGCCTTCGGATGAGCGCGAAACTGAACTTGTAACGCCCTCTACCACCAGCAGCGAAGGTTCCAGCACCTGCACGATGGCACGGTCTACCTCGTCAGCGCCCGCGCCCGACCATGCGACCGAGACGTTGATATTCTGCACGACCGTATCGGGAAAGCTCTGCGAACGCATCCGCGGCAGAGCATTGATGCCCACACCGATCATGATGACCAGCACGATGTTGGCCAAAGTCTTGTGGCGGGTGAAATAGGAAAGCAGACCGCGTGCTGCGCTGGCCACGTGTTCGCGCCCTGCTGCCATGACTTAGCCCCCCATCCGCTGTTCGAGCCGCTCGATCACCACCCGAGGAACCTCTTCTTCCTGCAACTGGCTTATCGTGCGCGCCTTGGCCTCGGCGGGCATGCCTGCGTTCGATTCGATAAAGGCAATCAGCACCGCGCGGCGTTCGGGCGTAAGCACGACCATTTCGCCACCAGTATCGGCGCTACGGGAACCTGCTGCGCTTGCACCTTCGGCACCTGCACTGGCCATCGGGCTTGCAAGGGCTGCGGCGGGATCTGCCGTCGTAGCGCCGGGGCGCAATGGGCGAACCTTGAGCCCTGCGCCAAGCAGCGGCGAGCGCGTTGTCACCACCTCGCGGCCATCAAGCGCGTCGGCGCGCACAATCACCGAATCGCCCTGACGGCGCAGCACTTCGGTTGCGACCTCTTCAAGACGGTCCCCTTCGCCCAGCGCAAGCACGCTGCCCTTGGCGTCGACAGAGGCTGCGGGCAGTTCGAACACGCCTTCCAGCGCGGGTTCTTCGATCAGTAGCGTCACAAAGTCGCCCTGCCGAAACCCTTTGGCACCAGCTTCGATCTGCGCAAAGACCAGCCGCCCGGTCTGGCCTTCGCCAACCTCGGCGCTGACCCGGCTTAACCGCGCTAGGGCAGTGACTGGCGTGCCTGCGACTTCCAGCACCACTTCGACGTTTGCCGGGGTCAGCGCACCATCGGCATCAAGAAAGCGCACATATTGCGAGGTCGAAACGCGGAACGAGACTTCCAGCGCATCGGGGTCGATCAGCGAGCCCAGCATTTCGTTGTTGCTGACAAGGCCGCCCTCGACCGCTGACACACCGGCCAGAAGCCCGTCAAACTCGGCTACAAGCCGCGTGTCGGCCAGCTTTCGTTCCGTTTCGGCCAGTGCGATCGTCTGCCGCTCGACGGTATTGCGCGCCTGATCGACCTGCGTCTGCGCCTGCGACAATTGCGAGCGCTTTGACAGCACCGCCTGACGCGCCGAAATGCTGGCAAGCTCGGCGGTTTCGTTGGCGGTTGCCGTGCCAAAGCCGTTCTCGGAAATCGTGCGCTGGCGTTCCAGCGCCTGTTCGCGCAGTTGCGCCTGTTCTTCTGCTACCGCCAGATCGTCAATTGCGATGGCAAGCGCGCGTGTCGCGGCTTCCAGTGCACCTTCGGCATCGGCCAGCGCCGCGCGCTGCACATCACGCGCGCGTTCGGCCTCGGTGGTGCTGAGTTGCACCAGCAACTGCCCGGCTGTTACATGCGCGCCTTCCTCGAAGTTCTCAGCCAGTTCGACGATCTGCCCGGCGGAGGGCGCGCGCAATTGCAGACTGCGGCGGCTTTGCACCTCGCCGTAAGCGGTCAGCACCGGCTTCAGAGTCTCGCGGGTAGCGGTGGTCACGTTGGCGGAAAAAACCCGCTCTTGTGTCGGGCGGGGGCGCGACTCGGCGTTCCGGCGCAACTCAACGGCAGAGCGCACCATGAAACCTGCATAGGCAAGCACCCCGACCGTTACGGCCATTAAAAACAGCCCGACCAGACTCCGCGTCAAGAATCGCATCAAACCCGCCCTATTTCATTTGTTTTCGATGACCGAAATCAGTGCGTCTGCTTATATACACCGGGCCCCATGGGGCCAAGCATCCGGGCGTTCAACGAAGCGTGTTTCACATTCCGTCGCGGGTTTGTGCGTTATTTTTCCAGCCGCGCTCGAAGCGATAGCAGATCGGCCCAGGATTCGCGCTTGGCCTCGGGAGTGCGCAGCAAATAGGCCGGGTGCGTCATCGGCAGCGCGGGCAGATCAAATGCCTGCACCCAACGCCCGCGCAGCCGCGTTATACCGCGCTGGCCGATTGCTGCATCGCAGGCAGAGTTGCCCATCAGCAGCACGAAATCGGGCGCGGCAAGCGCAATATGGCGGGCGATGAAGGGGCGGAACATCGCGATCTCGGCTGCATCTGGGTCTCGGTTGGCGGGTGGCCGCCAAGGCAGCACATTGGTG
>NZ_JBFHIA010000005.1:0-27250 GCF_041596715.1 Phaeovulum sp.
CGTCGCACCAGCCAAAGTCGTCGCAATCAATGCGCCGGATGGCGGCTTCAAGCGCGTGGATGCGCGCATAGCGGCGGGTGTCTTGGGCGGCCGCCATGGCCTGTTGCTGCATGGCGTCCATGCGCGACAGGCGCCCGACACTTTGCTGGTCAAGTTCAACGGGCTTGCGATGCTCGACCGTTGCGCCCGACGCCTGCCGAAGCGCCGCAAGCTCCTGTTGCAGTCGCGGCAGGAACCGGGCTTTCAGATCTGCGGGGGACGGTTCTGTCATCCCGCTAGCGGATCAGAACGACAGACACCTTGCAAGACCGGATCATCGCAGTCGTGGTTGAGCCAATGATCAAGCTGCGGATGCGCGAATGCCCGTAGGCACCCATCACCAACAAGTCGAAGTGTTCGTCTTCCACCAGTTTCCCAAGCGCGGCCTCCGGCGGACCGGGCAGAATTGCGGTTTCAGCCTCGATCCCTGCGGCTTTCAGCAGCGCCTTTGCATCACGAAGCCCTTTTTCCACGCTTGGGCTAGCACTGCCCACCGTGACAACGTGCACCGCCAAGCCCTGAAACAGCGGGCTTCGGGCGATGTGATCGACCGCTTTCATCGCCGATGTGCCGCCGTCATAGGCGACCAAGACCTTCGAGATCGGCCTGAAGGCGCGCGATGCCACGAAAACTGGCTTTTGGCTGGCGCGAACGATCCTTTCGAGGTTCGATCCCAGATGGCCCTTGGCGAAATCTGCCGCTTCGCCGCGTTTGCCCAGTATGACCACGCGGGCGTCGCCTTCTACCTCGGCCACTGCTTCCACAACGTCGCCATGGCGCAAGCGCGTGGTGATGTCGGTGACGCCGTCCTTGTCGAGGATGGCGCGGGCGTCTTCCAGAATGGCGCGGCCGCGATGGCTGATCAGCTTTGCGCGCTGCGCATCAAGCGCCGCCAGTTCTTCCAACAGCGCGGTGCGCGCGCCCAGCTTGATTGCGCCCGAATGGTCATGCGTATCGGTGGCCTCTCGGCGGCCAAGGACGTGGATCAACTCGACTGCGGACCCGGTGCGCTGCGAAATCCATGCAGCATGATCGCAGACGCTTTCCGAATAGATGGAGCCATCCACGAGGGCGACGATTTTCTGTGGTTGTTCAGTCATCTGGTTTGCCGCTCCATCAATGCGCCATTAGCTTGTCGATCGCGCCCGGCTTGTCATGAATGGCAAGCCTATCAACGATTGTGTCCGACGCCTCGTTCATACCGACGATTTCGACCTCGGCCCCGTCACGCCGGAACTTCAAGATCGCCATGTCGAGCGCCTGCACGCTGGAAATATCCCAGATATGCGCGCGGCTTACATCGATGATGACCTTTTCGAGCGCCTCTTTGAAATCAAAGGCGTTCATGAAGTCTTCAACAGAGCCGTAGAAAAGCTGCCCTTCAACGATATAGGTGCGTTCGCGCCCGTCCTTCGAGATGGTGGTGGTGACGTTGAACAACTGCGCAATCTTTCCTGCGAAGAAGATGCCCGAAAGCAGCACGCCCACCAACACGCCGATAGCAAGGTTGTGGGTGTAAACCACCGTTACAACCGTCGCTATCATGACGATCGACGACGAGCGCGGGTGCAGCTTGAGGTTTTTGATCGACGACCACGAAAAGGTGCCGACACTGACCATGATCATGATCGCCACCAGCGCCGCCATCGGGATCTGGCTGACCAGATCCCCAAGCCCCACGACCAAGATCAGAAGCGTAACCCCCGCAAAAAAAGCCGATAGCCGCCCACGCCCGCCAGACTTCACGTTGATGATCGACTGGCCGATCATCGCGCAACCCGCCATGCCGCCGATAAAGCCGGTTGCGGTATTGGCGATCCCCTGACCGATGCATTCCTGATTTCGGTCCGACTTGGTGTCGGTAAGGTCATCGACGATGTTCTGGGTCATCAAGCTTTCCAGCAGGCCCACGACCGCCACGGCGAAGGAATAGGGCAGGATAATCAGCAGCGTCTCAACGGTCAGGGGAATCTGCGGAATCAGAAAAACCGGCAGCGTGTCGGGCAATGCGCCCATGTCGCCTACCGTTCGCACATCCCAGCCGAAAAACAGCGTGAGCCCGGTCAGCACGACAATTGTCACCAGCGGCGAGGGGATAGCTTTCGTCAATTTGGGGAAAAGGTAGATGATCGCCAACCCGGCGGCGACCAGCACATAGGTAAGCCACGTGACGTTTCGCGGGTCCAACTCGGGCAATTGCGCCGCGAAGATCAGGATCGCCAGCGCGTTCACAAAGCCGGTCATCACCGACTTGGAAACGTATCGCATGACGAAACCCAGTTTGAGCACCCCTGCGCCGATCTGGATAAGACCGGCCAGCACCGTTGCGGCCAGCAGGTATTGCAGCCCGTGTTCTTTGACGAGCGTGACCATCAGCACCGCGGTCGCCGCCGTTGCGGCCGAGATCATGCCGGGCCGCCCGCCGGTGATGGCGACGATCACGGCAATGGAAAAGCTGGCGTAAAGCCCCACCTTCGGGTCCACACCCGCGATGATCGAAAAAGCGATGGCTTCCGGTATCAGGGCAAGGGCCACGACCAGACCTGCGAGCAGGTCACCCCGGATGTTGCCCGTCCATTGGGCGCGGTAGGCGTCAGGTGAAATCATGCAAATACGTTCCTGATCGACTCGGGCCATACTGGCCGCATGTCGATATGAGTTCCATGTGTCGGCTCGGGTTTTCCGGCATGTCCGGGGCCGGAAGTGCTACCCGGGCTTGCACCGGGCAGATGCTTTGCCGGGCCTGTTACGCGGAACGCGGCTTCGTTGGCAACCCAAAATCCGCAAGGGACGCTGCACCGCAGCGTAGACTTGCTACGAGGCCACACCGGGCGCTGGCCCCTCGAACAAGCGCAGCCTAATCGAGATGCAATGCCGCAGACTGTACGGATCATCGCTATACAGAATGCAACCCCCGTGATCCTGTCAGCAGCGGGTCTTGTAGCAAGGCTTGTAGCAGAGACCTTTGGAAAACGAGAGGCTTTCCAAGAAACCAATGTGCTAGAAGGGGAGAAGGTGAGAGGCTGGACAACGACCCAAGCGGGGCTCGTTACGGCTGCTTCCTTCCGGACCTGACCGGGTTGGCGAGGCGCTCGCCCGCGCCAACCTCTCAAACGGCGATATAGGCGGACGGGGGCTGCAATGCAAGCGCGCTTGCGGCCCCCGGGCCGGTTTCATTGCATGGCGCGGTCTTTTGCGCTGGGCAGGAAGTTCATGTTGAAGAAGGTGTCGCGCTCTTCCGAGTTAATGAACGCCGGATTGTCCTGCAATTGCGCGACATTCCATTCCTGCCGCGCCTGACTGGGGGTGGCGAAACCGTTTTCAAGCACATAGGGGGTCAGCACGTTTTCCGCGATGATCATGCGCAGCCGTTCCGCTTCAAGCGCCGGATCAAGTTCGGCGTTGCGCGCGATGACGGCCGCAACTGCGGCTTCGGGGTCGGCGATCGTCGCTTTCCAGGCTTTCAAGACCGCCGCGGTAAGACGGGTCGCGACACCGGAAGATTTTGCAAGGTAATCGGAATTGATCACTAGAACCTGCCCGTAGAGGACGAGGCCATTGTCGGCCATCGGCATAATGACAAGATCGTCGGTGGCTACGCCGAGCTTGGCAAGTTCAGGCAGGATTTCATAGCTAAACCCGGTCACCGCATCCACCTCGCCTGCGGCCAGCGCTGCGGCGAGTTCTGTCGGCGCGACGTTTTTGAAGGTGAGATCGCTCATGTCAAAGCTGTTTGAATTGGCGATGTTTTGCATGCGGTATTTGGCGAAGCTGTCGGAATCCTGTCCAACAACATGTCCCGGCAGGTCAGTCACCGCGGCAATGCCACTCGATTTCAGGGCGACCACGGTGAAGGCCGGGCGATCGTGAATGACCATCAGCGAGATCACACGCGAGCCGGGGTTCATGATGATGTATTCTGCGAATGTGGGCATATCGACGACGCCGAACGGGTAGGAGCCCAGCGCGATCCGGCTGACCGCGTCAAGCGCGCTGCGTGTGGCGCGCACATCAAGGTCAAGGCCCTCAGCTTCGAACAAACCGCTGTCGGCGCCAAATACATAGGCCGCGGCGGCACCTGTAATCGGCCCGTCGACGGCAAATTTCAATTCTTCTGCGGTTGCGGGGCCGGCAAGCACCAAAATGGCGAGTGCGGCGGCGAGACGTTTGATCATTATATGTCCTTCCCGGCTGATGCAGGCACTGCGCCTACGATTCAGCGCCCGGCGCTGCGCGAAATGGCTGCGCGGTGCAGGTGCCTGCCTCCGCTTAACGCTGCCCCGCGGTCTGAGCGATGAAAAATCCTGTGATAACGCGGTTTCGCGTCGTTTTAACGCAGTATCGGGGTCAAAAAATATGTATTTGAGACTCAGAAACGGATCAGATAGCGCGCAAAGCCACTTGCGCTGATACCAAGCGGTTCCAGTCGCAGGTCTTTTACCTCGGCCAGATAGCGCGCCGCGCCGGGGCCAGTTTCGAATACCGCAGAGGTTCCGGGCATCGGTGCAAACCGCCACTTGGGGGTGTTCTTCGGCGATAGCGTGCCGTGCTGCTCGACGAACCAGCGCAGAATATCGCGGTTGGACTCCGAGCTTTCCAGCACTACCTGCCCAGAGCGCGCCCTGAAAAACGCGCCACCTCCAGCCGCGCGAAAGTCATTGGTGGCGACCACGAACTCGGCGTTCGGGTCAAGCGGCGCGCCTTGAAACGCAAGATTGCGGATGCGCTGCGATCCGGGGGCGACCAGATTGCCCTCGGCGTCGTAGCGGGCCGGTTCGGCAAGGTCGATTTCGAACTCGAGGCCATCAATGATGTCGAAATTGTAGCCTGGAAAGGCCGCGTCAAGCAGTGGCTGGTGCTGGGTTCCCGCGATCAGCCGGTTGAAAGCACCGGCCGATCGTTCCAGCCAGGCGCAAAGCTCTGCCCCGCGCAGGCGCACCGCGCAGATCCTGTTGGGGAAATGGTAGAGGTCGGCAATACTGCGCAAGGCGAGCGCCCCGGCAGGCACATCGGTGAAATGGCTGGGGCCGCCGCGCCCGCCGGTCTTGAAAGGGGCGGTTGCCGATAAAAGCGGCAGGTGAGCGTGGGCACTGTCGGCCAGCGCGCGCGCCACATGCCAGCGCTGTGCTTCGGCAATCACTTGGCCGATAGGATCATGTGCCAACAGCGCAAAGTAGCTGTGCAGAGGAGCGGTGCTGTGCCCCACCGGGCGGCGGATGTAGTGCAGCGTGGCGCGGTGGTCGGCGTCACTGCTGGCAAGCACGCCGCGGTGTGGCGCGGCGCGTGGGCGCAATTGCAGACCACGGTCGTGCTGAAACACCGCTTCCACTTGCACATCGGCTGCATGCACCTTCCAGCGCCCCGCAGTGCGTTGCAGTGACAGATCGATCCGCCCGACATGCGAACCCCTCGCACCCGACATCACAGCGGGCGTGCCGTGCAGCCGCCCTGCTGCGGCATCTGCGCCCTGCGGGGTTGGGCCGGCCTCTGCGGGAAATACCAGATGATTGTGGCCCAGCATCAACGCGTCAATCCCCGCCAGCCGCGCCAAGGGCAGGGCTGCATTTTCCTGCCCAGCAACATGTTCGGCTGCGCCAAAGCCGGTATGGGCCAGTACAACCACCAATTCTGCACCAAGCGCGCGCAATTGCGGCACCCATGCTGCGGCGGTCTCGACAATGTCGCGGGTGCGGATGCGGCCGGCAAGGTGGCGCTGGTCCCACTGGGTGATTTGTGGCGTGGTCAGGCCAAGCACACCTACGCATAGCGGCTGGGTGCTGCCATCGGCGCATCTTATCTGGCGACGCAGCAGGCAGTGACCGGGAAGCAGCAACCGGTCTTCAAGCGGCCCTGTAGTGCCAAGTTGGCGGGCAACATTCGCCGCCAGCACGGGAAAGCGCGCAGAAGACAGCGCCTGCTGCAAGAACTCCAGACCATAGTTGAAATCGTGGTTTCCGACGACGGCGGCATCGTAACCTGCCGCGTTCATCGCTGCGATGATCGGATGCGCGGTGGTGTTGTGGGGGCCACGGTCCTGCGCTACGTAGTCGCCAAGCGGTGTGCCTTGCAAAAAGTCGCCGCAGTCGAACAGTAGCGAGTTTGCGACTTCGGCACGGCGACGTTCGATCAACCCCGCGGCATGGGCTAACCCGGTGCCAAGCATGGGCCGGTCTGAATAATAGTCGTAAGGCAACACATGCATATGCAGATCAGTAGTCTGAAGCAGCCGCAACTGCGCCTGCACTGTGCGAGCGGCTTGCACATCCGCAGAAAAGACGGTCATCGCCGGATGCTCCGGTGGCATTGCTGGATGCAAGGCGACGCAGACGCGATCATGAAGCTGCCTTCTTCGATTGCGTTTTCACAATATCGGCCAAGTTATTGCGTCGCCGAGCGAAGAGATACCTAAAAAGTTGTAGTTAGGAAAAATATACAACTATAGGTGGTGCATAATCGCCACGCCGTGTTACTGGCGCTGACGGCGCGATCATGGCAGCAATGGAGCAGGCTGAAAGGAACGGGAATCGCGACATGCAGAACGGCGCAATATTTGCCTTTGCGGGATCAGGGCTGGATCGAGCGGCAGAATTGCGCGTTGCGCCAGAGCGGCTTGCCCTTTTGTGGCAAGCGCCGGAAACGCGTGTGCTGCCGATCTGGCGCGGCCGGCCGCTGTTTGCGGGCGACGTGCTCGGCTGGCTTGCGCCCGATCATCCGGTTCTGGAAGGGGCACCGCAAGAGTCGGTGTTTTTGGGCCTTGAGGAGGGCGCGGCGCGATTCGCGCTCGATCTGTCGCATTGGCGGCCCGAAGAGCCTGCCGCGACCCCGATAAGCCTTTTCGACGCGGGCGAGCAGCCCCATCCGCTGTTGGACGCGCCGATGGTCTTTGCCGAGATGCGCAACCGCATGGCGATGATGAGCGCACGCGAGGCGGAACTGGCCGCAATGGCGCGGGCGCTGGGCGAGTGGCACCGAAGCCATGGTCACTGCGCACGCTGCGGCGCGGCCACGTTGCCCAGCCACGGCGGCTGGAAGCGACATTGCCCCGCCTGCAACGCCGAGCATTTTCCACGCACCGATCCCGTTGTCATCATGCTTATCACCGAAGGCAACAGCGCATTGCTAGGGCGCGGTCCGGGTTGGCCCGAGGGGGTGTATTCGTGCCTCGCGGGCTTTGTGGAGCCCGGCGAAACGATTGAGGCAGCGGTGCGCCGCGAAGTGGCCGAGGAAACCGGCGTTCCGGTTGGGCCGGTGCGTTATCTGGCAAGCCAGCCTTGGCCCTTTCCCGCTTCGCTGATGCTCGGCTGTCACGGCAAGGCCACCGCAAGGGCGCTGACGCTTGATCCGGTGGAAATCGAGGATGCGTGCTGGGTAACGCGCGAAGACATGGCGGATATCTTCGCCGGGGTGCACCCGCATATCCGCGCGCCGCGTCAGGGCGCGATTGCCGCTGGCTTGCTGCGCATGTGGCTTGCAGATCATATCTGATGACGGCAGAAGAATGGCCGATGTTTGAACGGAGTACGCGCCCATGAAGTTTACCGCCCGCGAAGATATCGAGGCCCCTATCGAGGCAGTGTTCGCCGCCATGACCGATATCGCGGCGCTTGAACTGGTAGCAATGCGGCGCGGGGTGCAACTGCGCAGACTCGATGCCCTAAAGGCCTTGGGGCCGGGGATGTCTTGGGAGGTGGGCTTTCGCTACCGTGGCAAGACGCGCCAGATGGTTGGCAAGATCGCCAGCCTTGAGGCACCCGAGCGGTTGGTATTTGAGGCTAGCGCGCAGGGCTACGAGGTTACGATGAGCATCACGCTACTGGCGCTGTCGCGAAAGCGCACGCGCATCGAAGCCGAGATGGAGGTGCGTCCGCGCAGCGTGTCGGCGCGACTTTTGCTGCAATCGGCGCGATTGGGTCGCCCGGCGCTGCAACGGCGCTACGCTGACCGCATCCATCTGATGGCGCTTGGCCTTGAAGAACGGGCCGCGCGCGGCATCGCGCAGCCCGCCGCGGGTGCCTAGTATCGGCGCGGATCTGCCGGATAGACCCCAAGCAGCGTCATCGATGACGTGAAATAGCGCAACTCGTCCAGCGCCAGACGCACGTTGTGATCGTCTGGGTGGCCTTCAATATCGGAATAAAACTGGGTGGCGGTGAAGCTGCCGTCGACCATGTAGCTTTCGAGCTTGGTCATGTTTACGCCGTTGGTGGCAAACCCGCCCATCGCCTTGTAAAGCGCCGCCGGAATGTTGCGCACCCGAAACACGAATGTGGTCATCATCATCCCGTCGCCGCGTCGCGTCAGGTTAGGCTCGCGCGCCATGATCAGGAAGCGGGTGGTATTGTGTTCGCGGTCCTCGATGTGGCGGGCAAGCAGATCAAGCCCGTAAATCTCGCCCGCAAGCTCGCTTGCAAGGGCCGCCACCTTCGGATCGCCGCGCTCGGCGACCAGCTTTGCAGACCCTGCCGTATCGGCACCAGTAACGGGGCGCAGGCTGTGGCGGCGCAGAAAATCGCGGCACTGGCCCAGAAGAACGGTGTGACTCATTGCCGCTTCCACGTCGGTGATTGCGGTGCCGGGAACCGCCAGCAGATTGATGTGCACACGCACGAATGCTTCATCGACTATGTGCAGCCCGCTTTCGGGCAGCAGGTGGTGGATATCGGCGACGCGCCCGGCTGTCGAGTTTTCGACCGGCAGCATGGCGAGGTCCGCATTGCCCTTGCGCACAAGTTCTATCGCGTCCTCGAAGGTGGGGCAGGGAACCGCCTCCATGGTCGGACGTGCCTCGCGGCAGGCTTGGTGGGAATAGGCTCCCGGCTCTCCCTGAAAAGCGATGCGTCCGGTTTGACGGTTCGGGCTCATTAGGCACTCCATTGGCAATTGCGCGTGCTCAGGCACACGCGAAGGCGTCGGCTGCGGCTAACTATACCTTGAAATGCAACAGGGGAAGCGGTTAGAAGCCCGCTCAGGCAATCCACGCGGGGAAGCGACATGTTCAACATGATGAATTGGATCAAGCTGGCGGGCGCCACAATCGCCGCGCTACTTGTGTTCCTATTGGGAAACTGGGCGGCAAATACGATCTATTTTGGCGGCACCAGCGAAGAAATGGCCCATGCGCCAACGGCAACTGCACCGGCTGACATGGCGCCGGCTGCTACGGCAACAGCGGACGCTCCGGCTGCTGCCACGGCTGAGGCCGCCCCCGCAGAAAGCGGTTTTGTTCCCCCGGAACTTTCCGCGCCCGTCGCCGAACAACTGGCCGCCGCCGATCTGGCCGCCGGTGAAAAAGTCTGGCTCAAGTGCAAGGCTTGCCACAAACTCGATGGCAAAAACGGCGTCGGCCCTGCCCTGAACGGCATTTTCGGCCGCTCCACCGGTTCGGTCGAAGGTTTCAAGTATTCGGATGCAAACCTGAACGCGAATATCACCTGGAGCCCCGAGGTGATGAACGACTACTTGTCGAACCCCAAAACCTACATGCCCGGCAACAAGATGACCTTTGTGGGTCTGCCCGCCGAAGCTGACCGCATCAACTTGATGGCGTGGATGATGGCAAACGGTGGCATGGCCGATGGTGCTGCGCCTGCCGCAGCTGCCCCGGCTGCTGAAGCCGCCCCGGCTGCCGAAGCCGCCCCGGCCGCCGCGCCTGCCGAAGCTGCCGCACCTGCCGCTGCTGAACCCGCGGCTCCTGCTGCCGCTGCGCCCGCTGCTGCGGGTGGAGCCGGCACTTTGGTGTCGCGCCTTGCTGGTGCCGATGTTGCCGCAGGTGGTGTGATTTTCGAACAGTGCGCAGCTTGCCACAAGCTTGATGGCACGAACTCGGTTGGTCCCTACCTGAACGGCGTTCTCGGTCGTGGCACTGCAATGGCCGAGGGTTTTGCGTATTCTGACGCGAACAAGGCCGCCAATCAGACCTGGACTGCATCGACCATCTACAAGTACTTGGTCGATCCGCAAGCAGTGCTGCCTGGCACGGCGATGACCTTTGCTGGTCTGCCGAACGATCAGGACCGCATCAACGTGATCGCGTGGCTGCTGTCGAACGGCGGCGTCGCGGACAAGGACACGCAGTCGGTCGAAGATGCGATGGCTATTGGTGCCGCACAGGCCGCTGCCGGTGGGGCTGCTGCCGCAGCACCTGCCGCGGCTGAACCTGCCGCCGCAGCACCCGCTGCTGCAGAACCCGCCGCCGCGGCATCCGCAGTTGAAGGCGGCGTCGCACCGATTTCCGAGCGGATCCTTGCTGCGGATGCGGAAGCAGGTGCCAAGGTCTGGCTGAAGTGCAAGGCCTGCCACAAGCTCGATGGCAAGAACGGTGTCGGCCCGGCGCTGAACGGCATCATCGACCGTGTTTCCGGCACGGTGCCCGAGTACAAGTATTCGGACGCCAACCAGAACGCCGCGGTTACCTGGACGCTGGAAAACCTTGACGTCTATCTGGCCGATCCCAAGGCCTTCATGCCCGGCAACAAGATGACCTTTGCCGGCCTGCCGAAGCCCGAAGACCGCGCCAATCTTTTGGCTTGGTTGCAGGCCAACGCGCTTTAAGCCAAAGTCGGCACAAGAAACTGCCCAAGGCCGCGCCTAACAGCGCGGCCTTTCGCATTTTCAACTGGTTCTCACGCATTCGCGCCTTGCTGATGGGCCCGACTGACCGTTACCCTGCCAAGGCAACCGCCCGGCGGGTGTGGATCAGAGGAGTGCTGGCAATGGCAAGGCAAGCGACAGTTGCGGCGACGGTGCCGATGCGGCCGATGGTGGCGGTTCTGACGGCGACAACGATCTGGCTGATGTTCGCGCTTGCGGCATTGGCGCAGGACGCCACGATCCGCGCGCATGGCATATCGACCTTTGGCGACCTGAAATACGGCCCCGACTTCGCGCACCTCGACTACGTCAACCCGGATGCACCCAAGGGCGGAGAAATCTCGATTTGGGCATCGGGCGGATTTGACAGCTACAACGCCTACACGATCAAGGGCCGCGCCGCCGCGCTTTCGACCAGCCCGCTCGAATCGCTGTTAACCGGCACAGCGGACGAGATAGGCGCGGCCTACGGCCTTTTGGCGGAAAGCATTGAATACCCTGAAAGCCGCGACTGGGTGATTTTTACGCTGCGCCCCGAAGTACGCTTTTCCGACGGCTCGCCGCTGACAGCTGAAGACGTGCTCTTTTCTTACGAATTGCTGCGCGACAAGGGGCTTTCAAGCTT
Source organism: Phaeovulum sp. (assembly GCF_041596715.1). Lineage (GTDB taxonomy): Bacteria > Pseudomonadota > Alphaproteobacteria > Rhodobacterales > Rhodobacteraceae > UBA6213. The sequence continues at coordinate 11,255 of NZ_JBFHIA010000005.1, forward strand.
TCGTGGCGTGATCTCGCAGATGATCGCCAGCGCGGAAGTGCTCGATCCGATGCGCATCAAGTTCACCTTCTTGCCGGATTACCCGCGCCGCGATGTGATTCAGGCGGCAGGCGGGCTGCCGGTGTTTTCGAAGGCAGAGTTTCTAGCCAAAGGGCGTGACATTCAGGAAACCTCTGATCAGCCCTATCTCGGGTCTGGCCCCTACGTTTTCGACAGCGCAGACGAGGGGCGTCGCGTGGTCTGGCGGCGCAATCCCGACTATTGGGGGGCGAACCTGCCAATAAACATCGGCCGCAACAACTTTGACCGAATCCGCATCGAGTATTTCGCCGACTACGAGGCGGCTTTCGAAGGCTTCAAGGCGGGTGCCTATACTTTCCGCAGCGAGGCGTCATCGCTGATCTGGGCGACACGCTATGATTTCCCCGCGCTGACAAACGGTTGGGTGGTCAAGACAGAATTGCCCAACGGCAATATCAGCACGGGCCAGTGCTTCGTGTTGAACCTGCGGCGCGAAAAGTTCCAAGACCCGCGCGTGCGCGAAGCGATCGGCCTGATGTTCAACTTCGAATGGTCGAACGAGTCGCTTTTCTACGGGCTATATGCGCGCACCACCTCGTTCTGGGACAACAGCGAACTGGCGGCAACAGGCACCCCGTCGCCTGAAGAGCTCGCGCTTCTAGAGCCACTCGCCGATCAGTTGCCCCCAGGCGTTCTGACCGAGCCTGCGGTGATGCCCGCGACTTCGGGCCCGACGCAGCTTGACCGTGCCAACATGCGCCGCGCCGCAGCGTTGCTTGATGAAGCGGGTTGGGTTGTGGGCAGTGATGGGGTCCGACGCAACGCGAATGGCGAGAAGTTGGTGGTCGAGTTCCTCAACGATAGCCAAAGTTTTGATCGGGTGATCAATCCTTATGTCGAAAACCTTCGGGCACTGGGCGTGGACGCGGTGCACAGCCGGGTCGACGATGCCCAGATGACCAGCCGCGAGCGTAACCACGATTTCGACATCATCACCAGCCAGTTGGGGCAAGACTACATCCCCGGTTCCGGCTTGCAGCAGTATTTCGGCTCGGCCAGCACCGATGACGCCTTCAATACGATGGGGCTGCAAAGCCCGGCGGTGGATGCGCTGATTGGGCACATTGAAGCTGCCAAAACGCGTGCTGAAATGACTGTGGCGGTACGTGCGCTTGACCGGGTTCTGCGCGCCATAAGGTTCTGGGTTCCGCAATGGTACAAGGACGTATACACGGTTGCCTACTTTGACATTTACGAGCATCCAGAGACCTTGCCGCCCTACTCGTCGGGCGAGTTGGACTTCTGGTGGGTTAATGCTGAAAAGGCCGAGAAACTGAAGGCGGCAGGCGCATTCTGACGCCAGCGCGAAGGGCAGGGGCATAAGCAGGCATGAGCGCCTATATCCTCAGGCGGTTGCTGTTGATCATCCCGACGCTGTTCGGAATCATGTTGATCAACTTTGCGCTGACCCAGTTCGTGCCCGGAGGGCCGATCGAGCAGATCATCGCCCAGATGGAGGGCGAGGGCGACGTATTCCGCAACATCGCGGGCGGCGGCGACGCGGGGGCGCAAGGTGCCAGCGGCGGTGGCGGCGAAGACCGTTATAGCGGCGCGCGCGGCCTGCCCCCCGAAATGCTCGACGCGCTGGAAGTGCAGATGGGTTTTGCGCGCATCGTCTGCGACCCCGGGTATGTGGGTGAGCCAAACCTGAAGGCCGAGGAATGCCGCAAGGAAAAGATTTCAGCGGTGCGGCAGTTTTTTACCATGATGGGCAACTACCTGCGCTTTGATTTTGGCGAGAGCTTTTTCCACTCGACTTCGGTGATCGACCTCGTGCTCGACAAGATGCCGGTGTCGATCACGCTGGGGCTTTGGTCGACCCTGCTGGCCTATATGATCTCGATCCCGCTGGGCATCCGCAAGGCGGTGAAAGACGGCACCGCATTTGACACATGGACCAGCGGCGCGATCATCGTGGGTTACGCGATCCCCGGCTTTTTGTTCGCGGTGCTGCTGATGGTGCTGTTCGCGGGGGGCAGCTATTGGAAAATCTTTCCGCTGCGCGGGCTGACCAGCGAAAACTGGAATGATCTGAGCTTGGTTGGCAAGGCGCTCGACTATCTGTGGCACATCACCTTGCCCGTCGTGGCCTCGACGATCTCCAGCTTTGCCACGCTGACGCTGCTGACGAAAAACAGCTTTCTCGACGAGATCAACAAGCAATACGTGATGACCGCGCGCGCCAAGGGGCAGACCGAGCGGCGGGTGCTTTACGGCCACGTGTTTCGCAATGCGATGCTGATTGTCATCGCCGGGTTTCCGAGCCTTTTCCTAGGCGTGTTCTTTGGCGCTTCGATCCTGATCGAGACGATCTTTTCGCTGGATGGGCTGGGCAGGCTTGGGTTCGAGGCGGCGGTGGCGCGCAACTACCCGGTGATTTTCGGCACGCTCTATTTCTTCGGCCTGATCGGGCTTCTGGTCGGTATCCTGTCGGATCTGATGTATGTATTCGTCGATCCGCGCATCGATTTTGAGCGGAGGGCCGGATGAAGCTTTCCCCTCTCAACGCCCGCCGCTGGCGCAATTTCAAATCGAACCGCCGCGCCTTCTGGTCGCTGTGGATCTTTCTGGCCGCGTTCGGGCTGTCGCTGGTGGCCGAGGTGATCGCCAATGACAAGCCGATGCTGGTCAGTTATCAGGGCGAGCTTTACTTTCCCGCGTACCGTTTCTACCCCGAAACCGCGTTTGGCGGCGACTTTCGCACGCAGGCCATTTACCGCGACCCGGCGGTGCAATGCCTGATCGTTTCGGGTGGGCTGCAAGAATGTTGGGATGACCCCGAAGGCATCACTGCGCAAGCAAAAACCGGGGTGGTGAACGGCGAGGCGATTACGCGAGGCTGGATGATTTGGCCGCCGATCCGCTACCACTACCGCACCATCAACAACGTCGGTGCGGCACCCTCGGCACCGGATGCGCAGCATTGGCTCGGCACCGACGATACCGCCCGCGATGTCGCGGCGCGGGTGATCTATGGGTTCCGCACCTCGGTCTTATTTGCACTGATCGTGACAGGCATTTCCTCGGTGCTGGGTGTGGCTGCGGGGGCGGTGCAGGGCTATTTCGGCGGGCGAACCGACCTGATCTTTCAGCGCGCGTTGGAAATATGGGGCTCTACCCCATCGCTCTACGTCATCATCATCCTGTTCGCCATTCTCGGGCGCAGTTTCTGGCTTTTGGTATTTGTCACCATCCTCTTCGGCTGGCCCGCGCTGACAGGCGTGGTGCGCGCCGAGTTCCTGCGGGCGCGCAATTTCGAATATGTCCGCGCTGCGCGTGCGCTTGGGGTTTCAGACCGCGTCATCATGTTCCGCCACATTCTGCCGAACGCGATGGTGGCCACGCTGACGCTGATGCCTTTTGTGGTAACGGGTGCCATTTCGGGTCTCGCCTCGCTCGATTACCTTGGCTACGGGTTGCCATCATCGGCACCCAGCCTTGGCGAGTTGGCCTTGCAAGCCAAGCAGAACCTGCAAGCGCCGTGGCTTGGCTTTTCGGCCTTTTTCACCTTTGCGCTGATGCTGTCGCTCTTGGTCTTCATCTTTGAAGGTGTGCGCGACGCGTTCGACCCGCGAAAGACATTCAAATGAGCGCGGTGCTAGAGGTCAAAAACCTGAACGTGCGGTTCCGGCAAGACGGGCAGACCATACATGCGGTGCGCGACGCCAGCTTTACTGTTGGCAAGGGCGAAACTGTGGCGCTGGTCGGCGAAAGCGGGTCCGGCAAGTCGGTGACGGCGCTGGCTACGGTGGCGCTTCTGCCCGGAAGCGCCGAGATCGAAGGCTCGATCGACTATCTCGGGCAGGAAATGGTTGGGGCCAATAAGGCGCTGCTGCTGAAAGTGCGCGGCAATGACATCAGCTTCATTTTTCAAGAGCCGATGACCAGCCTCAACCCCTTGCACACGATCGAGCGGCAGTTGACCGAAAGCCTCGCATTGCATCAGGGTTTGCAGGGGGCTGCGGCGCGACCGCGGGTTATTGAGCTGCTGGAAAAGGTCGGCATCGACAACGCCGAACGCAGGCTGGCCGACTACCCGCACCAGCTTTCAGGCGGGCAGCGCCAGCGCGTGATGATCGCGATGGCGCTGGCGAACGGGCCAGAACTGCTGATCGCTGATGAGCCGACAACCGCGCTTGACGTGACGATTCAGGCGCAGATTCTGGAGCTTCTCGCAGATTTGAAGCGCGCCGAGGGCATGAGCCTTTTGTTCATCAGCCACGATCTGAACATCGTGCGCCGCATCGCCGACCGCGTCTGCGTGATGCAGGGCGGCGAGATCGTTGAACAGGGGCCGGTCGCGGAAATCTTTGCCAACCCGCAGCACCCCTACACCCGCAAACTTTTGGCGGCCGAACCGAAAGGTGCCCCCGATCCGGTGCCCGAGGGGGCAGAAGAACTTGTGCGTACCGAACACCTCAAGGTCTGGTTCCCAATCCAGCGCGGGATGCTGCGCAAGACCGTCGGTTACGTGAAGGCGGTGAACGACGCGAGCCTGAGTGTGCGGGCAGGCGAGACGCTGGGCATCGTTGGCGAGAGCGGTTCGGGTAAAACCACGCTGGCGTTGGCAATCATGCGGTTGATCGCCTCGGAAGGTCCGGTGGTTTACGCGGGCAACGACATCTCGCAATTGCCCCAGCGCGCGCTGCGCAGGTTGCGCCGCGATATGCAGATCGTGTTTCAAGACCCGTTCGGCAGCCTGTCGCCGCGCATGACCGCCGAGCAGATCATTGCCGAGGGCCTGACCGTGCACGGGGTCGAGCCGGGCCGCAATCGGCGCGACATGGTTTCTGAAGTGATGGCCGAGGTGGGCCTAGACCCCGCCAGCATGACACGATACCCGCACGAGTTTTCCGGTGGCCAGCGCCAGCGCATTGCCATTGCCCGCGCGATGATCCTGCGCCCACGGCTGGTGGTGCTGGACGAGCCGACCTCAGCGCTCGATATGACTGTTCAGGTGCAAATCGTGGATCTCTTGCGCGACTTGCAGCGCCGCCACGGCCTTGCCTATCTGTTCATCAGCCATGATCTGCGCGTGGTCCGGGCACTGGCGCACAAGGTGATTGTGATGAAGGCGGGCGACGTGGTTGAACAAGGGTTGGCGTCCGATCTGTTTGCCGCACCGCGCACGACCTATACGCGCGAACTCTTGGCGGCGGCACTGGGGCCCAAGCCGTGAAGATTCTGTTCGTGCACCAGAACTTTCCGGGCCAGTTTCCGCACCTCGCCCCGGCGCTGGCGGCGCGCGGGCATCAGGTTCTGGCGTTGACCGCAGAAACCAATGGGCGCAAGTCACCCGTGCGCGTGGTCAAATACCGAAAGCCCGAGCCGATCAAGATTTCGTCGCCGCTGACCCGCATGTATGCCGAAAGCGCCGAACGCGGTGCCCGCGCTGCACTGGCGGCACAACAGCTGCGCGATGAGCACGGCTATGTGCCGGACGTGATCTTTGGCCATTCAGGCTGGGGTGAGACGCTGTTCCTCAAGGAGGTCTGGCCAGAGGCGCGGCTGCTGATCTACGCGGAACTGATGTATCAGACCGAGGGGCTCGATACAGATTTTGACCCAGAGTTTCGCCGCGACGGTGTCGCGCCCCGAATCTCGACAACCGCGCGGGCTGCGCATCTGGTGCAGGCGATGGTGCAGGCCGATGCGGCGCTTTCGCCCACCGAGTTTCAGGCCGCGACCTTTCCGACAGAGCTGCGCGCCAAGATCCGGGTCATTCATGACGGAATCGATACCAAGGTGGTGCGCCCAAACCCCGAAGCGATCCTGCAAATCCCCAACACGACGCTCAGCTTTCGCGCCGGCGACGAGGTGGTGAGCTTCGTTAACCGCTCGCTCGAACCCTACCGTGGCTACCACAGCTTCATGCGCGCGCTGCCTGCGGTGCTGGCGGCACGGCCTTGCGCCCATGCCGTGATCGTGGGGGAAGAGGGGCAGAGCTACGGTGCCGCACCCAAAGACGGCATCAGTTGGAAGCAGCGCTACCTCGACGAGGTGCGCGATCAACTCGATCTTTCGCGCGTGCATTTTCTGGGCCGCGTTCCCTACGCCACCTATCTTTCGCTGCTGCAGGTCACGCGGGTGCATGCCTACCTGACCTACCCCTTCGTGCTTTCGTGGTCCTGCCTTGAGGCGCTGGCGGCCGGGGCGCTGGTCGTGGCATCAGACACAGCGCCCGTGCGCGAGGTTATTACCGACGGCGTAAACGGGCGGCTCGTGGATTTCTTCGATATCCCAACTTGGTCCGCGGCCTTGACCGAGGCGCTGGCAAACCCCGCCGCCACCGCCCCCTTGCGCGCCGCGGCACGACAGGGCGTCATCGCACGCTACGATCTGGCAACTGCCTGCCTGCCGCGCCTGATCGACTTCGTGGAAAACGCGGCGCGTTGATCCACCGCCTTGCACGCATGGAAAGCGCAGCGCGCTCCGCGGGGGATATTTCTTTCTGAAGCAGATCAAATGCTTCAGTCAAAATATCCCCGCCGGAGGCCAGCTACGGCGCAACCTGCGCCTAGATTGCCGAGGAATGCCCCGATTTCGAAAGATCGTACGCATCAAAGCTGCGCGCGATCATGCGCGTCAGCGGACGCCCCGCTTCGGGGATGAATAGCCCCGCATCGGAAACCTCGACCATATCTCCGAATACTTTTTGGGTGGCGGCGAACATATCTGCAAGACGCTCGGGCGTAACCTCGAATGCGCCAAGGATTTCGGCCCGATCAATACGGAAGTCGCACATCAGGGCTTCAATCATGCGCGAACGCAGCCGATCTTCGGCGGTGAAGACATGGCCACGCACGGTTGAAAATCGCTTGTCGCGGATTGCTTGGGTATGCGCCGAAGTGGCGGGGGCGTTTTGCGCAAATCCTTGCGGAAAGCGCGAGATCGACGAAGCGCCAAGCCCGACCAGCACCGGGGCCTGATCGTCGGTATAGCCTTGGAAGTTACGTTTCAGTTGCCCTGCCTTGAGAGCCTTAGCCAACCCATCGGTCGGGCGCGCGAAATGGTCGATGCCGATCTCGTCATAGCCTGCGCCGAGAAACAGTTGCCGCGCGGTTTCGAACAGGTGCAGCCGTTCTTGCGGTGTCGGCAAATGTTCGGTGGGAATCATCACCTGCCGCCGTGCCATCCACGGCACATGCGCATAGCCGTAGAGCGCCACGCGGTCGGGCGCGAGGCTGAGCAGCTTGTTCACGCTTTCGCTGATGCGCTCTTCGGTTTGGTGAGGCAGTCCATAAAGGATGTCGGCATTGAGCGAGGCCACACCGCGCGCGCGAATCATCGCGGCCGCAGCTGCGGTCAGTTCGTAGCTTTGTTCGCGCCCGATCACTTTTTGAATCTCGGGATCGAAGTCTTGCACGCCGATCGAGGCGCGGTTCAACCCTGCTTCGGCCAGCGCATCCATGCGCGCATCGTCGATTTCGTTGGGGTCGATTTCTACCGAAAACTCGGCGTCCTCGCCCATCGGCACGGCTTCGAAAACGGCCCCCGCGATGCGGCGGATCATGTCTGCGGGCATCAGAGTCGGTGTGCCCCCGCCCCAGTGCAACCGCGAAAGGGTAACGCCCGGTGCAAGCCTTTCTTTGAGCATTTTCAGCTCGGCTAGCAGCACTTCGGCATAGGCGCGCACCGGATCATCACTTTGCGTGCCCTGCGTTCGGCAGGCGCAAAACCAGCACAGCGTGCGGCAGAACGGCACGTGCATGTAGAGTGATATTGACGAGCCAGCCGGGATTGCTTCGATCCATGCCGCAAACTCCTTCGGGCCGACAGCGTCGGAGAAGTGTGGGGCGGTCGGATAGCTCGTATAACGAGGCACCCGTGCGTCGAAAAGACCGAGCCGGGTTAGTTGCGATTCCTGATTCATGCCGGTATCATTAGAGTCCGACGCGCAATAGAACCTTGACCCAAATCAAAGAGAGCCGATGACCCTCGAGGACAGCCTTCCGGCGTCGCCGTCTTGTGCCGATTGCCCGATACGGCACCGCGCGGTTTGCTCGCGCTGTGATGAGCGTGAATTGGGGCAGCTTGAGGAAATCAAGTACTACCGCAGCTTCGAAGCTGGCCAGATGGTGATCTGGTCTGGCGACAAGATGGATTTCGTGGCCTCTGTGGTGTCGGGTATCGCTACGCTGACACAAACGCTTGAAGACGGGCGCACGCAGATGGTGGGGCTTTTGTTGCCTTCCGATTTCGTCGGTCGTCCGGGGCGCGAGTTTGCGGCCTATAACATCAGCGCCACGACTGACCTTTTGATGTGCTGCTTTCGCAAGAAGCCGTTTGAGGAAATGATGTTCCGCACCCCGCATATTGCGCAGCGGTTGCTGGAAATGACGCTCGACGAACTCGATTCTGCGCGAGAATGGATGTTGCTGCTTGGTCGCAAGACCGCGCGCGAAAAGATTGCGAGCCTGCTTGCGATCGTGGCGCAGCGTGATGCGGCGGTGAAGTTGCGCACCCAGCGCGGACGGATGATCTTTGATCTGCCGCTGACGCGGGAGGCAATGGCAGATTATCTTGGGCTGACGCTCGAAACGGTCAGCCGCCAGATTTCGGCGCTCAAGCGCGACGGTATCATCGAGTTGGAAGGCAAGCGGCATGTCACCGTGCCCGATTTCGACCGTCTGCTGAATGAGGCGGGCGACGATGCCGATGGCGGGATGTTGACCTGATCCTGCGCAACCGGGGTTTTGTCGGGCAGCAGCGCTACCGGGCGGGTTTGGTACCCGCCCAGAGGATCGCGTGATTTAGTGAGACATGAACACCGGCACTTCGGCCATTTCCAGCATGTGCCGGGTGGCACCGCCCAAGATCGCTTCGCGGAAGCGCGAGTGGCCATAAGCGCCCATCACCACCATGTCGGCGTTGCTTTCGCGCACATGGCGATTGATGACGTCAGAGACCCGCGGCATCGTGCGCGCCAGCACCGAAACCTCGGCCTTGATACCGTGGCGCGCCAGCATCTGGCTGAGCTGGCCACCGGGGTCAGAACGTTCCGGCCCGTGCGAGGGCGGATCTATGATGGTGATATCAACAAGATCGGCTGCGCGCAGAATCGGCAGTGCCGCCCGAACCGCGGTAAGCGCTTCGGTGCTCTGGTTCCATGCCACAACGATGCGGCGCATGGCGCCTAGTTCCTTTACATGGTCGGGGATGACCATGACCGGGGCCTGGCTGTCGAACAGCGCGGCCTCGATAATGCTTTCAGCGTCTTGGGTACGACCTTCGCCGTAGGGCTTGGCCAGTACCACAAGGTCGGCAAAGCGGGCGCGTGCGCCGATAAGCGAGCCGATCGCCCCAAGCTGCGCCACCGCGCTTTCCGCAGACCAGCGGAGGTCTTCGGGCTCGAGCCGCTCGCGCACCCAAGCCTCGGCGGTCTTCGCTTCTTCTTCCGCGCGCTCGATGGTTTCCTGATGAATGAAGGCGGTTGCGCCTGCGTAGTAGTAACCAGTTTGCGTGCGATCGACGCCAAGGCAAAGCACCTCGAGATGCGCGTCTTCGCGGCGCGCAACTGCCACGGCGATGTCGATTTGCGATGCCGCCAGCGCCGAATCCGTCACGATCGTGAAGATCGATTTATAGCTCATGGACTTTCCTTCCATCACGGGCCGAGCTGGCCTACGTATGTGTTTTTAAGCAATTCTAAGGCGTAGCACTTTGACAGGGATCAATTTCTAGCACTCAAGCGCGGGTGGGTGCGACAAAACGGCTCAGGTTGGGGCTTAGACTTGATACAGATCAAAGAACCGAAGAGTGTCCGGGATAACAAGGGGCCAATCGAAAGACCTGTCCGGTCAGAAGACGTGGGCGGGCAGTGGCGAGACGAGGGGACACTTCAAAATGTGGGATTATGTTAAGCTGATTGCGCTGGGCGCCGTCGCTGTGATTGCGGCTTATGCTGCCACGCTGGCGCGAGATCCGGCCTATCTGGCCAACGCCATTGAAGTCGCTGCGGTAGCCGCGATCGCTTTTGGCTGGTTTTTGTTCACCTTGGGCAAGCGCAAGCCCGCGCCGGCCAACGAATATATGGATGATGTCATCCGCGCCGGGGTCATTGCGACGGCGGCGTGGGGTATCGTGGGCTTTTTGGTTGGGGTGACGATTGCCTTCGAACTGGCCTTTCCTGCGCTGAACCTGTCCAATGAAACGCTGGGTATGATGAACTTTGGCCGCCTGCGGCCGCTGCACACCTCGGCAGTTATCTTTGCCTTTGGTGGCAACGCACTGATCATGTCGGCGTTTTATGTGGTCCAGCGCACCTGCGCGACTAGGCTTTGGGGCAACGGGCTGGCTTGGTTCGTGTTCTGGGGCTGGCAGGTGATGATCCTTCTCGCCGCAACCTCCTATGTTCTGGGTGGGACCCAAAGCAAGGAATACGCCGAAACCGTCTGGTACATCGATTGGTGGATCGTGGTGGTGTGGCTTGCGTTTCTTGCCGTGTTCATGGGCACGCTTTTCAAGCGCAAGGAACCCCACATCTACGTGGCGAACTGGTTCTATCTGTCGTTCATCATCACCATCGCCATGCTGCATGTGGTCAACAACCTTGCCATCCCGGTATCGCTTTTCGGCTCGGTGTCGGTGCAGGTCACGGGTGGCGTGCAAGATGCGATGACGCAATGGTGGTATGGCCACAACGCGGTGGGCTTCTTCCTGACCGCGGGCTTTTTGGGCATGATGTATTACTTCGTCCCGAAGCAGGCCGAGCGCCCGATTTACAGCTACAAGCTGTCGATCATCCACTTCTGGGCGCTGATATTCCTTTATATCTGGGCGGGTCCGCACCACTTGCACTACACCGCGCTGCCCGACTGGGCATCGACGCTGGGCATGGTGTTCTCGATCATGCTCTGGATGCCCTCGTGGGGCGGCATGATCAACGGGCTGATGACGCTTTCGGGCGCCTGGGACAAGCTGCGCACCGACCCGGTCATTCGCATGATGGTGGTTTCGGTGGGCTTCTACGGCATGTCGACCTTTGAAGGCCCGATGATGTCGATCAAGGCAGTCAACAGCCTGTCGCACTACACCGACTGGACCATTGGCCACGTGCATTCTGGCGCCTTGGGCTGGAACGGCATGATCACCTTTGGTGCGCTCTACTTCCTGACGCCGCGGCTTTGGGCGCGTGAGCGGCTTTATTCGCTGTCTCTCGTTAGCTGGCACTTCTGGCTCTCGACCATCGGCATCGTGCTTTACGCCGCCTCGATGTGGGTGACCGGGATCATGGAAGGCTTGATGTGGCGCGAAGTGGATGCCAACGGCTTCCTCGTCAACGCCTTCGCAGACACCGTTGCCGCGAAATGGCCGATGTATGTGACGCGCGCAACCGGCGGGACGCTGTATCTGACTGGCGCGCTGATCATGTGCTACAACCTTTGGGCGACCGTCGCCAAGCAGCCCCGCAAGGAAGCTGCCGGTGTAGCCTTCGTTCCGGCTGAGTGAGAGGAGAGCAGACATGTCGATTCTCGATAAACACGCCGTTCTTGAAAAGAACGCCACACTGCTGCTCGTCGCCTCGCTTTTCGTGGTGACAATCGGCGGCATCGTCGAAATTGCACCTCTCTTCTATCTCGAGAACACGATCGAGAAGGTGGAAGGCGTGCGTCCCTACTCGCCGTTGGAACTGACGGGGCGGCAGATCTACATCCGCGAAGGGTGCTACAACTGCCACAGCCAGATGATCCGCCCGATGCGCGACGAGGTTCAGCGGTATGGGCACTACAGCCTTGCTGCTGAATCGATGTATGACCACCCGTTCCAGTGGGGCTCGAAGCGGACGGGGCCAGACCTCGCCCGCGTCGGTGGCCGCTATTCGGATGAGTGGCACGTTGGCCATCTGGTCGATCCGCAATCGGTGGTGCCGGAATCGGTGATGCCGAAATATGCGTTCTTGCTGAATGCCGAAATCGAGCCGACCTACATCGAGGACATGCTCAATACGCAGGCCTTCGTTGGTGTGCCCTACACGCCCGAGATGATCGCGGTGGCAAAGGCAGACTTCGTAGATCAAGCCGACCCGTTTGCCGATACAACGGGCCTTTTGGCACGTTACCCGAAGGCGCAGGTGCGCAACTTTGACGGGCAGGAGGCGCTGACCGAAATGGACGCGCTGGTAGCCTATCTGCAAGTCCTCGGCACGATGGTCGATTTCTCGACCTTCCAGCCTGATGCAAGTCGCTGAGGGCGGGGGATGGACCTTTACACCCTCTTGCGGGAGTTTGCAGATAGCTGGGTGCTTCTAGCGCTGGTGCTGTTTTTCATCGGCGTCGTCTTCTGGGCTTGGCGGCCCGGAAGCCGCAAGATGCACGAAGACTCTGCAAATATTCCCTTTCGTCATGATGACAAGCCCGCGGCGGCTGACAGCGTTGGCAGCAGCAACGGTGACTCCAAGCTCAAGGAGGCTCAGAAATGAGCAAGGCACCTGTAAAGACGACAAAACCCGGCGACGTTGCCACCACGGGTCATGAGTGGGACGGGATTCAGGAGTTCAACAACCCGCTACCACGCTGGTGGCTTTGGACCTTCTATATCACCATTGTCTGGGCGATCGGCTACTCGATCGCTTACCCCGCGTGGCCGCTGATAAAGGGCGCAACTCCGGGGCTTCTGGGCGCATCGACGCGTGCTGACGTGGCGGCCGAGATCAAGCGCTTCGCAGACGCAAACGCCCCGATCGAGGCAAAGCTGGTTGCCACAGACCTGACCGCAATTTCCGAGGACAGGGATTTGGCGTCATTCGCGGGAAATGCCGGCAAGGCTGTGTTCGCGACATGGTGCTCGCAGTGCCACGGTTCGGGTGCCAACGGCGCGGTGGGCTATCCCAACCTGCTGGATAACGACTGGCTCTGGGGTGGCGACATCGAGGCGATCTACGCGACGATCATGCATGGCGTGCGCAACACCGAAGACCCTGAAGCGCGCTATTCGGAAATGCCGCGGTTCGGCACCGATGGGCTGCTGGAAGAAGCGCAGATCGGCGAGGTGGTGCAATATGTGCGCCAGCTTTCCGGAGAGTCGCACGATGCCGCCAAGGCCGAAGCGGGTGCAGTGGTGTTTGCCGACAACTGCGCAGCTTGCCACGGCGACGACGGAACCGGCAACCGCGACCTTGGTGCGCCGAACCTGACCGACGCGATCTGGCTATATGGCGGCAGCGAAGCGGCATTGACCCAGACCATCGCAAACGCCCGCTTTGGCGTGATGCCGTCTTGGGCACCGCGGCTGTCTGAAGCCGAAGTTCGCTCGGTCGCGTTTTACGTCCACAGCCTCGGCGGCGGCGAGTGATCTAACCGGGGTGGGCTTTCGAGCCCGCCCTGCAGGTGGCATCGGCACCGCGATATGTTCGCGCGTTTCGGCGGGGCCGATGCCATCTGACCATTGCATTCCGCGCAGGCAGCGGCGCGGTTGAATTGGGAAAGCACGTGAGTTCTTTGCCGAGAATTGATACATCACAAATAGGCCAATATTGATTCAGGTCAATGCCGCTGCCCATCTGCGGCGCCAACTGCTATTTGGCGCCGCCAATATCGGAGACACCCCGTGAGCCAGACCGACCCATCCGAGACCCCGCTTTATGCCGCCCGCGCGCCGGTATTTCCGCGCAGGGTTTCAGGTAGCTTTCGCACCCTGAAATGGTGGCTGATGGGGATGATGTTGGGGATTTACTACCTGACCCCTTGGATTCGCTGGGATCGCGGCCCGACGCTACCCGATCAGGCGGTGCTGCTGGACCTTGCGAACCGGCGCTTTTTCTTCTTCATGATCGAGATCTGGCCGCACGAGTTCTACTTTGTCGCCGGGCTTTTGATCATGGCGGGGCTGGGTTTGTTTCTATTCACCTCGGCGCTGGGGCGGGTCTGGTGCGGTTATGCCTGCCCGCAGACTGTCTGGACCGACCTTTATCTGCTGGTTGAGCGCTGGATCGATGGCGACCGCAACGCGCAACTGCGCCTTTGGCAACAGAAATGGAACCTGCACAAGATCGCGTTGCGGGCGACGAAATGGTCGATCTGGTTGTTGATCGGGGCGGGCACGGGCGGTGCTTGGGTGTTTTACTTTACTGACGCGCCGACGCTTCTGGCGAACCTGCTGCACGGAACCGCGCATCCTGCGGCATATCTCTGGATCGCGATTCTGACCGCCACGACCTTCATCTTCGGCGGTTTCATGCGCGAGCAGATTTGCACTTATGCTTGCCCATGGCCGCGTATTCAGGCCGCGATGATGGATGAAGACACCATAACCATCGCTTACCGCGAATGGCGTGGCGAACCGCGCGGCAAACACCGCAAGGCCGAGGGTGCCAGTGAGTTGGGCGACTGCATCGACTGTATGGCTTGCGTCAACGTCTGCCCGATGGGAATCGACATTCGCGATGGGCAGCAGCTTGAATGCATTACCTGCGGGCTTTGCATCGACGCATGTGATGCGATGATGGACAAGGTCGGCAAGCCGCGCGGGTTGATCGGCTACATGGCGTTGAAGGACGAACCTGTCGAGCGCGCCGGGGCAAAGCCCCAGCATGTCTGGAGGCATATCTTCCGCCCCCGTACGACGCTGTATTTCACGCTTTGGTCGGGCATCGGCATTGCCTTGATTGTGATGCTGTTCCTGCGCCCGCCATTCGAGTTCAACGTCACGCCGGTGCGCAACCCGATGTATGTGCTGCTGTCGGATGGTTCGATCCGCAACACCTACGAAGTGCGCCTGCGCAACAAGCAGCTCAAGGAAACGACGCTGGAAATCACCATGACCGGTGGCGAAGATCACGATTTTGCGGAACACTCGGACGATGTGGAACTGGTGCTGGAAGGGCAGGAGACGAATGTGGTAACCGTTGCACCAGATGAAACGCTGACTCAGCGTGTCTATGTCACCGCTCCGCGCGGCTCGGACCTTGCTGACGAGCGCCGCACCGATGTCCGGTTCTGGCTGCGCGATGTCGATGGCATAGACCGGGTAAGCGCCGACAGTGTGTTCAACGGAAAGGACAACTGATCATGGCTGCCCCTCTGACAGGCCGAAAGGTGCTGATCATCACGGTTTCCGCGTTCAGCGTGATTATCGGGGTCAACCTGTTCATGGCCTACAAGGCCATTGGCACCTTTCCGGGGCTAGAGGTGGCAAACTCTTACGTTGCCTCGCAAACTTTTGACGCCGATCGCATGGCGCAAGAGGCGTTGGGTTGGGTGGTGCACCCGGTCTACGCGGGCGGTGTGCTGACCATCGCAATCCGCGATACGGCGGGCCTACCCGCTGCGGTGGCCGATCTGAGTGTCTTGGTCGGTCGCCCGACCTCGGTGCGCGACGATCAGGTTCTGCGGTTCGAGTTGGCGGAAGGTGTTTATACCGCGCCGGTCGCACTTGGGCCGGGCAACTGGCTTTTGCACCTAGAGGCGCGCGCTGCGGATGGCACGCTGTTCCGCCAGCGGCTCGATTTCATGGTGCAGGGGTAGCGCGATGAGCGCGATCGTCGAGCAGGAAGACATGCGCATGCAGGCATCGGCGTGCCCGGCCTGTATTGCAGCACCTTCCGCCGAACGATTGGCAGCCGCCGCTGCGCCACGCGATGCGCGGTTGATGTTGTCGCTGCCAACCGCGCATTGCGCCGTCTGCATCACGGATGTGGAGCGCGAATTGGCGCGCCATCCCGGTGTGCGCTCGGCCCGCGTGAACCTGACCCTGAAACGCGTTTCGGTGGATGCAGACCCCGACGTGCAGGCCGCAGACCTAGTCGAGCGATTGGCGCAGATCGGCTATGAGGCGCACGAGCTAGACCCCGATGTGCTGAGCGCCACAGAGGCCGACAAGCGCGGTCGCGACATCCTGATGCGGATCGGCGTTTCCGGCTTTGCCATGATGAACATCATGCTGCTGTCGGTCGCCGTCTGGTCGGGGGCAGAGGCC
>NZ_JBFHIA010000006.1:0-26924 GCF_041596715.1 Phaeovulum sp.
AACGGACCGAACCTGAACCTGCTGGGCCAGCGCCAGCCTGAAATCTATGGCCGCGAGACACTTGCCGATGTCGAGGTCGAATGTCGCGAACTGGCGAAAGGCTTGGGGTTTGATCTGAAGCTTTTTCAGTCAAACCACGAGGGCGTCATCATCGACACCATTCACGAGGCGCGCAAATCGGCATGTGGCATTGTCATCAACCCCGGTGCCTTCACTCACACATCGGTGGCCATACTCGATGCGCTGAACACCTTTGAAGGGCCGGTGATCGAGGTGCATATTTCCAATGTGCACAAGCGTGAATCGTTTCGGCACCATTCCTACGTCAGCCTGCGCGCAGAGGGCGTGATCGCCGGGCTTGGCACCGAAGGCTACAAGGCCGGTGTTCGCCGCATCGCGCAACTTGCCGCCAAGAAATGACCGCCGCGCGAATCGCAGTCGCAGGGGCCGGCTTGATCGGCAAGCGGCATGTTCAGGCGATGGCACAGGCGGCGGGCGCGCAACTGGCCGCAATCGTTGACCCGATGCCCGCCACTGCCGACTATGCCGCGCAGCTTGGGGTGCCCTATTTCTCGACGCTTGATGCGATGATTTCGGCGGGTGTCGCCGGGGGCGTCATCCTTGCGACGCCTAATCAGTTGCATGTCGAAGGCGGTCTTGCCTGTGTGCGCGCGGGCCTGCCGGTGCTGGTCGAAAAGCCCTTGGCGACCGATGTGACCGAGGCGCGCGCTTTGGTCGAGGCAGCCGAGGCGGCGGGCGTGCCCTTGGCCACTGGCCACCATCGCCGCCACAACCCGCTGATCGCCGCCGCCAAGGCGATGATCGTTGCGGGTGAAATCGGCACGCCGGTTTCGGTGCAGTCGATGTTTTGGCTGATGAAGCCGGATGAGTATTTTGATGTGTCTTGGCGCCGTGAACCGGGTGCCGGGCCGGTGTTCTTAAACCTCATCCACGATATCGATCTGTTGCGGTATCTGGTGGGCGAGGTCACAGCGGTGCAGGCGGCGCAGTCGAATGCTGTGCGTGGCAACGCGGTCGAGGAAACGGCGGTCATAACGCTCGAGTTTACCAATGGCGTGCTTGGCACGGCCAACGTATCCGACACGATCCCGGCGCCTTGGTCGTGGGAACTGACTACCGGCGAAAACCCCGCTTATCCAAAGACATCCGAGGCTTGCTACCTGATCGGTGGCACCCAAGGCGCGTTGGAACTGCCTTCGGGCAAGCTTTGGCATTACACGGGCAAGCGCAGCTGGTGGGAGCCGCTTTCCGCCCGGATTGCCTCGCACCCCTCGGGCGATCCGCTGGTGCTACAGATCGAGCAATTCGCGCGCGTGATCGGCACGGGCGAGGCGCCGCTGGTTTCGGGGCGCGAAGGTCTGCGAACGCTGGCCGTGATCGAAGCTATCAAAATCGCCGCCCGCGAAGGACGCCGGGTCAGGCTGCAAGACTGAACAGGGAGACACGCACGATGGAATTGCCGAAAAATCACTTCAAGGCCGGGTTGGCCGCAGGGCGTCAGCAGATCGGCATCTGGGTAACGATCCCGGGTTCGGGCCACGCCGAATCGATGGCTGGATGCGGCTTTGACTGGATGTTGATCGACACCGAGCACTCGGTCATGGATCTGGCCACGGTGCAGGCCATGCTTCAGGCCGCAGCACCCTATGGCACGCAAGCGCTGGTGCGGCCCGGCTCGCTCGATCTGGTCGAGATCAAGCGGCTGTTGGATATCGGCGCGCAAACGATCCTTGTGCCCTATGTGCAAAGCGCGGCTGAGGCTGCGCTTGCGGTAAAGGCCGTGCGCTACCCGCCGCATGGGGTGCGTGGCGTGGCAGGTATCACCCGCGCCAGCCGCTTTGGCGCAATTCCAGACTATAACGCGCGCGCCAATGCCGAGGTCTGCCTGCTGGTGCAGGTCGAAACCGCCGCGACGCTGCCCGAGATCGAGGCGATCTGTGCGGTCGAGGGGGTGGATGGCGTATTCATCGGCCCGGCCGATCTTGCCGCTTCGATGGGGCACCCCGGCAACCCCGGCCACCCAGAGGTCAAGGCCGCCGTGCTCGACGCCGTGCGCCGTATCCGCAATGCGGGAAAGCCTGCGGGCATCCTGTCGCTCGACCCCGAGTTTCTTACAGAAGCGATCGCGGCGGGCACACTGTTCACCGCTGTGGATGTGGATCAGGCGATCCTTTTGCGGGGCGCGCGCGATCTGGCCAAGAAGTGGAAAGCCTGACGGCAAAACCCCCTGAACCTGCACGATCAGCGCCCTCGCGGGGGCGCTGATGCTGGCGGTTTTCGCCCTGACGCTGCCGATCTATCTTCTGATCGCGCTTGGCTTTTTCGTGACCAAGGTGGGCTATGTGGCGGCCGCAGACATGCGCGCCATCGGCCGCGTGGTGCTGCGTGTCGCAATGCCTGCGTTGATCTTTCTGGCGCTGGCCCGCGCGCCGCTGTCCGAGGCGCTGCGCTGGGATTTCCTCGCAGGCTATGCAGCCGGCTCGCTGGCCTTGTTTCTGGCGGGGCTTGCGCTTGTGCGCGGTGTGCTGCGCAGGGGAATGCCGCAGGCCGCGCTTGAGGCGCTGGGCATGTCATGCTCGAACTCGGCATATCTTGGGATGCCAGTGGCGGCTTTGCTGGTGGGCGATGTAGCGCTGCAAGCCTTCGCGATGGCGATGCTGGTGGAAAATATCCTGATCCTGCCGCTGGCAATAACGCTGGCCGAGACCACGGGCGGCGGCGGGCGGCGCAAGGCGCTGTTGCGCGTTTTGAGCGGGATGGTGCGCAACCCTTTGCTGATGGCCGTACTGGTAGGGCTTGTGGCATCGGTAAGCGGGCTGGTGCTGCCCGCGGTGGCGTTGAATGTGTTGGGCATGTTGGCACCTGTGGCGGCACCGATTGCACTGCTGGTGATTGGCGCGGCGGTGGCAGACCTGCCGCGCGCGGGCATCGGCGGGGCGGCGGTGGCGCGGGTGGTGATTGGCAAGCTGGTTTTGCACCCGGCTGCGGTGCTGGCCGGGCTTATGCTTTTGGGCCCGCCGCCTGATGCGCTGCTCACCTCGGGGGTGCTGATCGCTGCGGTGCCGATGATGTCCACCTACGCGCTTTTCGGGTTGCGTTGGGGAAACGAGGCGCTTGCCGCCACCGCGCTGATCGTGGCCACGGTGGCGTCGTTCTTTACGGTTTCGGCACTTCTGGCGCTTCTTGGCTAAGGCGCGCGTGCACGAACCGCTGTGATAACGCCAGAACCGGTAAAGGAAAATTGGAGCAGACATGACGCCAGAACGAGCGGATGCGATGGACCACCTTGGCGCAACACTGGCCGCCGCCTGGCGTGGGGGCCACACTGTGCCACTGCCGAACCCCGCAGCGCGCCCACAGGACCGCGCCGAGGCTTATGCCGCGCAAGCGCGGATGATCGCGCTGATAGGCGAGCCGGTGGTGGGCTGGAAGGCGGGGGCCACCTCGGCAGGAATGCGCGCGCGCGATGGGCAGGACGGGCTGGTCACTGGCCGCGTTCTTAGCTCAGGGCTTTTTCATGGCACCGACCTCACCTTGCCTGCCGCCACATTCGCGCAAGCGCGCGCCGAGCCGGAGTTTGCCTTTGTGCTCACATCCGATCTGCCTGCCGCGCCGCCGCGCAGCATTTCCGAGATCGTACCCTTGGTGCGCGCCCATATTGCGGTGGAGCTTGTCGCTTCGCGCTACGGCGAAGCGGCACCTTGGGGCGCGGTGGGCGGATTGCTGGGCATAGCTGACAACGGCAGCGGGCTCGCGCTGGTGATCGGGCCGCAAATTGTTGCGCCCGACGCGGTGGATTACCTGCACCACCCGGTCGCGCTTAGCCTGAACGGCGGCACCCCTGCGGCGCAGAGCCCGCCCGATATTCGCGCCGACCCCTACGCGGCGCTGACCGATGTGGTCAACCACCTCGGCGCGCGCGGTATCGGGCTAACGGCGGGCATGGCGATTACCGTGGGCTCGGTCACAGACACGCTGCCTACGCCCGCAGATAGCGTGCTTCGCGCCGACTTCGGCGCTTTGGGCACTATCACGCTGCGCGTTGTCTAGTCTGTCGCGCACCGCTTCGGGCTTCGGCGTGATTGGGCGCGGGTGGTGCCGTCCGAGTTGGACCGATTGTCGCGGATAGGCGAAAGCGGCGCTGGCCCTCTTCTCGGCTGTTGCCCGTGCCGATGCCCCATGCAATTGTCGGGGTAGGCCGTGCGTGCTGCGGCCTCAGGAAATCGGGGTGAAGGACAATGTTCGACCCGAACCCCGCCGGGCGCTCGATAGGCCCCCGGATTTAAAGGAGGGTTTGACGGATGCGATGCTTTACGGTTCTGGGGCCATCCCAATCGGGCAAGACGACGCTGGTCAAGGCGATGAGCCAGCTTGACGGCGCAGCCACGCGTACGGAAACGGCTGGCAACCTTGCCTTGACCCGATTCAGTTTTCTTGACGAGCCATGGTGTGCATTCGATGTTGCTGGCAGCGCCGAATATAGCGGCGTCATGGGCAGCGCGCTTATGGCTTCAGATGCGGTTGTGTTGTGCGTGCCTTCCGACCCGGCGGCGGCGGTGCTGGTGGCACCTTACCTGCGCGTGATCGAGGCTTCTGGCACGCCTTGCCTGATCTTCATCAACAAGATGGACGCGCCGCAGGGCCGCATCGAAGATATCGTGGCAGCCTTGCAGGGCTATTCGCAGCACACGATCGTGCTGCGCCAGATGCCGATCCGCGAAGGCGGTGCCGTCGTCGGTGCGATTGATCTGATTTCCGAGCGCGCGTGGCACTATCAGGAAGGCAAACCCTCATTCCTGATGGAGATTCCCTCGTCGATGCGCGAAGTCGAGCATCAGGCCCACCTTGATTTGATGGAGCACCTTTCCGAGTTTGACGATGGCTTGCTTGAGCAGTTGATTGAAGATCGCGAGCCGCCGACCGCCGAATTGTTCCAGACCGCGGCGAAAGTGCTGCAAGACAACAAAATCATTCCCGCCTACCTCGGTGCGGCAAGCCATGTGAACGGCGTGATGCGGCTGATGAAGGCGCTGCGCCACGAAGCGCCCTCGGTCGATGCCTTGCGCGCGCGGCTTAGCCCGGCGGGCGACGTTTTGGCGGTTGGCTTTCATGCCGAGTTTCAAAAGCACCTCGGCAAGGCGGTCTATCTGCGCGCGCTGACCGATGGCGTAAAGTCGGGCACCAACCTTGCGGGCGGCAACCTTGGCAACCTCAACGAGTTTGGCGAAGTTGGCTCCAACGCGCTGGCTGCGGGCAGCGTAGGGGTGGCGGTCAAGGCCGACCAGTTGAACGCGGGGCGGCTTTTCAACGCGGCGTCGTCGCAAGACGGGCCAGATTGGGTCAAAAGCCGCCGCCCAACACTGGCGCGGCTGTTGCTGCCCACCAACGAACGCGACGAGGTGCGCCTTTCAACTGCGCTGGCGCGTTTGCAGGAAACCGATCTGGGCCTTGAGGTCGGGCAGGACGAAGACAGCGGCCACACCATATTGCGCGCCCAAGGCCCACTGCATCTGCGCCGCATCCTTGCCAGCATCTCGGATGATTTCGACGTGAAGGTGACCGAGCAGGTGACGCCGACTTCCTACCGCGAAACCATTTCGCAGCAGGCCGAAGAACACTACCGCCACCGCAAGCAATCGGGCGGGTCGGGCCAATTTGCCGATGTGGTGCTGATCGTGCGGCCGCAAGAACGCGGCGCGGGTTTCGCCTTTGACGAGGTGGTGAAGGGTGGCGCTGTGCCGCGCAACTTCATCTCGGCGGTCGAGGCGGGCGCGCAGGATGCGACGGTTGCAGGGCCGCTCGGTTTTCCGGTGATCGACGTTGCGGTTACGCTGACCGATGGCAAAAGCCACGCGGTTGACAGTTCTGACCACGCCTTCCGCACCGCCGCCAAGATGGGCACACGCGAGGCGCTGCAAAAGGCCTCGCCCGTGCTGCTGCAACCGATCGAACGGGTCGATATTCACGCGCCTTCGGTGTTTTCAGGCTCGATCGTTTCGCTGATCTCGACGCTGAAGGGGCAGGTTCTTGGCTTTGAACCGAACCCGGAGGCGCGCGGCTGGGATGTGACGCGGATCTTGCTGCCGTCGTCCTCGCGCGATGATCTGATCCGCGGTCTTGGTACCGCGACCCAAGGCACCGGGTGGTTTGAAAGCAAGTTCGATCACTATCAGGAACTGCACGGCAAGGAAGCCGAGACGATCTGCCGCGAACATGCCAAGGAACACGCCTGAAGCACTTGGCACTTGCCGCGCCGGTATAACGCGCCCGTCCCGAAAGGGGCGGGCGTTTTTTACCCGGATCGTCGCGTCGCGGACGAAGGCCCCGGTCTGCGTCAATCAGGCCCGTGGTCGCAGCGATTTCGGGTCATATAGCGGCGCAAGGCTTGCGCGCGCGGCAAATCGCTGCCCGGCCACCTCTATCTCGTAGCGCGACGCCAGCATTTCCGCCGCGCTTTCGCCGGGAGCGGTGCAGGGCACATAGCCAAGCCCCACCGAACCGCCAAGCGTGTGTCCATAGGCCCCCGATGCCAGCACCCCGACGATCCGCCCGTCGCGCAGGATCGGTTCGTTGTGGTAAAGCATCGGCGCGGGATCGGTGAGAAGGAACTGCACCAGCCGCCGCGTCAACCCTGCCTCGCGCTTGCGCAACACGGCCTCGCGGCCGATGAAGTCGCCCTTGCCAAGGTCCACCGCAAAGCCAAGACCTGCTTCCAGCACATGGTCTTCATCGCTGATGTCGTGGCCAAAGCTGCGAAAGGCTTTTTCCATCCGGCAAGAGTTCATCGCGTGCAACCCGCAAAGCCGCATCCCCTCGGCTGCCCCAGCCTCAACCAGCGTCTCGTAAACATGTGCGGCCTGATCGGATGAAACGTAAAGCTCCCAGCCCAACTCGCCCACGTAGCTGATGCGATGCGCCCGCGCGAGGCCCATCCCGACCTCGATTTCGCGCGCGCTGCCAAAGCCATGCGCGGCGTTGGACAGATCGGCGGGCGAGCAGGCCGAAAGCACCGCGCGCGCGCGTGGGCCCATCAGGCACAGCACCGCTTCGGCGGCGGTCACATCGGTGATGGTTACGATGTCGCCATGCGCGTGGCGGCGCAGCCATGCAAGGTCGCGTTGCAGCGTGGCGGCGGGCACCACCAGCAAAAACGCGGTCTCGCCCAGCCGCGTCACGGTCAAATCGCATTCGATACCGCCGCGCGTGTTCAGCATCTGGCAATAGACGATGCGCCCCACATCCACGTCAATCTGCCCCGCGGTGACGCGCTGCAAAAGGTCATACGCACCCGGACCCTCGACCCGGATCTTGCCAAAGCTCGACATGTCGATCAGCCCCACGCCCTCGCGCAGCGCGCGGTGCTCGGCGGCGGAGTTGGCAAACCAGTTCTGCCGCGCCCAAGTGTAGCGGTATTCGCGCGGCTGGCCCGGATCGGCAAACCAGTTGGCCCGTTCCCACCCGGCGGTTTCGCCAAACACCGCACCGGCGGCTTTGAGCTGCTCGTGCACAGGCGATCGGCGGATGCCGCGTGCCGTGGCGGGCTGGCGATAGGGGAAATGGTCAGCATAAAGCAGGCCCAGCGTTTCGGTGACCCGCGCGCGCAGATACTGGCGGTTTTTCTGAAACGGCTGCGCGCGGCGGACATCGACATCCCAAAGGTCGAATGGTGGCTCGCCCCCGTCCATCCACTGCGCCAGCGCCATGCCCGCGCCACCCGCCGAGACGATGCCGATCGAGTTATACCCCGCCGCTACCCAATAGCCGCCAAGTTCGGGTGCTTCGCCCAGATAGTAGCGATCATCGGGGGTAAAGCTTTCCGGGCCATTGAAAAACGTGTGTATCCCTGCCTCGGCGAGCATCGGCATTCGGTTGACGGCGGCAGCAAGTATCGGCTCGAAATGATCGAAATCTTCGGGCAACTGGTCAAAGCAGAAGCTTTCGGGAATGCCCCCCATGCCCCAAGGTTTGGCGACCGGCTCGAACGCGCCAAGCAAGATCTTGCCCGCGTCTTCCTTGTAATAGGCACATTCGTCGGGCACGCGCAGCACCGGCAACTGGCCAAGGCCGGGAATGGATTCGGTGACGATGTAGAAATGTTCGCACGCATGCAGTGGCAGTGCCACGCCCGAGGCGGCGGCCAGATCGCGCCCCCACATGCCCGCGCAGTTCACCACCATGTCGGCTGCGATATGCCCGCGCGCCTCGCCCTGCACCCAGTCCACACCCGTCACCCGACCGCCTGCCTTGGTGACGGCCACCACCTTCACCCCTTCAGCAATCACCGCCCCGGCCGCGCGCGCGCCCTTGGCCAGTGCCAGCGCAATGTTGCCGGGGTCGGCCTGACCATCGGCGGGCAGGTGCACGCCCATCGTCACACCTTCGGTATTCAGATGCGGGTACATCGCCTTGATGTCCGCGACCGAAAGCTCGCCCACCTCAACGCCAAAGGCGCGCGCCAGCCCTGCTTGGCGCAGCAACTCTTCGCGCCGCTCGCCCGTCAGCGCGACCGAGATCGAACCACAGGCACGAAAGCCGGTAGCAAGCCCGGTTTCCGCGCCAAGCCGGGCGTAAAGGTCTGCGGAATATTTGGCGAGCCGGGTCATGTTAAGGCTGGCACGCAACTGCCCCACCAGCCCCGCAGCGTGCCATGTTGTGCCCGAGGTCAACTGCTTGCGTTCCAGCAGCACGATGTCGCGCCAGCCAAGCTGCGCAAGGTGGTAGGCGACCGAGCAACCCGAAACACCGCCGCCGATGATGACAACGCGGGCCGAAGAAGGAAGAGACGTCATGGCGCGCTCCGCATGTTTTGGGGGGATGCTGCCAGAGTGCGGCTGCGGGCGCAAAATGCAACGCGATTCGATGCCGCAGTAACGATTAGTTAACCAAGTCGGCTCAAGATTGCCGTATGCGCCTGCATCTTTTCGCCCTGTTCCTCGTCGCCGCCTGCGCCTCGCCCGCGCCAGAGTTTTTTGGTGCCGAACGGCACCAGATCACGCTGGAAGGCATCGATTTTGTCGTGTTGCAAAAGGCCGACAAGGCCGAGGTCATCCGCATGGGATATCTTGCGCGGGCCGCGCGCGCGCCGGTGCCTGCGCTGATGATAAGCGCGGTCGAGAAAACGACCGGATGCGCCGTTGTGCCGGGCAGTGTGGTCACCGGCCTGCCGGGCGATACGGGCGAAGCGCGGATGCGCTTGCGTTGCCCGCCGGTATGACGCAGATCAAGGTCGCGGCAACGGAAACCTGTTTCTCTGCCGCTTGAAACGCGCGCATTACGGGAGAAATAGATGTTCCGCCTTGCTTCCATAATCTATGCGCTGGCCGGCCCTACGCTGGCCGGCATCTTCGTGGTTGTGACCCTTGTTCTTGGCCACGTCGATCTGAACTCGATCCTCATGGCAGCAGGCGCGGGCGCGCTGCTTGGCCTGCCTACAGCGTGGATCATCGCAAAGAAAATCTTGTCGGCCTGATCGCGCGACGGAAATATTCGGTGCCCGTTGCAGCCAGTGCGCAACGCAAACCGCAACATACGCGAGGAAATCATGCATAAAACGTCAACTGGCTATTCGAGCTCGCAGATTTGGCTGCATTGGCTCGTCGCGCTGCTTCTGATCCCGCAATTTCTGTTGAATGATGCGATGAGCCATGCTTGGCGCGCGATCCAGCGCGGTAACGAGGTTACGCCGAGCATTTTCATTCAGCTGCATGTCATTACCGGCGTGACGATTTTTGCGCTGGTTCTGTGGCGGCTGGTATTGCGCCTGACCCGCGGTGCGCCGCTGCCCCCCGAACCACAAGCGCCCGTGCTGAAACTGGTCGGCGCCTTGACCCACGGGGTGCTTTACCTGTTGCTGCTGCTTCTGGTGGTCAGCGGTGGCATGGCATGGTTTGGCGGGGTTTCGGTCAGCGCCAACGCGCATGAGGTGATGACAACGCTGCTTCTGGTGCTTTTCGCCCTGCACGTTGTGGGCGCGCTCTATCACCAGTTTGTTCTGAAAGATAACCTTCTGGCCCGTATGAAGCGGCCCGGCTAGTCCAGAAACCGCTGGACGATTTCTTCGAACGCGCGCGGGGCATCGGCATGTAGCCAGTGCCCCGCGCCTTCTATTTCGGCAAACGTGGCGGCAGGAAACTGCGCCAGAATCGCTGAATGATGTTCCGGGCGGATATAGTCGGACAACGCGCCCTTGATGAATAGCGTCGGCCCATCGAACTGCCCCGGCGTGCCGGGCCAGCCGGTGATACGCTCCATTTCCGCGTCGAGCGCTTCGAGGTTCAGCTTCCAGCGTGCGGGGGTCGCTTTCAGGTCAAGCGATTGCAGCAAGAAGGCGCGCACCCCGGCATCGGGCACCTGAAGCGCCAATTGCCGGTCGGCCTCTGACCGAAGGGACAGCCCTTCAATGTCAATCGCACGCATCGCTGCGATCAGGTGGCGCTGACTGTGGCCATAGGCGACGGGTGCGATATCGGCCACCACCAGCCGCCGCACCCGGCCGGGTTTGCTGAGCGCGAGTTGCATTGCGGCCTTGCCGCCCATCGAATGGCCCAACAGATCTGCCGATGTGCCATGCGCTGCGATCAGCGTTGAAAGATCGGCTGCAAGCTCTGCGTAGCCATGCGCTGCATCCCAGCGGCTATCGCCGTGGTTGCGCATGTCGGGCACGATCACCAGACGGTCCTGCGACAGCCTGCGCGCGATCACACCCCAATTGCGCGCCGAGCCAAAGAGGCCATGCACGATGACTAGCGGCGGGGTGGCGCTGGGCGCGCCGTGGGTGATGAAGTTCAACATAGGCCAAGCCTAGCGCGGCGTTGCGGCCTCTACCAGTGTCGTTGCGTCGGCTCTTGCCAAGGATTAGGGTTTGGGTGACCGGAGGAGCCATGAACCCGCAAACCCTGCACCAGATGTCGGCGCGCGTGGCGCAGCTGATGGAAGAACGGCTGAAAGCGCGCGGCACCGGGTTGCGCGCCAAGCTGGCGCATCGCGGCCGTTCGCTGCCGCGCAAGCTGCGTGCCGAAGCGGACCTGTTGTGTGACGCCGAGGCCAAATCGCTAAACCCCAAACTCTCGCGGCAGATCGATATCGAGCGGGTGTCGGCGGCGTATGATGCGCTGGTGCGCTACCTCAAGCCGCTTGGTGCGGGCGAAAGGCGCACGACGCTTGCCGTCAATATGCTGGCGACCGTGGTTTTCGTGGTGGTCGTCACTGCCGGGGCGGTTATGGGGATCATGTTCTGGCGCGGCTATTTCTGAAGGGCCGAGCGGCTGATCGCGGCGCGTGATACCAGCGAAACCGTGACGAAGCTGACATAAAGCAGCAGATACCACGAACCGAGCTTGGCGAACGAGACCAGATGCTCGGGCCGCTGGCCTGAATACAGCCAAGTGCCGGTGGCGGTGCCGATATTCTCGGCCAACCACAGAAACAGGCTAGCCAGCAACGCCGCCAGCGGCATCGGCATCCAGTAGCGCTGCCCGACGGTAAACCACACGCGGGTACGCCCAAACAGCAGCAGCGTTGCCGCAAACAGCGCCAGCCGTATGTCGGGCAGAAAGTGGTGTGCGAAGAAATTGGCATAAATCGCCAGTGCCAGTGCGACGCTTAGCCAATAGGGAGGGTAGGGGGCAAAGCGCATGTCGAAAATGCGGATCACGCGCGCGATGTAGGAACCGACCGAGGCATACATGAAGCCTGAAAACAGCGGCACGCCGAATAGCTTGAACACCCCCGGTTCGGGGTAGCCCCACGACCCTGCGTCGACCTTGAACCATTCCATCACGGTTCCGGTGATGTGAAACAGCAAGATCACCCGCGCCTCGGCCCATGTTTCCAGCCGCAGCCACAAAAACGCCACCTGCGTGATAAGCGCAAAGGCAAAAAGCGCATCATACCGCGCCACGGGCCAATCGGGCTGCCAGATCGCCTTGCTGGCGATGATCGCGCCCAGCATCAGCCCGCCAAACAGGCACGCCCAACCCTGCTTGAGGCCAAAGAGCACAAACTCTGCCAGCCCGTGCGGCAGGCGCGCGCGCACCGCGTCGCCAAGCCACCGCTCGATCCGAACGGTGGTCGCTGCGGGGCGCGCGTGCGGTGTCACAGCGTCGGGTAAACCGGGAAGCGGGCGCAAAGTTCTTCTACCTTGGCGCGCACGGCAGCTTCGACATCGCCGTTATCGTCTTCACCGTTTGCGGCAAGGCCATCGACAACTTCGACGATCCAGCGCCCGATCTGGCGGAACTCTTCTTCCCCAAACCCGCGGGTGGTGCCTGCCGGGGTGCCCAGCCGTACGCCCGAGGTAACGGTGGGTTTTTCAGGGTCGAACGGAATCCCGTTCTTGTTGCAGGTGATATGCGCGCGCCCAAGCGCATTTTCGGTGGCGTTGCCCTTGACCTCTTTGGGGCGCAGATCGACCAGCATCAGATGCGTGTCGGTGCCCCCGGTGACAATGGCTAGCCCGCCCTTCATCAACTCGTCGGCAAGAGCCTGCGCGTTTTTCACCACTTGCGCTGCGTAGGCTGCGAACTCTGGGCGCAGCGCTTCACCAAAGGCCACGGCTTTGGCGGCGATCACATGCATCAACGGCCCACCTTGGATGCCGGGGAAGATGGCCGAGTTGATCTTTTTGGCGATCGCTTCGTCATTGGTCAAAATCATGCCGCCACGCGGGCCGCGCAGGGTTTTGTGCGTGGTGGTGGTAGCAACATCGGCATAGGGGAACGGCGAGGGGTGTGCGCCACCCGCTACCAGCCCCGCGAAATGCGCCATATCGACCATCAAAAGCGCGCCAACCTCGTCGGCAATGGCGCGGAAGGCGGCAAAGTCGATCTGCCGCGGTATGGCCGAGCCGCCCGCGATGATCATCTTCGGCTTATGCTCGCGTGCCAGTCGCGCCACTTCGTCGTAATCGATGCGGTTGTCCTGCGCGCGCACGCCATACTGGATGGCATTGAACCATTTGCCCGACTGGTTCGGCGCCGCCCCATGCGTCAGATGCCCGCCCGAGGCGAGGTTCATGCCAAGAATTGTATCGCCGGGTTTCAGCAGCGCGTTGAACACGCCCTGGTTGGCCTGACTGCCGGAATTGGGCTGCACGTTTGCGTAAGCGCAGGAAAAAAGCTGCTTGGCCCGGTCGATGGCAAGGTTTTCTGCCACATCCACAAACTGGCAACCGCCGTAGTAGCGCTTACCGGGGTAGCCTTCGGCGTATTTGTTGGTCATCACCGAACCCTGCGCCTCAAGCACGGCGCGGCTGACGATGTTTTCCGAAGCGATCAATTCGATCTCGTCGCGCTGACGGCCAAGCTCTGAACGGATCGCGGCGGCGATGTCTGGGTCGCGGCTTTCGAGCGTTTCGGTGAAATACCCGGCATCGCGCTGGTATGAGGTCATGTCTGAAGCTCCCGGCAGGTCAGAGTGGCAATGTATAGGTCGAGGCAGGTGCGGCATTTTGCGCATTCCTACGGGTTCTGCGCACCCTTTAACGCATAGGCAATGCTGTCGAAAGCGCGCAAAACGCCGATTGCGCGGTTTCGCGCGATAAATCCTGCCACTTTGGGCCGCTTTTGGCGCTGCTGTTTCCGATAGGCGCGGCCTTGACCGCTGTGAACCGGCCCATCGTGCGCGGATCCTCGTGCTCAAGGATGTGGTGCTGAAGCATTGGGGCCGCTCGGCCTCGGCACAGGGTTCGACGCGCAGCAGCACGGCGTCTTTCAAGCCCGCGGCACTTGGGGCAGGGGCGCATCGCGTGTTTCGCGGCGATATGTCTCGGGTTCACAAAGCCCTTGTGCTGGCATCTGGCTGCGCCGAAACTAGGCCGTAGCTGCAAAGAGAGAACCCGCCCCATGGCGCTTCCGAATTCGCCGAAGATATGTTTTCGCGCCAGTGACTCGGAAGCCGCGCAAGCGGCATCGCGGGTGCTGAAAGCGCGCTATGCGCATGTGCCGCTTGCAGAGGCCGATGTCGTCGTGGCGCTTGGCGGCGATGGGCTGATGCTTGATACGCTGCATCAGCGCACCGGCCTGCCCGTTTACGGCATGAACTGCGGCACGATCGGCTTCTTGATGAATGACTATGCCGAGGATGGTCTGCCAGAGCGTGTAGCGGCGGCCGAAGAGGCGGTGATCAACCCGCTGGCAATGCGCGCGGGCACCGCTGACGGCGATGTGCACGAGGCCTTGGCAATCAACGACGTTTCTGTGCTGCGCGCCGGGCCGCAGGCGGCCAAGCTGCGCATTTCGGTGAACGGCAAGGAACGCATGGCCGAACTGGTCTGCGATGGCGCGATTGTCTGCACGCCGGCAGGTTCGACCGCCTACAACTATTCGGCGCATGGCCCGATCTTGCCGATCGGGGCCGATGTGCTGGCGCTGACCGCGGTGGCGGCGTTTCGGCCTCGGCGGTGGCGCGGCGCAATCTTGCCCAAAAACGCGACCGTGCGCTTTGACGTGCTAGAACCCGAAAAGCGCCCGGTGATGGCCGATGCCGATGGCCGCTCGGTGCGCCCGGTGCTTTGGGTCGAGATCCGCTCGGAACCGACAATCTCGCACCGTATCCTGTTCGAGAACGGTCACGGTTTGGCCGAACGGTTGATGCGCGAGCAATTCGTATAGCGGTTGGGGGCGGCGCGACGCCGCCCCGCCTTTTCATTTCGCCGGAAGCCCCAGCGTTTTCAGTGCCGCGGCAATCTCGTCTAGAATAACCGGGTCGTCGATGGTGGCGGGCATGTTGAACGGCTCGCCATCAGCGATCTTTCCCATTGTCGCGCGCAAGATTTTGCCCGAGCGGGTTTTCGGCAGACGATCGACCACGCAGGCCATCTTGAATGCCGCGACCGGGCCGATTTCTTCGCGCACCAGTTGCACGCAGTCTTTTACCACGTCGGCTGGCTTGCGGCTGCTACCTTTGTTCAGGCAAAGAAAGCCTATCGGCTGCTGCCCTTTGAGCGCATCTGCCACGCCGATCACCGCGCATTCGGCGACGTCTGGGTGGCCTGCCAATATCTCTTCCATTGCGCCGGTTGAAAGGCGATGGCCCGCCACGTTGATCACGTCATCGGTGCGCGCCATGATGTAGAGGTAGCCATCTGCGTCGATATAGCCCGCGTCGCCGGTTTCGTAGTAACCGGGGAAGTGCTCAAGGTAGCTTTTGCGAAACCGCGCTTCTGCATTCCAAAGCCCGGGCAGGGTGCCGGGGGGCAAAGGCAACTTGACCACGATCGCGCCCAGTGTGCCGGGGGGCACCGGGTGGCCGCCCTCGTCAAGCACATGCACATCGTAGCCCGGCATCGGCACCGAGGGAGACCCGATCTTGGTGGGCAACTCTTCGATGCCCAAGGGGTTCGCGGCAATTGCCCAGCCAGTTTCGGTCTGCCACCAGTGATCGACCACCGGCACCCGCAGATGCCGCTGCGCCCATTTCACGGTGTCTGGGTCGGCGCGCTCGCCGGCCAGATACAGTGCATCGAACTTGCGCAGGTTGAAATCGTCGATCAGCTTGCCCTCGGGGTCCTCGCGCTTGATCGCGCGCAAGGCGGTCGGCGCGGTGAATAGGGCCTTTACCTGCTGGTTCTGCAACACCCGCCAGAAGGCGCTGGCATCGGGCGTGCCAACGGGCTTGCCTTCATAGACAATGGTCGTGGCCCCGGCGATCAGCGGCGCGTAGCATATGTAGCTGTGGCCAACCACCCAGCCCACGTCGGAGGCGGCCCAGAACACGTCGCCCTTGTCGATGTTGTAGATGGCCTTCATCGACCAGTTGAGCGCCACCAGATGCCCGGCTGTGTCGCGGATCACGCCTTTGGGCTGGCCCGTGGTGCCCGAGGTGTAAAGAATATAGGCTGGATGATTGCCCTGAACCGGCACACATTCGGCAGGCTCGACACCGTATTGAAAGGTATGCCAAGCGACATCGCGCCCTTCGATCAGCTTGGCAACCTCTTGCTCGCGCTGAAAGATCACGCAGAAATCAGGCTTGTGCTTGGCCGCCTCGATAGCCTTGTCAAGCAGCGGCTTGTAGTGCACCACGCGCCCCGGCTCCAACCCGCAAGATGCCGCGATGACTGCCTTGGGTTTTGAGTCGTCGATCCGCACCGCAAGCTCGTGTGCGGCAAAACCACCAAACACCACAGAGTGGATCGCGCCCAGTCGCGCACAGGCCAGCATCGCCTCAAGAGCCTCGGGCACCATGGGCATGTAGATGATGACCCGGTCGCCCTTTTCCACGCCCTTCGCGCGCAAGGCCCCGGCAAGGCTGGCGACGCGCTTTTGCAGTTCGGCATAGGTGATGCCTTTACGCGAGTGGGTAATCGGGCTGACGTGGATGATGGCAAGCTGGTCGCCGCGCCCAGCCTCGACATGGCGGTCAACGGCGTTCCAGCAGGTGTTCACTTCGGCATCGCGGAACCATTCGTAGAGCGGTGCGCTATCGGCAAAAAGCGCCTTGCTGGGCGGTTTCACCCAATCAATGTCTTCGGCCGCGCGCATCCAGAAGGTTTCGGGATCATTCTTCCAGCTGTCGTATACATCCCTGTATGCCATAGTATGCCTCCTCCGCATCTTTATGCTTGTTAGGCTCCGCACAAGATTCTCGCAAGAATGTTGCTGCGTTGGGCGGTCTATGCGCCGCATATATTTGCAGAAAACGGCAAAAAGCCGTCGCAAAGTTTTGCAAATTGTCTTGGACTGCACGGAATTGCAGGCCGATCGGTCAGATTTGCAAACTAGGCCGGCCGGCAAAGGCCGGGCAGCGCGGGCGGAGTCGCGCGCGGGTCAGCCGTAATGCTTGACCGGCGTGCCTGCGACCGCTGACATGTTCAAAAGCCCGCGCGCTGTGATCGAAGGCGTTACCACATGCGCGCGGTTGCCCATGCCCATCAAGATCGGCCCAACCTCTAGCCCGCCCGCCTTTGCCTTGAGGATGTTGCGCACGCCCGAGGCCGCGTCGGTATTGGCGAATACCAACACATTGGCCGCGCCTTCAAAGCGCCCGTTGGGAAAGATTCTATCGCGCAGCGATTGGTCGAGTGCGGCATCGACATGCATTTCGCCCTCATAGGCAAAATCG
Source organism: Phaeovulum sp. (assembly GCF_041596715.1). Lineage (GTDB taxonomy): Bacteria > Pseudomonadota > Alphaproteobacteria > Rhodobacterales > Rhodobacteraceae > UBA6213. The sequence goes on from NZ_JBFHIA010000006.1 coordinate 17,083, forward strand.
CGCTCTTGCGCATCAAGCAGTTCAAGCGCCGCGCGCATCCGATGCCCAGAGTCCGTATTCAGGTTTCCAAACTGCGAATGGCTGCACAGCGCGATCTTTGGCACAAGGCCAAAGCGGCGCGCGTGCCGTGCCGCGCCAATCACGCAGGCGGTAATCTCTTGGGGGGTAGGCTCGGGGTAGACATGCGTGTCGGCAATGAACAGCGGCCCGTCTTCTAGGATCATCAGGCTCAGCGCGCCAATCGGTTGCAGCCCATCGCGCGCAAGAATCTGGCGGACGTATTTCAGATGCCAGAGGTATTGCCCGAAAGTTCCGCAGATCAGGCTGTCAGCTTCGCCGCGATGCACCATTACCGCTGCAATGGCGGTGGTATTGGTGCGCATGATCGCGCGCGCGGTATCGGGGGTGACGCCACGGCGCGCCATCAGCTCGTGATAGGTGCCCCAATAGTCGCGGTAGCGCGGATCGTCTTCGGGGTTCACGATGTCGAAATCCACGCCGGGCCTGATGGGCAGCCCCGCGCGTTCGCAGCGCCGCGCGATCACCTCGGGGCGGCCGATCAGAATTGGCTTGTCGGTGGTTTCTTCGATCATCGCATTGGCGGCGCGCAGCACGCGCTCATCCTCGCCTTCGGCAAAGACGATGCGGCGGGTAACGGTGGCTGCCGCTTCGAACACCGGGCGCATCAGCAGCGCCGACTTGAATACCGATCCGTCGAGCCGCACCTTGTAGGCCGCAAGGTCGGCGATCGGGCGGCTGGCCACGCCGGTTTCCATCGCAGCACGCGCAACCGCCCGCGCGACAGTGCCGATCAGCCGCGGATCAAAGGGCTTCGGAATCAGATAATCCGGCCCGAAGGTCATTTTCTCGCCGCGATAGGCCGCGGCTGCCTCGGCGCTGGTGGTGGCGCGCGCCAGTGCCGCGATGCCCTCGATACAGGCCAATTGCATTTCATCGTTGATCGTCGTTGCGCCAACATCCAGCGCCGCCCGAAAAATGAACGGAAAGCACAGCACGTTGTTGACCTGATTGGGGTAATCCGATCGGCCGGTGGCGATGATCGCATCGGGTGCAACCTCGCGCACCGCCTCGGGCAAGATCTCGGGCGTGGGATTGGCCAGCGCAAAGATGATCGGGCGCGCCGCCATTCGGGCAACCAGTTCCGGGGTCAGCACGCCGGGGCCGGAAAGCCCCAGAAAAAGATCAGCGCCGTCGATCACATCGCTCAGCGTGCGTTTGTCGGTGGCCTGGGCATAGGCGGCCTTTTGCGGGTTCATGTCGATCTCGCGGCCCGCGTAGACCAACCCATGAATATCGCAAAGCCAGATATTCTCGCGCTTCACACCCAGCTTTATCAGCATGTTGAGGCAGGCAATGCCCGCAGCCCCCCCGCCGGTCGAGACGATCTTGATCTTGTCGAACGCGCGCCCGGTGACGTGCAGCGCATTGCTGACAGCCGCACCAACAACGATGGCAGTGCCGTGCTGGTCGTCGTGAAATACCGGAATGTTCATCCGCTCGCGGCAGATTTTTTCGACGATGAAGCAATCGGGGGCTTTGATGTCTTCAAGGTTGATCGCGCCGAAAGTCGGCTCCAGCGCGCAGACGATCTCGGCAAGTTTCACGGGGTCAGATTCGTTCAACTCGATATCGAAGGCGTCGATATTGGCGAATTTCTTGAACAGAACTGCCTTGCCTTCCATCACCGGCTTGGCGGCAAGCGGGCCGATGTTGCCAAGGCCCAGAACGGCGGTGCCATTGGTCACAACGCCAACAAGATTGGCGCGCGAGGTATAGCGGGCCGCCGTGGCAGGGTCTGCCTTGATTTCAAGACTGGCCTCGGCCACGCCGGGCGAATAGGCGCGAGAGAGGTCGCGCCCGTTGGCCAAGGGCTTGGTTGCGCGAACCTCAAGCTTTCCGGGTTTGGGAAACTCGTGGTAGTCCAGCGCGGCGGCGCGTGTGTTCTCGTTTCTGGTCTCGTTCATTTTTGCCCCCCGAAACTGGTTTAGCCTTAAACTGTTTCTGCCCCGCGGGGAATAGCCTGTCTGCACCGCCGCCGCCCGCTTGCATCGCGCGCGAGGCCGGCGCAGACTTCACCAACCATAATCGGAGGCTCAGATGACGCTGTTGGATGCCGCAACCGAAGTGCGCAAAAACGCTTACGCCCCCTATTCCCGCTTCAAGGTGGGTGCGGCGCTGCGCGGCAAATCGGGCGCGGTCTATCAAGGTTGCAATGTAGAAAACGTGGCCTATCCCGAAGGGGTTTGCGCCGAGGCGGGCGCCATATCGGCGATGGTGGCGGCGGGCGAGACAGAGTTTGTCGAGCTTTGCGTTATTGCCGATAGCCCCACGCCGGTGCCCCCATGTGGCGGCTGCCGCCAGAAATTGGCCGAGTTTGGCCGCCCCGAGGTGCCGGTGACGCTGGCCACCACCGACGGGAAGAAATTGCAGACGACCGTGGGCGATTTGCTGCCCGGGCGGTTCGACGCGGGCCACATGGACCGCGCTTGATGGACGCGCGCAGCATCATTGCCGCGGTGCGCGATGGGCAGGGCCTGCCCGAAGACGCCGCACTCTGGTTTGCCAAGGGCCTTGCCTCGGATACCGTCAGCGATGCGCAGGCGGGGGCCTTTGCGATGGCCGTGTATCTTAAAGGTATCGGCGCTGAAGGCCGCGTGGCGCTGACGCGCGCAATGCGCGATTCGGGGCGCGTGCTGAAATGGTCGCTGCCCGGCCCGGTGCTCGACAAACATTCCACCGGCGGCATTGGCGATTCGGTTTCGTTGCTGCTGGCCCCGGCGCTTGCGGCTTGCGGGGCCTATGTGCCGATGATCTCGGGGCGCGGGCTGGGCCATACCGGCGGCACGCTCGACAAACTCGAGTCGATCCCCGGCTATCGCACCGATCCGGGGCTTGAGGGGCTGCGCAAGGTGGTGCGCGAGGTGGGATGCGCCATTGTCGGTGCCAGTGGCGATATCGCGCCCGCCGACCGCCGCCTCTACGGTATCCGCGATATTTCGGGCACCGTGGAAAGCATCGATCTGATTACCGCCTCCATTCTTTCCAAGAAGCTCGCGGCAGGGCTGGAGGTGCTGGTGCTTGATGTGAAGGCAGGCTCTGGCGCCTTCATGAAAACCCTCGATGATGCGCGCGCTCTGGCGCGCTCGCTTGTCGATACGGCCAATGGCGCGGGCTGCAAGACCGTTGCGCTGATTACCGACATGAGCCAACCCCTCGGCCAATCTGCCGGTAACGCGTTGGAAGTGCTCGAATGTATGGAAACGCTGACTGGCAGCGCGGTGAATGAGGAGTTGTGGCAGGTTACCGCCGCACTCGGCGGTGAGGCGCTGGCGCTGGCGGGGCTGGCGGGCGATGCCGCCGAAGGTGCCGGAATGATCGACGAGGCGCTTGGTTCGGGACGCGCGGCTGAAACCTTTGGCCGAATGGTCTCGGCACTCGGCGGGCCCTCCGATTTCATCGAGCGTTACCCCGACAGGTTGCCCGCCGCCGCCGTGACCCTTGCGGTTCCGGCCGCGCGTAGCGGTTTCGTTTCGGCAATCGACGGGATGGCGCTTGGGCAGGCGGTGGTGCGGCTGGGGGGCGGGCGCTTGGTTGGAACCGACCGGGTCAATCCAGCGGTTGGCCTTTCGCGCTTGTCGCGGGTTGGCGAAGAGCTGGATCGGGGCGAAGCCATAGCCTTCGTCCATGCCGCCAATGATGCTACCGCCAAGGCAGCGGCTGCCGCAGTTGCCGCGGCCTATACGATCGGGTCAGAATCGCCGCGCGAGCCTGATCTGGTGATCGAGAGGGTGGCGCAATGAGCAGGGCCTTTCTGATCGTACTCGATAGCTGCGGCATTGGCGGCGCGCTTGACGCCGCCGAGTTTTTCAACGCGGGTGTGCCCGATACCGGGGCCAATACGCTTGGCCATATCGCCGCGGCTTGTGCGGCGGGGCAGGCAGAGCAGGGGCGCAGTGGCCCGTTGCGGATGCCGGTGCTTGATCGTCTAGGGCTGGGGGCGGCGCTGCGGCTGGCCTCTGATGCGCCTTCGCCGGGGCTAAATGCAGTGCCAGAAGGGCTTTGGGGGGCTGCAAACGAAACATCGCGCGGCAAGGATACGCCCTCGGGGCATTGGGAGCTTGCTGGTGTTCCGGTGCCGTGGGACTGGACCTATTTCCCCAAGAAAACCCCCGCCTTTCCCGACGAGATCACCAAAGACGTCATGCGGCTGGCGGGCACGGACGGGATCTTGGGCAACTGCCACGCGGCGGGGCTAGAGATCATGGATAGGCTCGGCGCAGAACATCTGCGCACGGGTTGGCCGATTTGCTACACCTCGGCGGATTCGGTCTTTCAGATCGCCGCGCATGAAGAGGCTTTCGGGCTAGAGCGGCTTTTGCAGCTTTGCCGCGATCTTGCTCCGCGTCTGCACGCAATGCGGATTGGCCGCGTGATCGCGCGGCCCTTCATCGGCGCGCCGGGTGCGTTCCGCCGCACTGCCAACCGGCATGACTACGCAATTGCGCCGCCCGCGCCGACCCTGCTCGATTGGGCCAAACGCGCGGGCCACACCACCCATTCGATTGGCAAGATCAACGATATATTTTCCGGTCGGGGCATAGACAAAGTCCACAAGGGGGCAGACGACGCTGCACTTTTCGAACATCTTTTGCGCCTGGCGGACGAGGCGGAGCCCGGTTCCTTTACCTTTGCCAACTTTGTCGAGTTTGACAGCCAGTATGGCCACCCGCGCGACGTATCAGGTTATGCGCGTGCGCTAGAGTGGTTCGACACCGCCACGGGCCGCCTTCTGGCAACGCTTCGCCCCGGCGATCTGGCGATTTTCACCGCCGACCACGGCAATGATCCGACATGGATCGGCACTGACCACACGCGCGAGCGGGTTCCGGTCTTAGGTTGGGGCGTGGGCGCGCGGGCGATTGGGCAGGTGGCGTTTGTCGATGTCGCGGCCTCGATTGCAACACATCTTGGCCTGCCGGAAACCGGGCCCGGAAGGAGCTTTCTGTGACCGCAAACCTTCCCAAGGTAGAGCTTCACCTACACCTAGAGGGTGCCGCCCCCGCTGCTTTCATCCGCCAGCTTGCGTATGAAAAGCATATGGATGTCAGCGGCATATTCGATGACAGGGGCAATTATCGCTATCGCGATTTCTGGGATTTTCTAAGCGTCTACGAAACCGCCACAGCCACGTTGCAGCGCCCCGAAGACTATGCCCGCCTGACCCGCGCGGTGCTCGAGGAAAGCGCGGCGAGCGGGGTGGTTTATTGCGAAACCTTTATCAGCCCCGATTTCTGTGGCGGGCGCGATGTGATGGCGTGGCGCGAATACCTTGCGGCGATCTTCGATGCGGCGGCGGCGGCCGAGCGTGATCTTGGCATCACTTTGCGCGGCATCGTCACGCCGATCCGCCACTTCGGCCCTGAAAAAGCGCGCGAAACGGCGCTATGCGCGGCCGAAACCGCTGGCGATTTCATCGTGGGCTTTGGCCTCGCGGGCGATGAAAAGATGTGGCAACCGATTGATTTTCGATGGTCTTTCGACTGTGCGCGCGAGGCTGGGTTGCAACTGACCTGCCACGCGGGCGAATGGGGCGGGCCTGAAAGCGTGCGCGCGGCGTGGCGCGACCTTGGCGTGGCGCGCATCGGCCACGGCGTGCGGGCCATCGAAGACCCCGCGCTCGTCGATGCGCTTGCCGATGCGGGGGTGGTGCTAGAGTGTTGCCCCGGCTCGAATATCGCACTCGGGCTTTACCCCGATTGGCCCTCGCATCCGATTGCGGCGCTGCGCGCGCGCGGTGTGCAGGTGACCGTTTCTACCGACGATCCGCCGTTTTTCCACACCACCATGACGCGCGAATATGAACGCCTCGCGCAAGACCTCGGCTGGAACGTGGCGACATTGCGGGATATCACTCGCACCGCCGCCCAAGCCGCATTCTGCGGCCCCGCCATACGCGACAAGATATTGAAAAAACTGGAGCAAGCCGATGTCTGAGCAACTGACCGTGGTCAACCACCCGCTGGTGCAACACAAGCTGACCCTGATGCGCGAGAAAGACACCTCGACTGCGGGGTTTCGCACGCTGCTGCGCGAGATCAGTCTGCTTCTGGCCTATGAGGTGACGCGCGGGCTCGATCTGACCACCAAACATATCGAAACGCCGATCTGCGGCATGGACGCGCCCATTCTCGATGGCAAGAAACTGGCGCTGATTTCGATCTTGCGCGCGGGCAACGGGCTTCTGGACGGGATTCTGGAACTGATCCCGGCAGCGCGGGTTGGGTTTATCGGGCTTTACCGCGACCCAGAGACGCTGAAACCCGTGCAATATTACTACAAGGTCCCCGCCGAGCTAGAGGACCGGATCGTGATCGTCGTCGATCCAATGCTTGCAACCGGTAACTCTTCAGTTGCGGCGATTGATCTGCTGAAGAAATCCGGGGCGCGCAATATCCGCTTCCTGTGCCTTCTGGCAGCACCCGAGGGGATCAAGCGGATGCAAGAAGCGCATCCCGATGTGCCGATTGTCACAGCAGCGGTGGATAGCCATCTCAATGACCACGGATATATTGTGCCTGGTCTAGGGGATGCGGGCGACCGCATGTTCGGCACCAAATAAGGTGATTATGCTTTACTTGAAGACAATCCTCCCGCATTTTCGCTATAGGTTATCCGGGGGCGGACATGCGGTATTCGACAGGGTTATCGGCGGCGGTTTTGGGTTTGGCGCAGGTCGTATCGGGGTCGGCCTTGGCGCTAGAGGTCAACAGCCCGGCGGATGTGCCGCCATCCGGCTATTCGGGGCGCCAGTTTGTTGACAGCGAGGGCTGCGTATTCGTGCGCGCCGGGGTTGGCACGGCGGTCAACTGGGTCGCGCGGGTAGATCGCAACGGCGTGCACCTATGCGGCTACCAGCCGACCTTTGGGGCCTCTGCCACGGCGGTTGCTCCGGCTCCGGCTCCGGCGCAAAGCGCGCCCGCTGCCTCGGCACCCATGCCGACGATCGCCTTGACCAGCGCACCGCCACCCGTGGGGCTGACGCCGCGCCCGGTTGTCGCCGTGGCACCGGTTGCCTCGGCCGCGCCCGCCACGCCAAGGCCCGCCGCCGAGGCGGTTCCCGGGGCCTATGTCTCGCCCTATGCCGTGCCGATGGCGGGGGCCGGTGCTGCGCCACTGCCCACCATCGTCGAGGCCACCACGGTTACAAACGCGCAGTCCGTTTGCCCCAACCTTTCGCCCGTGGCGCAGCGCTACATGCTTTCCGATGGCCGCCATGTGGTGCGCTGCGGCCCGCAGACCTCCGATCCGGTCGGCTATATCAACGGTGCCGGTGTGCCGGGTCTGCAAGTGGCGGGGTCCACTTCGCAGTTCGCCGCGGTGCCAGTGGCCCGCACCGGCTCTGCGCCGCAGGTGGCGATGATACCGCCGATCCCCGCAGGCTATGCGCCCGCTTGGGATGATGACCGCTTGAACCCCTACCGCGGCGTGTCGAGTGCCAGCGGCCCGGCGCAGATGGCGCGGCTTTGGACCGATACGGTTCCGGCGCGGATGGTGCCGGTTGCGGTTGATAATAGCTACTCCGCCCCACTGCTTCAGGTTGCGTATTCGGGCAAGTCGTCTGCTACCGATGCGCCTTTGCCTGCCGCATCAGCGCGGCTGGTGCAGGTCGGAACCTATCTGCAACCCGCCAATGCCGAGGCGGCGCGCGGTGTGCTTCGCGCGCTTGGTCTGGCGGTGCAGAACGCGCATGTGGTGCAGGGTGGGCGCAACTATCAGGTGGTCTACGCAGGCCCCTTCGCCAGCGCCGATGCGCTTGCGGCTGCACTTGCCGCGGCGCGAAGCGCAGGCTTCAGCGACGCCTTCGCGCGCTAGCTGCCGCGGGGCGGCCTTAGCGCATACAAGCGCCCTGCAAGCGCACCCAGTCGCTATCGCTCATCAACGGCTCGACAGCACTCGGTGCGGCGAGCGCATAGGGTTCATTGTCCGCAAGGCTTTGCAGCCAAGGCTCGGGGTCAACGCCTTCGCCGATCAGCCGCGCGGTTACGGCGGGTTTGTCAGCGGGCTTGACGGTGGCCAGCAATGCCTGCCCATATCCCTTCATCGCATCTTGCGGAAGCTCGCCCGTGGTCAGCAACGCAAAGGCGCTGCGCAGCCCCGCCCAATCCAGCGCCTCGGTCAGCGGATCGGTTGTCTCGGCGGCCAATGTTACGGCCAGCAGGTTGCCCGCCGCCACCTCGGGCCCGTCGTAGCCCTGTACCGTGGCCATGCCAAGCACCAGAACTTTTCCGGGCAGGGCCAGCGCCCCGTTCAGCGCGGTCGGCAGCAGCACGATCGATTTGCCCGGCACCAACCGTGCGGCCAGCGCCTCGATCACCGGTTCGGCTGCATCGTTCATGCAGGGTGCCCCGGTCAGCGTTGTCAGCTCGGCCAGCACAATCGCGCCGATGTCGTCGCGCTGTGCGGGTGGTGCCACGCGCGCGACATGGGAAACCAACGCATCCGGCAGCCAAAATAGCCCCAGCGCCGCTGCAACCGCGGTCATCCCAAGCATCACCCATAGCCGCAACCGCCCCGGACGCGGCAGCCTGCTTGCCAGTGCAAAGCGCACCTTTTCAACAGCGGAAATCATCGTCTCGTCGTCTATTTCCAATTCCTCGTCGGCATCCGGCCCCGGTGCGTAAAGCGCGGGGGTCGAGCCGGGGTTTAGCCGCACCAGCGCAGGCAACGACCAATGCGCCAGCGCCCTTGCGCTGCGGCCATCCGAAATGACCAGCGTGGCATCGCCAAAGGCCACGATCACCTCGCGCCGCTGCGCCTCGGGGCTTTCGCGCCAGATGCCTGTACTTTCGAGCCGCTGATATTCGCTGAGCGCTGTCATGGCCTGCCGCCTCTTTTCTTTTGTTACAGGATAGACGAAGCCGGGGGACGGTCAATGGCAGCGGCGGCTGCCTGCGTGCCGCAAGGCGGCTGTGCAGGGATTTGCGCCGTTTTCGGCGCGGATGTCGTTTTCGGGCGGGCGGCGCGGTGGCGGGCCGCCAAGATCGTGGCGGCAGGATAGGGGCGAGGCATGGTTGAAGCGGGTGTGATGACGGTGCCAAACCGCACGGCGGCTGCGGCGATGATGATTGGCACCTTTGCCGTTATCATCGGTTACATCGACAACTACGTGCGCGTGATTGCGGGCGAGATCGGGCTTTGGGAGTTTCATCTGCTCCGCAGCCTGATGATCGTGCCGATGCTTGCGGTTCTGGTGCCGCTGCTGCGGTTGCGGCTTTGGCCGGTAGCACCGCTGGCCGTTCTGGCGCGCAGCCTTGTGCATGCGACCGGCATGTTGCTTTATTTTGGCGCGCTGGCGTTTCTGCCGGTGGCGCAAGTGGCGGCGGGTCTGTTTTCGGCACCCTTCTTTGTGCTCTTGATCCAGCGTGTCGTTTATGGCCAGCCGATTTCGCAAGTGTCGCTGGCGGCGGTGGCGCTGGGTTTTGGCGGCATATTGCTGGTCTTGGGGCCGGGTGCTGCGGGTGAGATCGGGCTTGCCTCGTTGTTGCCGGTGGCGGGGGGCGCGTTTTACGCGATGGGAAATATCGCAACCCGTGCCTGGTGCCCGCGCGAAAGCGTGGCAACCCTGACTGCGGGATACATGGCCATATTGGGGCTGATGGGGCTGATCGGCATGGTCGTGTTGGCGGTTCTGGCCCCCGAAGCGGCGGCGGGGGCCGACGGGTTTCTTACGCGCGGTGCTGCGTGGCCCTCGGCCGAGGTCTGGTTCTGGGTCGTGGTGCAAGCGGCAGGCTCGTTGATCGGCGTGGGGCTTTTGGTGCGCG
>NZ_JBFHIA010000007.1:0-26548 GCF_041596715.1 Phaeovulum sp.
ACCGGCTGGCGCGTCACGTCGCCGGTTTTCTTGGCAAGGCCAATCATCTGCGCGATCAGCACATCATCCCACCACGCGTCAGGCTCGGCCCGGAACCGCTCGATCAACTTGGCGAGTTTGGTCGCCTCGGCCACATGCGCGCCGGTGGTATCGGCAACTACCGTGATACGGTTGAAATCGAAAAGCCGCGCGGGGCTATCAACCTCGTAAACCGAATCTTCCAATTCGCCCGCCACCGCATCGCGCGCGGTGAGCGAGAATAGCTGCGCCTCGTTCTGTTCGATGAAGCGGGTCAGAATGTTGCGCCAGTTTGAAAACTGCGCGTTGAGCAGGGGGGCACCTTTCTGTTCGGTCGAAAGCAGAATGAACTGGCGGTTGCAGCCCTTGGGGTTGAGGTAAAGATCGTCGCCCAACTCCTCACCCACCTCGGGCGAGAAACCCGCAAGGTCGATGTGAAACTCGGCAAGCGCCGTGGTGCGCCCCGATAGCTGCTTGAGCGCGCGGTTATAGCGCTCGATCAGCGGCGGGCTATCAACCAGCACGAGGTTGCCATACATCAGGCCTTTTTCGATCAGGCGTTTCATTTCAATGCCTTTTCATCGGCTTGGGCACGGCCCGGCAGCGCCGGGCAGGAAAGCGTTGGACCATGCTCCCTCACCCTTTCCCCTCCAGATACCGCCGCTTTGCCTCTTCCATCCGCCGCATGTCGCGCACTGCGGCGTCAATCGCCGCCTCGTCGGACTTGTCGGCATAGCGGAACTCGCTGTCGGCGTAGCGGTTGATTTCCTGCACCACCATTTCCACGGTGATGGGCTTGCGCAGATCGGCGATCATCGCGCGCTTGGTGTCGTAATCCTTGAACAGGAACAGCTCTGGGTCTTCCATCCAGAGGTCCGGCAGCTCGAAATCCATCGCGCGCACCTTTACGGCGTCGGTGATGTTCTTGATCGCGCGGCCGGTAAAGCGCGGGTCGGCATCTTGAATGGCCTTGAGGTAGGTTCCGAGCTTGGCGATCGTATCCAGCCGCCCCTGCCGTTTTTCGACCGCCTCCCAGACCGCGCGCAGCCCGGCCTCTTGCGGGTGGCCGTGGCGCTCGAAACTGTCGGCCACGGCGCGCCGAATTTCTTGCGCGGCGTAAAGCATGTGATCGCCCAGCGGGATGGTGTGGTTGCTGCCCAGAAGCAGCGCCAGAATGTCGATGTAATCCTCGCGGCTTTGCGGCCCATCGACCAGAAACCGCGCCCCGGCCCGCTGACGCAGCGCGTCATCGACGTTTTCAGGGTAGTTCGAAAACATCCCAAAGGTGCAGTTGCCGCGCACCACGGTGTTCGCGCCCGCAAACGCCTCCATCAGCACAGCGGTGATTTCCTGCTGGCCGGTAGAGCTTTGCCGATCGCCGCGTTTGCCTGCAACCTGATCGATGTCATCGACCGTGCCAAAGCCAATCACAGCAGGGTCCATCACCGATGAGATGAAAGCCTTGGCGTTTTGGCCAGACTTGCCCTGATAGCTATCGACCGTGTCGATGCTCAGGTTCTGATAGCGGAACGGGTAGCCTGCCACCTTGCAGTAATCATTCAGCAATCCGGCCATCATCTGAATGAGGGTGGTCTTGCCCGTGCCCGGTTTGCCATCGCCCATGAAGGTGAAAATGAAACCGCCCATCTCGGCAAAGGGGTTCATGCGGCGGTCAAAATCATAGGCCATCAGCATTTTGGCCAGCCGCATTGCCTGATATTTCGCAATGTGGTTGCCGATCACCTCGTTGGGTTTCTTGAACGCCATCGACAGCGTGGTGCCGCGCGCCTTGCGTGCAGGCGCAAAACCCGCAATCGGAAAATCATCCGCCGCAACGCGCCAAGCAGAGCCGGTAAACGCCCCAAGCCGCGGCGCGCTTTCGCCGCGCAGGCGCACCTTTTCCATCAGTTGCTCGGCATAGGCCAGCACCACCGCCACGAGGCGCGCCTCGTCATTGGCGAAGGCGGCGATGTCTTGATCCAACTCCCACAGCACGCCGTGCAGCGCGAGCGGCGCGTTGTCGGTCAGGATCTCTTCAACCGCGCCGACCTCGACCGTCACCTCACCCGCTTGGGGCGCCAGTAAAAAGGCCGTTGCATTGGCAAAGACCGAAAGCACCACCAGCGCCTCGGCACTCAGCAATTCGCTGAACTCGGCCGACCGCTGCCCGGGCAGCCGCGCCTCGAAATTGGCCTTTTTCAGCTCGGCAAGCCCGGTTACTTCGGCAAAGCTTTCGCCCATTGCCAAGGCAATCGCCAGCGCCCGCCGCAACCCCTGCACCACGGACGCGCGCACCGGGCCGGGCAGCGCATCGCCCCCCACCGCCAGCACCCTATCTGCCAGCCGCACCCCCTCGGGGCGCGCCACCGAGCGCGTGACCAACCCCGGCGTGGTCGAGCGAAACCGAGGCCGAGCCCCGATTCCCGGCGAGCGTTCCGCGGCGGGTTCCACCGCCAGTGCCTTTGCCAGCCGCGGCGCGTGGTCGAACCCAGCCAGCAGTGCCCCGGCGGCGGCGTAATGCGCGCGGATCGCCTCTTCCTTCAGTTCCATCTCGTCACGCGGCATGCTCATTGGCTGATCCTGCTGCTTCTTTGTTGTTCAAATACCTTGCGGGGGGTCCGAGGGCGCATAGCCCCGTCCCTGCCCCGGTTCTAGCCATACACCAATACACGCCCCTCGCGCCCGACCACGAACTTGCGCATGTCGCGAAAGCCATCTGGGTCTTTCTCGGCCAGCACCTGAAACGGGCGCTGCGGCAGGATCAGCGCGCGTTGCAGCCGGCTGGCGCCAAGGTCTACGCCGCGCCCCGAAAACGGGTCGAGCCGAAATACCTGCCGTTCGGTCTGACTGAACCAGCCCTTTTCCCACTCTACCCGCTCGCTTTCGAGCTCCTCCACCGCCCAGGCGAGCGCCCAGTCGTCGCCTTCGGGCGCGTGTGCCTCTTCTAGCACCTCGCGGATCGGCCCGGTTTGCAGGGTATAAGCGCTTGAATACATGGGGCCGAGATGAATACGGCGCAGCCGCTTGGGGTGCAGATCGTCGAAATCGTCATCGAAACCGCGCGCGATGGTGACAAGCTTCAGCCCGCCCACCGACTGCGCCAGCAGATGCGACTGCGCCCGCGGCCAGCGCCCCTGATCCAACGGCAGCGCGCGGCGGCCGCTATCTTCCAGCTCCAGCAAATAGACCACGGGCACGTTGAGCTGGCTGTCATAAACCGCCCAATGCACCAGATAGCTGCGCCGCCCCTTGGGCAGATCGGCCAACCATTGCGCGGCGGGGTGCATTTGTGGCCAGAACACGCCGCCTTTGGCCAGCGCCTCGTAATAAAGCCGCTGGCTGAGCGCGTATTGCAGCTTGGTCGGTATCTCGCGCGCGCCGACGATCTGGCGGATCATCTCATCCTTCAGCTCTTCGGCCTCGGACATGCCGCGCAAATGCTGCGCGGCTTGCGCGGCGTCGTTGGCCATCGTCGCAAGTTCCTGATAGATCGGAAAACCGCTTTCATGCAGGTCTATCGTCAGATGCTGCGCCAGAAGCCCGTCGATGCGCCCCGAGACAAGGTATTTCAACGAAAGTGCGCGAAATGCGGCCGAAATGGCGCCGACATAGCCCGACAAGACCCCGGTATCGAGCCGGGTCAGCGACCGGTCAGCCTCCATCGCGCCCGCGACCGCAACCAAAAGCCGCGTGATACGGTCGAACTTGGCAAAATAGCGCCGCGCGGCAAGGTCATCATCCAGCCGCTTGTGGTCGCCGGTCAGGTCAATCTTACCCGCCATAGAGGTTCTTGTCGTGTTTCTCGACAATCTCGGCAAAGCGGCGGGCAAAGCGTTCGTCGGCTTTTGCCTTTTGCTCCAGCACCTTGCGGGCGAATACCATGTGGCCTTCGTGGGCTTCGAGCATTTCGGCCATACGGGTGTTGGTGGCCGCACCAATGCCTGCCATCGCGGTTTGCGCCTCTTGGTCGGTTTTTACGCCGATTTCGTTGATACGGTGCGCCACGTCTTGCTGCTGCGCGGTCTTGAGGCTTTTGGTCAACGCATCATAAAGAACGACGCGCTGCTTGGTGTCGGTTTGCAGCTTGTTGATCAGCACCATCTGGGTTGCCGCTTGGTTCTGCAAGGAGTCGACCCAAGTCTTGCCCTTTTCTATATAGCGTTCCAGCGTCTGGCTTTTGGCCAGCTTCACCTGCTCGTCTTGCACCAAGGCGTTGTGGCGCACATTGAGGTCTGCCAGTTCGGTTTCGAGCCTTGTGCGCGCGGCCGCGTCCTGTTCAACCGCGACGCGGTTTTCCAGATCGATGATCTTGGGATCAAGTGCCTCGATCTCGGCACGCACGGATTCAAGCGCGGCCACCGTGGCTTCACGGTCAGAAAGGGTCTCGGTGAGGTTGGTTTCAACCTTTGCCTTCTGCTCGTTCAGCACCCCAAGCTGGCCTTCCAGAAGCCGCACGATCACGTCGGACTTGCCAATCAGGTCTTGCAGCTTGGCGTCGATGCTGGCCGAGCGCAGACGTTCCTGCCGCATCGCCTCGGATTTGCCGCGCGCGAATACGCCGACAAAACTTTCCCAGCCGGTTTTCGTGCGCATCTGGTCGAAGTCACGCGAGAAACCGGCCGTCACATCGTCAAGCCCCATGATCAATTCGGCGATATTAGCGTTCATCGCGTCGGCATGGGTTTGCACATCGGCCAGCGTGGCGTTTTCGATATCGAGCGTTATGTCTTGCCCAGCCTCGGCCTTGATGCGCGCCTCCTCGATCCGCGCGGTAAGCGCGGTCATGCGCGCCTGCGTCTCGGCCACCTGCTTCTGGCTTTCCTCGATCTGCGCTTCGAAACTCGCCATCATCGCCTCCAATGTTAACACTATTCACAAGCTGGTGCGTGCGCGCGCGCATTTCCAGACCCGCCTTGCGAAAAGCTAGCGAAATCCGGCCCGCCGATCCACCGCTTTCGGTTGCAGGGGGCGGGCCGCGGCGCTACGGTTTTCAAATGAAACATTCCTCCCCCATTTACGCCCAAATCGCCGCGCGCCGCGATGACCTTATCGCGCTGACGCAAGACCTGATCCGTATTCCGACGCTGAACCCGCCGGGCCAGCATTATCGCGACATCTGCGACTATCTGGCCGCGCGGTTGGAGCCGCAGGGCTTTGCCATCACCTTCGTGCGTGCCGAAGGCGCGCCGGGCGATTGCGCGGCGTACCCGCGCTGGAACCTGATCGCGCGGCGCGAGGGCACGGGGCCGGGCGACTGCGTGCATTTCAACAGCCACCATGACGTGGTCGAGGTCGGCCACGGCTGGACCCGCGATCCCTTTGGCGGCGAACTCGATGGCGGGCGCATCTATGGGCGTGGGGCCTGCGATATGAAGGGGGGGCTTGCGGCCAGCATCATCGCGGCCGAAGCATTCATGGCCGCCTGCCCCGACTGGCGCGGCGCGATCGAGATTTCGGCCACGGCAGACGAAGAATCCGGCGGTTTCGGCGGCGTGGCCTATCTGGCAGAGAACGGCTGGTTCGCGCCCGAGCGGGTGCAGCACGTCATCATCCCCGAGCCCCTGCACAAGGACCGCATCTGCCTTGGCCATCGCGGCGTGTGGTGGGCCGAGATCGAGACCAAGGGGCGCATCGCGCATGGCTCGATGCCGTTTCTGGGCGACAGCGCCATTCGCCACATGGGCGCGGTGCTGGCCGAAATCGAAACGAAGCTTTACCCGCTGCTGGCGGGCAAGAGCACCGCGATGCCCGTGATCCCCGAAGGGGCCAAGCAATCGACGCTGAACATCAACTCGATACACGGCGGGCAGGCAGAACCACCCGAAGGCTACACCGGGCTGCCTGCGCCCTGCGTTGCCGACCGCTGCCGCATCATCATCGACCGCCGCTTTCTGATCGAGGAAGATCTGGCCGAGGTGAAGCGCGAGGTTACGGCACTGTTGGAACGGGTCAAGGCCGAGCGCCCGACCTTTAGTTACGAAGTGCGCGACATGTTCGAAGTGCAGCCAAGCATGACCGACCGCGAAGCGCCTATCGTGCGCTCTACCGCCGCGGCGATCGAGAAGGTGCTTGGGCGCGAGGCGCAATACGTGGTTTCACCGGGAACCTACGATCAGAAGCATATCGACCGAATCGGGCGACTGAAAAACTGCATCGCCTACGGCCCCGGCGTGCTTGACCTTGCGCACCAGCCCGACGAATGGGTCGGCGTGGACGATATGGCCGACAGCGCGCGGGTTATGGCGCTGGTTCTGGCGGAATTGCTGGCCGGGTGAATGTGGCACCACCCGCTCCGCGGGGGGATATTTGAACTGAAGCATTTTGCAAAACCCTGCAAACTGCTTGATCGCCCGCAGGTTCGCAGCAATCATGGCACCCAACCGACGGCGCGGCAGCGCCGCGGACCCAACAGGAGACGAGACATGAGAAAACCGTTCAAGCCGGCATTCGCCGCGCTGCTGCTGAGCGCCGGAATGGCTTGGGCCGCGCCGGATACGATTACGGTCGGCATGGTGCTTGAGCCGCCGAACCTTGACCCGACAGCGGGTGCTGCGGCGGCGATTGACGAAGTTGTCTATGCCAACATTTTCGAGGGCTTGACCCGGTTCGGGCCAGACGGCGCGGTACTGCCCGCGCTGGCCGAGGCATGGGAAGTTTCGCCAGATGGCAGGATCTGGACCTTCTTTCTGCGTTCGGGCGTGACCTTCCACGATGGAAGCGCCTTTGACGCATATGATGTGGAGTTCACCCTCAACCGCGCCCGCGCGGAAGATAGCACCAATGCGCAAAAGCCGCTGTTTGCCGGCATCGAACTGGTCGAGGTTTTCGAACCGGGTGTTGTGGTGGTTTCGCTGAACGCGCCGGATGGTGCCTTTGCCTGGAAGATGGCTTGGGGCGATGCGGTGATCGTGGCGCCTGAAACGGCGGCAAGCCTTGCCACCAAGCCGGTCGGCACCGGGCCATTCGTGTTTTCGGAATGGGTGCAGGGCGATCATGTGACGCTGAAGGCGAATGATGCCTATTGGGGCGGCAAACCTGCACTGTCGCAGGCCACCTTCCGCTTCATCTCCGATCCTACTGCCGCCTTTGCCGCGATGATGGCGGGCGATCTTGACGCCTTCCCGAACTTCCCGGCACCGGAGACGCTGCCGCAACTGGCCGCCGACCCGCGCTTCAAGGTGATCATCGGTTCGACCGAGGGCGAGACTATTCTCGCTATGAACAACAAGCAGGCGCCCTTGGACAACGTGCTGGTGCGCGAGGCGATTGCACATGCGATCAACCGTCAGGACATCATCGACGGTGCGATGTTCGGCTATGGCACCCCGATTGGCACGCATTTCGCGCCGCACAACCCCGACTATGTCGATCTGAGCGCGCTTTCAGCGTTTGACCCCGAAAGGTCGAAGGCGCTGCTGGCCGAGGCCGGTGTTACGGGGCTGAAGCTGCGTCTTGCGCTGCCGCCGCCGACCTATGCGCGGCGTGGCGGCGAGATCATCGCAGCGCAGTTGCGCGCGGTCGGGATCGAGACCGAAATCACCAATATGGAATGGGCGCAGTGGCTGGAGCAGGTGTTCCGCGGGCGCGATTTTGATCTGACAATCGTCAGCCATACCGAGCCTATGGACATCGATATCTACGCGCGGCCCGACTATTACTTCCAGTATGCGCGGCCCGAGTTTGTGACGCTGATGGATGAGCTGAAAGGCACCAGCGATGTTGCCGCGCGCAGCGAGTTGCTGGTGCAGGCGCAAGACATGATCGCGAAGGATTATGTCAACGGCTACCTGTTCCAATTGGCCAAGACCGGCGTTGCCAATGCCAAGATCGAAGGGCTTTGGGAAAACTCGCCGACGCAGGCGAACGATCTGACCGCGGTGCACTGGGTCGATTGATCTACCCAAAAACGCGACAAACCAACGCCGCCCCCTGACCGGGGCGGCGTTGCCATTTCAGGATCAGCTTGAGGGGACCGCCGCAGCCGCTGCTGCGGCCTCTGCCGCGGCCGCGGCCTCGGCTGCCGCGACCATTGCCGCATCGGCTTGGATGGCGGCAATGTCGGTGGCGGCAACCAGATAGCCGGTCGAAAGTTCGACCACCGGGCCTTCCATTGCGAGGCTTTCTTCGTGGGTGCGCACCTTTACCTGCATCCCCATCTGGGATTCGTCGAACAGGTCGATGATATCTTGGTTGAACAGGCGGATGCAGCCTGCCGAAGTGGCCTTGCCGATCGACGAAGGGTCCATGGTTCCGTGGATGCGATACATCGTATCGACCCCGCCACGATAGAGGTAGAGCGCGCGCGCGCCCAGAGGGTTATCAAGCCCGCCCGGCAAGCCTGCGGCAAGCGGGCCGTAAAGCTCGGGCTCTTGCCGGATCATGTTTTGCGTGGGCATCCAGCCGGGATATTCCTCGCGCCGGCGGATGACTGCATCGCCGCGGAAGCCATAGCCTTCGCGGCCCACGGCGATGCCGAAGCGCATGGCAAGGCCCGGTTCTACCACATGGTAGAGAAAGCGCGCGAACGGATCGACAACCAGCGTGCCGGGTTCTTCCGGGCCGGTGTATTCGACCCACTGGCGACGGTTGCGCGCGTTGAGATATGCGGCGTCCACGGCGGGAATGACGTATTCGCCATCGACGCGCTCTGTATATTCCAGCGGCACGAAGGATGACGTTGCCATTTGCGGCTCGGAACAGGCGGAGAGCGCCAAGCTGACGCAAAGCGCAAGTGCTGCGCGTTTCGGAAATCTGGTGGGTTTTAGCACGTCTGCTCCTGATTTTTCCGCGATCTCGCGCGAATCCCGACAGTTGCCGGGTGCTCGACCTATCTGCACCCTCCCTTGGGTGCCGCGTCAAGCCCTTGCGCGCAATCGATGCCGCGTGTGTGACCAGATACCCTATAGAGAGTGATGGGGCACCACCTTCTTTGCCCGCAAGCTCTGGACCCCGGCGGACGCAGCGACTAGCCTGCCCCGGCACATAGGGGGCTGAATGGCGCGATACCTTCTCAAGCGTTTACTTTCGCTCGTCGTAAGCTTGCTTGCGGCTAGTCTGGTGATCTTCGCAGTGATCGAGGTCATCCCCGGCGATCCGGCAGCATTTATGCTTGGCATGAACGCGGCCCCCGATACGGTGGAGGCGCTGCGCGATGCGCTGGGGCTGAATGTGTCATTGCCGATGCGCTATCTCGGCTGGCTTGGCGGTATGCTGACGGGCGATTTTGGCATTTCCTACACCTATAAGGTGCCGGTGGCAGACCTTGTGGCAGACAGGTTGCTGATTTCACTGCCTCTGGCGGGGCTGGCGCTGCTGCTTTCTACGGCGGTCGCCATGCCGATCGGGTTGCTTGCCGCCGCGCGGCGCGGGCGGCCTGCCGACTATATGGTGATGGGGGGCACCCAGCTGGGGATTGCGGTGCCCAATTTCTGGTTCGCGATGCTTTTGGTGCTGGCCTTCGCGCTGCATTGGCGGGTGTTTCCCGCAGGCGGCTTTCCCGGGTGGGGCGACCCTTTGGCGGCCTTGCGCGCGCTGACGCTGCCCGCCGTGGCGCTAGCACTGCCGCAGGCGGCAATTCTGGCGCGGGTGCTGCGCTCGGCGCTGATCGAGACGCTGGGACAAGACTATATCCGCACGGCGCGCGCCAAGGGCCTGAGCGGCGCGCAGGCGTTGACCCGGCACGCCTTGCGCAATGCGATGATCCCGGTGCTGACAATACTGGGGATGCAATTTTCCTTCTTGCTGGCAGGTGCGATCATCATTGAAAACGTGTTCTACATTCCCGGCCTTGGTCGGCTGATTTTTCAGGCAATCACCCAGCGCGATCTGATCGTGGTCGAATCTGTGGTGATGATTCTGGTCTTTGCAGTGATCCTTGTGACCTTTCTGACCGATATCGCCTATGCCGCGGTCGATCCGCGCCTGCGGGTGCGCGGATGAAGCCCGGCCTTGCCATTGGCGGGGTGCTTGCGGGCGTGGCGCTGATTGCGGCGCTGGTTTCGCTGGTCTGGACCCCTTACGACGTGACCGTTCTGACGATTGCGGAAAAGTTGCAGCCACCTTCGGCCGCGCATTGGCTGGGCACCGACCATTTTGGCCGCGATATCGCCGCGATGCTGATGGTGGGGGCGCGCACCTCGCTGGCGGTGGCGCTGGTGGCGGTGGGCATCGGCATGGGGCTGGGCGTGCCGCTGGGCTTGCTGGCGGCGGCGCGGCCCGGCTGGGCGGATGAGTTGACCATGCGCGGCAACGACCTGATCTTTGCCTTCCCTTCGCTGGTGATCGCCATTCTCATCACCGCCGTTTTCGGGCCCTCTGCGATCAACGCCATCATCGCCATCGGCATTTTCAACATTCCGGTCTTTGCCCGTGTCACCCGTGGCGGCGCGATGAGCCTTTGGACGCTCGATTACATCCGCGCGGCGCAGGTGGCGGGCAAGGGGCGCGCGCGCATTTCGGCCGAACACATCCTGCCCAATATCGCCAACCTGTTGATCGTGCAGGGCACAATCCAGTTCTCGCTGGGGATTCTGGCCGAAGCGGGGCTAAGCTATGTGGGCCTTGGCGCGCAGCCGCCGTTGCCAAGCTGGGGGCGGATGCTGGCCGATGCGCAGACCATGGTGACGCTGGCACCGCATGTGGCGATCGTTCCGGGCCTTGCAATCGTGGCCACCGTGCTGGGGCTGAACCTGTTGGGCGATGGCTTGCGCGATGCGCTTGATCCAAGGTTGAGGCGCGCAAGATGAGCCTGCTTTCTATCACCGACCTTTCGGTTTCGATCAACGGCACGGCGCTGTTGAACGATGTCTCATTCACCCTCGCCCCCGGCGAGATATTCGGGCTGGTCGGCGAAAGCGGCTCTGGCAAGTCGCTGACGGCGCTGGCGCTGATGGGGCTTTTGCCGCAAGGCGCGCTGACCACGGGCCACGCCGAACTGGAAGGCGTGGACCTGCTGAACCAGTCGGAAAAATCCATGTGCGCGCTGCGCGGTAACCGCATCGGGATGATCTTCCAAGAGCCGATGACCGCGCTTAACCCGCTGATGACCATTGGCGATCAGGTGGCCGAAACGCTGATGGTGCACCGCGCAATGCCGCGTGCCGAGGCGCTGGCGGTGGCGCGCGAAAAGCTTGACCGGGTCGGCCTGCCAGAGCCGCGCTTTCCGCTGCATATTTACCCGCACGAGCTTTCTGGCGGGCAGCGGCAAAGGGTGGCTATCGCACTGGCCATCGCGCTGAAACCTGCGCTCTTGATCGCGGACGAACCCACAACGGCGCTGGATGTCACGACGCAGGCGCAGATCCTTGAATTGCTGCGCGACCTTGTCGATGACGAAGGCATGGGGCTGATGCTTATCACCCACGATCTGGCAGTGGTGGCCGGCTTGGCAACCCATACCGCCGTCATGCAATCTGGCCGGATTGTCGAGCAGGGGTTGACCGAGCCTTTGTTTCGCGCCCGCGCGCACCCCTATACGGCCGCGCTTTTTGCAGCCTCGGCGCATCAGCCAAAGCGCGTCGATATCGGCAAGCCAGAGCCGCTTTTGGTGGTGGAACACGCCTTGCGCGCCTACACGCTGGCGCGGCCTTCGGCCTTTGCACCGCGCCCGATGCTCTATGCGGTAAATGACGTTTCCTTTACGTTGCACGAAGGCGAAAGCCTTGGTCTTGTGGGGTCTTCCGGTTGCGGTAAATCAACCCTGACGCGGGCGATACTGGGGCTCGATCGCTTGCAGGGCGGCGAGATACGGCTTTTCGGCAAGCCGGTCGGCCCGAACATGCCCAATGCGATGCGCGCCGATGTGCAAGTGGTGTTTCAAGACCCCTACGGTAGTTTCAACCCGCGCTGGCGCGTTGATCGTCTGGTGGCCGAGCCATTCCATCTGCTGCCCGCCCCCCCTGCCGACTGGCGCGAGCGCGTGGCTGAAGCGCTGGTCGAGGTGGGCCTGCACCCCGACGACCGGCGCAAATACATTCACGAGTTTTCCGGCGGCCAGCGCCAGCGCATCGCCATTGCCCGCGCGCTGATCACCCGGCCAGACCTGATCGTGCTGGACGAGGCGGTAAGCGCGCTGGATGTGCGCATCCGCGCGCAAGTGCTCGACCTTTTGGCAAACCTACGGGTAAGCCACGGGTTGGCCTATCTGTTCATCAGCCACGATCTGAGCGTGGTGCGCGCCATCACCGACCGCGTGCTGGTAATGGAAGCGGGGCGGATCGTCGAAGAAGGCCCGACCGAGGCGCTGTTTACCGCCCCCCGCCACGAAGTCACCCGCCGCCTTGTCGCGGCAACGCCGCAGATACCGCCCGATTGGATGGAGAAGATTGCATGACCGTGACCGCGCTCTGGTTTGACTCGACCGAAATGCTGATCGGCGGGCGATGGTTGAAACCCAGCGCCACGCTGCCGGTCGAAAACCCCTCGACCGGCGAAGTGGTGGCCGAGATTGCGCGCGGCGGCGAGGCCGAGATTTGCGCCGCAGTAGAGGCCGCCGAGGCCGCGATGGCGGGCGACTGGGGCCGCATGAGCGCGACCGAGCGGGGACGCGTATTGGCGCTGATCGGGCAGGCGGTTGAGGCGCGCGCCGATGATCTGGCAGAGATCGAGGCGCAAGATGTGGGCAAGCCGCTGAAACAAGCGCGGGCCGATGCGCTGGCGCTGGCGCGCTACATGGAGTTTTACGCGGGCGCTGCCGACAAGGTGATGGGCGAAACGATCCCCTATCTGCCGGGCTATACGGTTTATACGCTGCGCGAACCGCATGGGGTAACGGGGCATATCGTGCCATGGAACTACCCGATGCAGATTATCGGGCGCTCGGTCGGCGCGGCCTTGGCGATGGGCAATGCCGCCGTGCTGAAACCCGCCGAAGAAGCCAGCCTGACCGCGCTTGCCTTCGCCCGTATCGCCGTAGAGGCGGGGCTGCCTGCTGGCGCGCTGAACGTGGTGCCGGGGCTTGGCGAAGAGGCGGGCGCGGCGCTGAGCGGCCATGCCCGCGTGCGCCACCTTTCGTTTACCGGGTCGGTAGGCGTGGGCGCGTTGGTGCAGGCGGCCGCTGCGCGCAATATCGTGCCAGTGACGCTGGAACTTGGCGGCAAGTCGCCGCAACTGGTCTTTGCCGATGCCGATCTGGCCAAGGCGCTGCCGTTTCTGGTGAACGCAGGCATTCAGAACGCGGGGCAAACCTGCTCGGCCGCGTCGCGGATACTGGTCGAACGGTCGCGCTATGACGAGGTGGTCGAGGCGATGGCGGCACGCTACCGCGCGCTGCGGGTTGGCCCGGCACTGGGCGACCATGACCTTGGGCCGCTGATTTCGGCGCGGCAAAAGGCCATTGTCGAAGGCTATTTCGCGGTTGGCTCCGATCTTACGGTGGCCGCCGAGGGGCAAATCGTCGCCGACGCGCCCGCAGGCGGGCACTATATCGCGCCGCGCCTTCTGGCCGATGTGCGCCCCGGCCACCGGCTGGCGCAGGAAGAGATTTTCGGGCCCGCGCAGGTCGTCATTCCGTTTGACGACGAGGCCGAAGCGCTGGCGATTGCCAATGGCACCGACTACGGCCTTGTGGCGAGCGTCTGGAGCGAGAACGGCGCGCGGCAAATGCGGCTGGCGCGGGGTCTGCGCGCGGGGCAGGTTTTCCTTAACAACTACGGGGCCGGTGGCGGGGTTGAACTGCCGTTTGGCGGGGTCGGAAAATCGGGCCACGGCCGCGAAAAGGGGTTCGAAGCGCTCTACGGGTTTTCGGTGCTGAAAACGGTGGCGGCAAGCCACGGGTAGGGCATTGCGAAGAAGTCTTTCTCAGCGGCACCCGCAAAGGTGCCGCTGAGACGTTTAAGGCAAGGCCCAAACCGCCGGAAAAATTACACAGACCGCGTGATGCCGCCGTCAACGCGCAGGTTCTGCCCGGTGATATAGGTCGCATCCGCCGAGGCAAGAAAGCTGATGACACCGGCGATTTCGGCCATGGTGCCATACCGCCCCATCGGAATCTGCGCACGACGCTCGGCCTTTTCGGGCAGGCTGTCGATATAGCCGGGCAACACATTGTTCATACGGATATTTTCGGCTGCATAAAGATCTGCGAACAGTTTGGTAAAGGCGGCAAGCCCGGCGCGGAACACGCCCGAGGTGGGGAACGTCGGGTCCGGCTCGAACGCCGCGAAGGTCGAGATGTTGATGATCGCGCCGCCGCCTTGCGCCTGCATGATCGGTGTCACCAGACGCGCCGGGCGCACGGCGGACAGGAAGTAAACCTCCATCCCCTTGTGCCAATCTTCATCCGAGATTTCGAGCACCGGCGCGCGCGGCCCGTGGCCTGCGCTGTTCACCAACACGTCGATGCGGCCCCATTTCGCCATCGCGGCATCAACGAGGCGCGCAACATCTGCCTGCACGAGGTTCGAGCCGGTAACGCCAATGCCGCCCAGCGCCTCGGCCAGCGCCTCGCCCTTGCCCGAAGAGGAAAGGATGGCAACCTTGAAGCCATCAGCCGCCAGCCTGCGCGCCGCAGCAGCGCCCATACCGCTGCCGCCCGCGGTGATCAGTGCAACCTTGTCCATTGTTCTCTCCTAGGTTCAAAAAAGTCGGGGGACCATGTCAGACCCGGCGACTGGCCGCAACTACTCGCTTGCGCTCGCCGCGCCAGTCGGCAGGTTGGGGCAACAAGATAGATCGGAGGCATCATGCGACTTCAAGGCAAGACGGCAATCGTTACAGGCGCGGGTTCGGGCTTTGGCGCAGGCATCGCGCGGCGCTTCGCGGCAGAAGGCGCGCGGGTAATGCTTGCCGACATCAATCCCGCCGCAGCCGAAGCGGCGGCAAGCGAATGTGGCGGCCGTGCGCAGGTGGTGGATGTCAGCCGCGATGCCAGCGTTGCGGCAATGGCAGCGGCGGCAATGGCCGCCTGGGGGCAAATCGACATTCTGGTAAATAACGCAGGCATCACGCATCTGCCGCAACCAATGGAAGAGGTGAGCGAGGCCGAGTTCGACCGCATCCTCGCCGTCAACGCCAAGTCCGTCTATCTGACCGCGCGCCATATCGTGCCGCTGATGAAGGCGGCAGGGCGGGGGGCAATTCTGAACGTGGCCTCTACCGCCGGGGTCAGCCCACGGCCTCGGTTAAGCTGGTACAACGCCTCGAAGGGCTGGATGATAACCGCGACTAAGGCGATGGCCGTGGAACTGGCGCCCTTTGGTGTGCGCGTGAACGCGATCAACCCCGTTGCGGGCGAGACGCCGCTGCTCAAGAGTTTCATGGGCGAAGACACGCCCGAGATACGCGCAAAGTTTCTGGCAACGATTCCGCTGGGGCGGTTTTCGACGCCCGAAGACATGGCAAATGCCGCGCTCTATCTGTGTTCGGACGAGGCGAGCATGGTTACGGGCGTTGCGATGGAAGTTGACGGCGGGCGCTGCATCTGACGCGACGTGGGGCTTTGCGCCCCGCCCCTGAAACGATTGACCAAGACAAGGTAGGCCAAATGAAACCGGGCAAGCGCAACCTGATCACCGATGTTGAAGGGCTTTGGGTCGGCAATGCCGAAGACAGCGCCGTGCGAACCGGTGCCACGGTGCTTTTGGGGGCGCGGCCCTTTGTGGCGGCGGTACATGTGATGGGCGGCGCGCCGGGCACGCGCGAGACTGATCTGCTCGCCCCTGACAAGCTGGTGCAAGAGGTCGATGCGCTGGTGCTGGCCGGAGGGTCGGCCTTTGGGCTCGATGCGGCCTCGGGCGTTGCAGACGGTTTGCGCGCGGCAGGGCGCGGGTTCGAGGTGGGCGACGTGCGGGTGCCGATCGTGCCCGGTGCGATTCTGTTCGATCTGCTGAACGGCGGCGACAAGGGCTGGCAGGAAAACCCCTACAAGCGTTTGGGGCGCGAGGCGCTGGCGGCGGCGGCGGCCGAGTTTGATCTCGGCTCGGCTGGGGCCGGGTATGGTGCCATGACCGGCACATGGAAGGGGGGCCTCGGGTCCGCCTCCTTGGTGCTGGAGTGTGGCATCACGGTGGGCGCGCTGGTGGCGGTAAATGCGCTTGGCGCGGTGACAGTGGACGACGGGCCAGAGTTCTGGGCGGCACCGTGGGAGATGGGCGGCGAATTCGGCGGGCTGGGGCTGCCTGCGCGCTTTGACGCCGGGCACGAACCAAGCCCCATGAAGCGGATGGGCGAGGCCACGACGATTGCCATTGTGGCAACCGACGCCGCGCTTACACAAGCGCAGGCGCAGCGCTTCGCCACCGCCGCGCACGATGGCATGGCACGCGCAATCGTGCCAAGCCATACCCCGTTTGATGGCGATCTGGTTTTTGCCGCAGCTACTGGCGCAAAGCCTTTGACCGATGCGATGGTGCAGCCGTTCGTGCTGGGACATGCAGCGGCCAGCTGCCTTGCCCGCGCGATTGCGCGCGCAGTCTATGAGGCCCGCCCGATGCCGGGCGATCTGCAACCCGCATGGGCAAGCCGCTTTAGCCGATAAGCGCGCTGAGCAGCGGCGATTTGGCGGCAAGCCCTTCGATCACGTCGAAATGGTGACGGTCGGGTTCAACCGTCAGCGGCGCGCCCCACGCGGTGGCCAATGCCCCGGCTTGCGCCAGAAAAGCCGGCCGCTCTGCGCCACCCACCCAAACGCGAACGTCCATGCCCGCGCGGCGCGGCAGGTAGACCGGGCTTTCGGCAGCAACCTCGGCAGCGTCGAGCCGCAGGTCGGCCTGCATTTCGGTCAGCATCAATGGCGAAAGATCGGCCACGGGCGAGATCGGCAGCACCCGCACCACGCGCGCGGCCAATGCCTCGGGCAGAAGATCGGCGCAGGCCATGCGGGCCGCAAGGTGGCCGCCTGCGGAATGGCCCGCAATGTGGATGGGGCCCGCCACGCGGGATGCCAGCACGCCCAACGCCTGCGCCAATTCGGCCGTTATCGCGCCAATCCGCGCGGCGGGGGCCAGCGTGTAGGCGGGCAGCGCAACCGCATAGCCCGCCGCCAAGGCACCTGCGGCGAGATGTGAGAAATCGTCGGGAGCAAGGCGCAGCCAGTAGCCGCCATGAACGAACACGACGAGGCCATGCGGTGCCCCCTTGGGGTGAAAGAGATCGGCCCAGTTGCGCGCTGCCGGACCATAGGTCAGCCGCTCTGGCGGATGGCTTTCGCGAAACGCGGCGGCGGCGGCAGCCCAGCGCGGCGCATAGCCATCGCCCCCCGGAATGAATGCCGAGTTGGTGTAGGCCCGGTCCATGCTCATGCCGATTTCCTTTCGTTTGCGGTCGTCGGTTTGCTGGACAAGCGCGCGCCCGCGTGCTTTTGCTCAGGCGTAACCACGCGCCTACTGGAGGAAACCATGCTCGACACCGCCACCGACCTCAAGAGCCTCTTGCAAGATCCGAGCCTTCTGGCCACCCGCGCCTTTGTTGCGGGCGAATGGATCGAGGCCGATGACGGCACGACCTTTCCTGTCACCAACCCGGCGCGCGGCGATGTGATCTGCGAAGTGCCGAACCTCGGGCGCGCTGAAACCGCCCGCGCCATCGCGGCCGCGCATGAGGCAATGAAGGAATGGGCGGCGCGCACCGGCAAGGAACGCGCCGTGGTGATGCGCAAATGGTTCGAACTGATGATGGCCAATCAGAACGACCTCGGGCTGATCCTGACCGCCGAAATGGGCAAGCCTTTGGCCGAGGCTAAGGGCGAGGTCGCCTATGGCGCAAGCTTCATCGAATGGTTCGGCGAAGAGGCCAAGCGCGTTTACGGCGAAACCATCCCCGGCCATATGCGCGACAAGCGCATCACGGTTATCAAGCAGCCGATCGGGGTGGTCGGATCAATCACACCGTGGAACTTTCCCAACGCGATGATCACCCGCAAATGCGGCCCGGCACTGGCGGTGGGATGCGGATTTGTCGCGCGCCCGGCCGCAGAAACCCCGCTGTCGGCGCTGGCGCTGGCGGTCTTGGGTGAACGCGCGGGTCTGCCCAAGGGTATTCTGTCGGTGATCACCTCGACACGGTCATCCGACATCGGCAAAGAGTTCTGCGAGAACCACCTGGTGCGCAAGCTGACCTTTACCGGCTCTACCGAGGTTGGGCGCATCCTGCTGCGGCAGGCTGCCGATCAGGTGATGAAATGCTCGATGGAACTTGGCGGCAACGCCCCCTTCATCGTCTTTGATGACGCCGATCTCGATGCGGCGGTCGCCGGGGCGATGGCCTCGAAGTTTCGCAACAACGGCCAGACCTGCGTCTGCGCCAACCGCATCTATGTGCAGGCCGGTGTCTACGACGCCTTCGCAGCGAAACTGCGCGCGGCAGTAGAAAAAACCCGCGTCGGCGACGGCCTGCGCGATACGGTCGATTTCGGGCCGCTGGTCAATTTGGCAGCGGTAGAGAAGGTCGAACAGCACATCGCCGATGCGCAATCCAAAGGCGCGCAAGTCCAGCTAGGCGGCCACCGCCATACGCTTGGCGGCAATTTCTTCGAGCCGACGATTCTGACCGGGGTCACCGACGACATGATGGTGACCAACGAAGAAACCTTTGGCCCCCTGGCCCCCCTGTTCAAGTTCGAAACCGAAGAAGAAGTCGTCGCCAAGGCCAATGCCACGATCTTTGGCCTCGCCAGCTATTTCTATGCCCGCGATATCGGCCGCATCACGCGCGTCCAAGAGGCGCTGGAATATGGCATCGTCGGGGTCAATACCGGGATCATCTCGACCGAGGTGGCACCCTTCGGCGGCGTCAAGCAATCTGGGCTGGGGCGCGAAGGCAGCCACCACGGAATGGAAGACTACCTTGAGATGAAGTATATCTGCCTCAGCATCTGAGGGGGTAGCCTATGCCCATGCCTTGGGCTTATCGGCACGCAACAAAGGACTTCGCGGCTTTTCTGGAAGACGCGAAGTCCAAGCTGGGACTGGATTCGGACAATATGGCCTACACGGCGGTGGATGGTGTGTTTTGCACCTTCCGCCGCCGCCTGAGCTATAGCGAGGGCATAGCCTTTGCATAGGTGCTGCCCGCCGTGCTGCGCGCGATCTTCGTGCAGGACTGGCATCCTGAAGTGCCGCCGCCGCCCTTTACCGCGCGCGAGACGATGGCGCGCGAAGCGATGGCGCTGCGACCCAACCACAACCTCACACCGCCACATGCGATAGAGGCGGTGGCGTGGGCCTTGCGTCGCGCGGTCGATCAGTCGGCGCTAGACCGGGTGTTGGCTGAGCTGCCGCAAGGCGCGGCCGCCTTCTGGCACCTCGATACAGCCGATCCTGCGGAACTTGCGCGGCGGATCGTATGAAAAAGGCCCGGGGTGCACCCCCGGGCCTTTGCAATTGCGAGCGTCGTCTTAGCGGCGCTTGCCGCCTTTTTGGCCTTCAGTATCGTCTTCGTCATCTTCGTCGGCCCCCTCGGGCAGATTGAAGAAGGCGTCGGCGTTCGAGAAATCGCGCGGTGCGGAATATTCCTCGTCAACCACGCGGGTGACTGCCTCGATACCGGCAATGCGCGCGCTGGTGCCCATGGCAAGCGAGGTTTCGGTGGAAACCAGCTTGCGCCGCTCGTCATCGGTCATCAGACCACCTTCGGCTGCCTTTTTCTTGGCGGCCTTTTGCACCTCGGCGTCAAGCTCGGTCTGCTTGCACAGGCCAAGCGCCACTGGGTCGATCGGGGTGATATTGGCGATGTTCCAGTGCGAGCGGTCACGAATGGAGGCGATGGTAGGCTTGGTGGTGCCCACCAGCCGCGCGATTTGCGCATCCGCCAGTTCGGGGTGAAACTTCACCAGCCAGTAAATTGCCGCCGGGCGATCCTGCCGCTTTGACAGCGGGGTATAACGCGGGCCGCGACGCTTTTCTTCGCCAACGGCGGCCGCGTTGAACTTGAGCCGCAGCGAATAGGCCGGGTCGGCCTCGGCCTTGGTGATTTCGCCCTGATCAAGCTGGCTGGATGCGACCGGGTCGAATCCTTTCACACCGATGGCTACATCGCCATCGGCAATACCCTGCACTTCCAACTCATGCAATCCGCAGAAGTCGGCGATCTGCTTGAACGTCAGCGTGGTGTTTTCCACCAGCCATACGGCGGTTGCCTTGCTCATCAGGGGGCGTGTCATCGGATCTCTCCTTTACAAATCTCTCCCGTGCCGGGAAAACGGCTGCGGCCTTGGCCGCCATTCCATTCTTCGGGGGGAATTGACGCCCATATACCCCCGATCCATCCGCGAGAAAAGCGAAAATGCGTTTGCCGCTTGCCCTGCTGATCGCCCTGACCGCCAGCCCTGTGCTGGCGGAAGGCGAGCGCGCGGGTGATTTCGACTATTACGTGATGTCGTTGAGCTGGTCGCCAAACTGGTGCGCGATGACAGGTGATGCGCGCGCCGATCCGCAATGCGACACGCGCCATGACTTCAGCTTTACGCTGCACGGGCTTTGGCCACAGTATGAAAGCGGCTGGCCGAGTTGGTGCCACACAAGCGAGCGCGACCCGACGCGCAGCGAAACCGCGGCTATGGCCGATATCATGGGCGGCTCGGGGCTGGCATGGTACGAGTGGCAAAAGCACGGTCGCTGCACCGGTCTTTCTGCGCAGCAATTTTTCGCGGCATCGCGGCAAGCCTATGAAAGTATTGTCATACCGAAGGTATTCCAAAATCTCGACCGCGACGTGCGGCTGCCCGCCTCGGTAGTGGAGGACGCGTTTCTAGAGGTGAATGGCGCGTTGCAGCAAGACATGATTACCATCACCTGCAAACAGGGCATGATTCAAGAGGTGCGGATCTGCCTGACCAAAGAGCTTGCCCTGCGCCCCTGCGCCGCCGACACGCTGCGCGATTGCCAACTGCCAAACGCCTATATGGGTGCTGTGCGTTGATCTTCAGGCAACTTTAAGCACGATCTTGCCAATATGCGCCCCGCTTTCCATGCGGGCATGGGCAAGTGCGGCATCGGACAACGCAAATTCGGAATCATGCACCACCTGCACCGCGCCCGCCTCGATCAGCGGCCAAAGCCGCGCGCGCAAGTCTCGCGCGATTTCGGCCTTGGCAGCATCGCTTTGCGGGCGCAGCGTCGAGCCTGTCAGGGTCAGCCGCCGCACCATCACCTGTGCGAGGTTTAGCTCTACCTTCGGCCCTTGTAGAAAAGCGATGTTCACCAGCCGCCCATCATCGGCCAACGCCTTGATATTACGCTCAACATAGCTACCGCCAACCATATCGAGAATAAGGTTGGCGCCGCCTTCGCTGCGCAGCATTTTCACAAAATCCGCGTCGCGATGGTTGATCGCCACAGCGCCCAGCGCCTCGCAGACCGCGCATTTCTCTGGCGTTCCGGCTGTGGCGAACACCCGCGCACCCAACGCGCGCGCCACCTGAATAGCCATCGTGCCGATGCCAGAACTGCCACCATGCACCAAGAACCGCTCGCCCGCGCGCAAGGCCCCGCGCATTACCACGTTGGACCAGACGGTGAAGGCGGTTTCCGGCAAACAGGCCGCATCGCGTAGCGAAACGCCCAAGGGAACCGGCAAGGCATGTTGCGCCAAGCAGACGGCGTATTCGGCATAGCCACCACCCGGCAGCAGCGCACAAACAGCGTCGCCCTCAGCCCATTCCGTCACGCCCGCCCCAACCGCGGCAACATGGCCCGCACCTTCCAGCCCCGGCAAAAGCGAGGCACCCGGCGGCGGCGCATAGGCCCCCGCGCGCTGCAAGGCATCCGGGCGGTTCACCCCTGCATAGGCAAGCTTGATGACAATCTCGCCCTGCCCCGGCACCGGCACCGGCCGCTGGCAAAGCCGAAGAACCTCTGGCCCGCCCGGCGAGGCGATTTCGACCGCGCGCATCATGGCCGCACCGCGCCCGGCGCGCGAATGCCTGAAAGCAGGTCTTTCACCCCCGGAAGGTCCACGATACGGCCCTTGAACCGCTCGAACGTCATCACATCTTCAACCCGCCGCGCGATAAACTCTTCGGTGTCGCGCTGCCTCTCCGAGGTGTCGCCCATCCAGAACAACGCGCAAGCGGAATAGACCGCCGAAAGCGACATCCGCTTGGAATACCAGTTGAAATCGTCGCTGCTATCACCCAAAGCGCGCCAGATCGCATCCGCCGTGGCCCAAATCAGCGCCGCGCCTGTCGCTGCATTCTGCGGCAGCGCAAAAACGGCAGCCCCGCGGCGCACCAGCTCCGGGTCAGCGACCTCCAGCCGCAAGCGCAGTGCCATCGCAACACGGTCACGGATGCGCATCGCGCTCAGATCTATCTCTGCCAGCCGCGCAAGCATCGCGGCATCGCCAGCGCGATGATAGGCCACGGCCAGATCGACCGCACCGCGCGGGCAAACCAGACGCGCCAAGGCGAGCTCGATTCCGCTCGCCTCTACCGCCGCCTTGAAAGCCGGCTCTGACCATCCGTCGAACGGCACGTTCGGCAAGATCGCTGCCAGCAAATCGGCCCGCGCCGCCGCTACATCGAGGTTTGAGTTCTTCATGCCGCCTACTCCGTTCCGATGGTAGACAAACCATATGCCCGCTGCTATAGGACCGCTTCCTGCAAATGCATGCAACTCAAACCTAGGAAGGTGGTGACAACCACATGCAGGTCAGCGTTCGCGACAACAACGTCGAACAGGCGCTTCGTGCCCTGAAGAAGAAACTTCAGCGCGAAGGGGTTTTTCGTGAAATGAAGCTCAAGCAGCATTTCGAAAAGCCCTCGGTCAAGCGTGCCCGTGAGCAAGCCGAAGCGATTCGGCGCTCGCGCAAACTGGCGCGCAAAAAGGCCCAGCGTGAAGGCGCGCTCTAAGCGTCTGGAATAGCTGGCGGGGCAACCCGCGTCGATCAGCCCCCGCGCACCACGCGGGGGTTTTTCTTTGCGCGCGATGGGTACGACCGACCATCTTTGCACCTGCTTTAGTCAAAATATCCCCGCCGGAGGCCAGCTTCAGATCGGCAGCGCGGTGGTCTTGAAAACTGTGCGCAACGCGAATGAACTTTGCATCTGCGCCACGCCCGGAAGCCGCGCAAGATAGGCGCGGTGGATGCGCGCGAAATCTTCTGTATCCTCCGCGACAACTTTCAGAAGATAGTCGGCGCTGCCTGCCATCAGATGACACTCTAGCACATCGGGGATCTTGCGCACCTCGCGTTCGAACGCATCCAGCACCTCGTCAGCTTGCCCTGACAGGGTGATTTCCACGAACACCGTGGTTGGTCGGCCAAGGCGGCGTGCATCAAGCAGCGCCACGTAATCGCGGATATACCCCTCGGACTCCAACCGCTGGACGCGGCGGTGGCAGGCCGACGCTGAAAGATTCGCCCTCTCCGACAGTTCGGCATTGGTCATGCGCCCCTGCTGCTGCAGCGCGGCGAGAATACGGCGGTCTGTCGCGTCAATCGTCATTTCTGCGCACGTTCCTTCGATTTTTTACATCATTTTTCGAAGATATATGCCTATTTTCGTCCCAACACCACCGGTCTTTGCAAAGCAATTGCAGCGCGTTTGCGGCACACTGCGCGCGAGCGACACATTAAGGATTCTGCTATGAAGATCGGCTGCCCTAAAGAAATCAAACCGCAAGAGTTTCGCGTCGGCATTACGCCCAACGCCGCGCAAGAGGCGGTGCTGCACGGGCACGAGGTGCTGATCGAGACCAGCGCCGGCATGGGCGCTGGCTTTACCGACGCCGATTACGTGGCCGCTGGTGCCAAGATCGTCGAAAGCGCCGAGGCGGTGTTTGCCGCCGCCGAATTGATCGTAAAGGTCAAAGAGCCGCAGCCGGTCGAAAGGGCGCGCCTGCGTCAAGGCCAGGTACTGTTCACCTACCTGCACCTCGCACCCGATCCGGAACAGACTGCCGATCTGCTGAAATCGGGCGCCACCTGCATTGCGTATGAAACCGTGACAGACCGCATGGGCGGGCTACCGCTGCTTGCGCCGATGTCCGAAG
The DNA here is from genome assembly GCF_041596715.1 of Phaeovulum sp. Classification (GTDB taxonomy): domain Bacteria; phylum Pseudomonadota; class Alphaproteobacteria; order Rhodobacterales; family Rhodobacteraceae; genus UBA6213. The sequence goes on from NZ_JBFHIA010000007.1 coordinate 23,946, forward strand.
TTGCCGGCCGGTTGGCCCCGCAAGTGGGCGCGTGGACGCTGCAAAAGGCCAACGGCGGGCGTGGCGTGCTGTTGGGCGGCGTGCCCGGCGTGGGCCCCGCGAAGGTGCTGGTGATCGGTGGTGGCGTGGTTGGGACGCATGCGGCACGTGTGGCAAGCGGCATGGGTGCCGATGTGACCGTGCTCGATCGTTCCTTGCCGCGGCTTCGCTACCTAGATGACGTCTTTGGGCGCGAGTTCAAAACCTCTTACGCAAGTGCAGGCAACATTGCCGAACTGATCACCCTTGCAGACATGGTGATTGGTGCGGTTCTGGTGCCCGGCGCCGCTGCGCCCAAGCTGATCAGCCGTGCGCAACTCAAGACCATGAAGCCCGGGGCGGCGCTGGTGGACGTGGCAATCGACCAAGGCGGTTGCTTTGAAACCAGCCACGCGACCACGCACCAAGATCCGATCTACGAAGTTGATGGCGTGCTGCACTACTGTGTTGCCAACATGCCGGGCGCTGTGGCCCGCACCTCGACGATCGCATTGGGCAACGCCACGCTGCCGTTCATGCTGGCGCTGGCCGACAAGGGCTGGAAAAAAGCCTGCGCCGACGATGCGCACTTGCTGGCGGGGCTGAACGTCCACGCAGGCAAGCTGACCTACGCCGCGGTGGGCGAGGCGTTGGGCCTGCCCAGCATCACGCCGCAAGCCGCGCTGGCGATGTAATGCAAAAGGCCCGGTCGAAAGACCGGGCCTTTTCAATTGTCTCGGTGCGTCACTTCTTCAGCGCGTCGCGGATTTCCATCAGCACATCAAGCTCGCTGGGGCCTTTGGGCGCTGCTGCGACGGCCGCCTCTTTCTTGATCGCCGAATCCTTGACCCGGTTGACCATCTTCACCAGCAAGAAAACCACGAATGCAATGATCAGAAAGTTGATCACTGCGGTGATGAACGAGCCATAGGCAAAGACCGGCGCACCCGCTTCGCGCGCCACGGCAAGGCTGGTATAATCCCCCTCGCCAAGGTTCACGAACAGGTTGGAAAAGTCCATTCCGCCGGTGACCAGCCCGATGATCGGGTTGATGAGGTCGGCCACAAGCGAGGTGACAATTGCCGTAAAGGCCGCACCAATAATGATGCCAACGGCCATGTCCATGACATTGCCCTTGGCAATGAAGTCCTTGAATTCTTTTATCATGTTACGGTTTCCTCGTTTCCGTCTGGCCCCTTATGGTGCCTGTGCTAACGCTACCATACGATTGTGCAATTTGCAGCCTTCCGAAATGTGGACGGGCTACTTAGCTTAGCCCTGTCCCAAAGGAGCATCATATGAGCGATCTTTCCGCATTTCCCATTACCCGCCGCTGGCCGCCGCGCACGCCGGATGCTGTGCAGCTGTACTCATTCCCGACCCCCAACGGGGTCAAGGTTTCCATCGCGCTCGAAGAACTTGGCCTGCCCTATGACGCGCATCTGGTCAGCTTTGCTGCCAACGACCAGACAAGCCCCGAGTTCCTTTCGCTGAACCCCAACAACAAGATCCCCGCAATCATCGACCCCGATGGTCCGGGCGGCAAACCGCTTGCGCTGTTCGAAAGCGGCGCGATTCTGATTTATCTGGCCGAAAAGGCTGGCGCACTTTTGCCCGCAGCGCATCGTTATGAAGTGCTGCAATGGCTGATGTTCCAGATGGGTGGAATTGGGCCGATGTTCGGCCAGTTGGGCTATTTCCACAGCTTTGCCGGCAAGGAAATCGAAGACCCGCGCCCGAAAGAACGCTATCGCGCCGAAAGCGAGCGCCTTCTGAAAGTACTCGATGCGGCACTGGAAGGGCGCGAGTGGATCGCGGGCGAGTATTCGATTGCCGATATCGCCATCGCGCCTTGGTTGCGCTCGCTGCGCGATGGTTACAAGGCGACAGACCTTGTTGGCTGGTCGGCGCTAAAGAACGTGCCCGCATATCTTGACCGCTTTCTTGCGCGCTCGGCCGTGCAGCGCGGGCTTTTGCAGCCGCCGCGCCCCTGATGAACTACCGCGTTAATGCTGCGCTTCGCTGCGCAGCATTTCTGCGGCTTTTTCCGCGATCATGATGGTCGGCGCGTTGGTATTGCCCCCCGGAAGGCGCGGCATCACCGATGCGTCGATCACCCGTAACCCCGCAATGCCGCGCACCCGCAGCGCCGAATCCACCACCGCCATCTCGTCATTGCCCATGCGGCAGGTGCCGACAGGGTGGTAGATCGTGTCCGAGCGCGCGCGGATGTCTGCCTCTAGCGCAGCATCGCTGCCATCATGAGGATAAAGCTGCGCGCCACGCCACGGGGCTAGCGGCGAGGCATCGAGGATTTGTTCCAGCTTGCGCGCCGCGCGCAGCATCAAGGCCATATCGCGCGGGTCGGACAGAAAACCGGGGTCGATCCGCGGCGCGCTGGCGGGATTGGATGAGGTCAGGCCAACCGTCCCCCGGCTGTAGGGGCGCAGCACGCAGATATGGGCCGAATAGCCATCGGCCAGATGCAGGTGCCGCATGTGGTTATCAACAATGCCGATCACGAAATGAATCTGTAGATCAGGGCGCGCCAGCCCCGGTTCCGAGCAAAAGAACGCCCCCGCCTC
>NZ_JBFHIA010000008.1:0-26210 GCF_041596715.1 Phaeovulum sp.
CTGTGGGTGCAATAGTCACAGGCATTGGCAATGGAAACAGCGGCATAGATCATTTCCTTCACCTTTGGGTCTAGCGCCGACGGGGTTGCCATCACCGCCTTCACCTCGGCCCATGTCGCCTCAAGCAGTGCAGCATCGAAGGCGAGGTAGCGCCAGATATTGTTGATAAAATCGGAACCACGCGTGGCGCGGATATCGTCAAACACCGCTTTCACGCGCGGATCGGCCTCTGGATTTTCGGGTGGGGTAATCGTGGCCATTTTGCACTCCCTTTTACCCCGAACCTGACACCCTGCCCCGCTATGGTCAATCGTGACTGGCGTGATCGGCCCGCCCGCGCTATGAGGCGGCAAATGGAGGCCCCGATGCAGTTGCCAATCAAAATTGCCCCGTCGATCCTATCTGCCGATTTCGCGAATTTCGGTGCCGAATGTCGCGCGATCGAGGCCGAAGGCGCGGACTGGGTGCATGTCGATGTGATGGATGGGCATTTCGTCCCGAACCTGACATTTGGCCCGGCGATGTGCGCAGCGATCCGCCCGCATATCAAGACGGTGATGGACGTGCATCTGATGATCGCCCCGGTCGATCCCTATATCGCCGCCTTCGCAAATGCTGGTGCCGATATCATCACCGCCCATATCGAAGCTGGCCCGCACATTCACCGCACCCTGCAAGCCATTCGCGATACAGGAAAAAAAGCGGGCCTCGCGCTCAACCCCGGCACCGGGATCGAGGCGGTCGAGCATCTTCTGGACATGGTCGATCTGATCTGCGTGATGACCGTCAACCCCGGCTTTGGCGGGCAAAGCTTCATCGCCTCGCAGGTGGACAAGGTGCGCCGATTGCGCGCCATGCTGGGCGCGCGCCCCGTGCATATCGAGATTGACGGCGGCGTTACGGTGGAAACGGCCCCGCTCGTTGCTGCCGCCGGGGCAGATGTGCTGGTGGCAGGTTCTGCCGTCTTCAAGGGCGGCTCTGTCGCCAACCCTGCGCCTTATGGCGCTCATATCGCCGCTATTCGTGCGGCAGCGGAAGCTGCGCGCTAAGGAGCCCCGACATGGAACTTCGTCCAATCGTCCCCGGCTTTGCCGTGGCCCCGCAGATTGAACCTGAGGACATGGCCGATCTTGCGGCCTTGGGCTATCGCACCGTTATCAACAACCGCCCCGACAGCGAGGTGGACCCCTATTTCGCGCATGAGGCGATGGCAAAGGCGGCGGCGGCAGCGGGGCTTGCGTATCACCGCCTGCCCTTTTTCCCCGGGGAAATGACCGCTGAACTGATTGACGGCTTCAGCGCAGCCCTCGATACGGCGGAAGCACCGGTACTGGCCTATTGCCGCTCTGGCACGCGGTCGAGCTTTCTTTGGGCGCTGTCCGAGGCGCGGCATCGGCCATTGGCCGAAATCATCGCCCTTGGCGCAGCCGCGGGCTACGATTTCACCGATCTGATCGACGAGCTGCGCGAACAGGGCGCGCGCTAGACGATCGCGCGCTCGAAGAACGGACGCGATTCAAGCACCCGGCGCATGTCGAGCTCTGACAGATCAAGGCTTTGCCAATCGCCGGTCAAGATGACCTCAGCCAGACCGCGCCCCACGGCCGGGGCCTGTTGCAGCCCATGCCCGGAAAAACCGTTCGCCAGATACAGGTTCTGAAACCCCGGATGGCGGCCAAGAATAGCGTTCTGATCCAGTGTGTTATAGGCATAGTGCCCAACCCAGTGGCGGATCACCTTGACCGCATCAAACCCCGGCGCGCGGGTGTAAAGCGCAGGCCAGATCAGCTCTTCGAACTGGTCGAGATCGGGCTCGAAATCATCAGCGGCACAGGGGCCGTCGTTGGAAGGCACGGTCGCGGTGATCCAATGTCCCTGCTCTGGGCGCGCGTAATACCCAAGATGGTCGATAATCAATGGCGCGTCGGGGTGGCGCGCATTTGGTGCGTCGATCACGAAAACCGTGCGCTTGCGCGGCTCCACCGGGTAGCTTTCGCCCAGCCAGCCCAGCAAATCGGCCGCGCGCGTGCCTGCGGCGTTCACAAAGGCTGCGGCCTCGACCCGCCCGCCTTTTGCCAGCTTGGCCGCAACCACAGTATCGCCGTCGCGCTCTAGCCCGATCACCCGATCATTCAAGAACTCGGCACCCTGCGCGCGCGCCTGCGCCTTCAACCCGCCAAGTAGGCCCATGTTGTCAAACCAGCCCTCGCCGACCTCGCCAAAGGTCGCGGCGACCAGATCGTCAACCGCCATCCAAGGGAAGCGCGCGGCAATTGCGGCCGCGTCCAGCACTTTGCTAGAGGCGCCAAAGCTGCGTTGCATCGCGGCCAATTCGCCCATCAACTCGCCCGCTTGCGGGTGCGCTGACAAAAACAGATAACCGTTTTCCTTCAACCCCAGATCGGGCACGCCCCCCAAGGGAACGTGCTGGGCAAAATCACGAATGAACTCTAGCCCGAAGCGGCTGATCTGCACGTTCACCGGGTTGGAAAACTGCGACCGGATCGAGGCCACCGAAAGCGCGGTAGATGCATAGGCATAGCTCGGGTCCATCTCGACCACGCGCACCTTGGTACCCGGTGCCATGCGCGTCAGCCAATACGCGATCGAGGCACCCATCACCCCACCACCGATCACCAACACATCCGAACCTGTCTGCATCATTCTCTCCGTCAGCGATTCGGCACTCTGCGTAACAGCTTGCCGCAGCCGAGGAAATGACCGGCAAGCAATGCGACGGTGCGTCGTTGCGGCAGATTGCACGGGTTGCCTAGTCGGCCGCGCTTGGCCCTAGCGAAAGCGCGCGCATATATGCAAACGCCGGCCCGAAAGGGGCCGGCGTTTCTGATTTCAATGCAATTGGATCAGTTGCCCTGAAGCGTTTTTGCAACTTCGGCGGCAAAGTCTTCGTTCCGCTTTTCGATGCCTTCGCCCACGGCGACGCGCGCAAAACCGGTAACTTCGACGCCCGCGTCCTTGGCGGCCTGCGCCACGGTCACGTCGGGGTTGACCACGAACTTCTGGCCAAGCAGCGTAACTTCTTCAAAGAACTTCGCCATGCGCCCGACGATCATCTTTTCGATCACCGCTTCGGGCTTGCCCGATTCGCGCGCCTGCTCGGTCAGCACATGCTTTTCGCGCTCGATCAGCGCGGGGTCGAGGTCGGCCTCGCTCAGCGAAGCGGGCGAGGTTGCGGCAACGTGCATGGCAATTTGCTTGCCGATTCCATTGTCCTTGCCCTTCAGCGCGACCAGAACGCCGATTTTGCCCATGCCCGCGGTGGCCGCGTTGTGGACGTAGGAAACCACGGTTTCGCCCTCCACGCGCACCAAGCGGCGCAGCGACAGGTTTTCGCCGATCACGGTGATTGCTTCGGTCAAAGCCTCTTCAACCGACTTGCCCAAATGCTGGGCTGCTTTCAGCGCATCCACGTCGGCAGCGTCCAGCGCCTTTTCGGCGAAGGCGGCAACCATGCTCTGGAAGTCGGGGTTTTTGGCAACGAAGTCGGTTTCCGAGTTCACTTCAACCGCAACGCCCTGCCCGTCGCGCACGGCGACGCCAACCAGCCCTTCGGCCGCGACGCGACCGGCCTTTTTGGCGGCCTTGGCCAGCCCCTTGGTGCGCAGCCAGTCAACGGCCGCTTCCATGTTGCCGTCGGTCTCGGTTAGCGCCTTCTTGGCGTCCATCATACCTGCGCCGGTCGAGTCGCGCAGTTCCTTCACCTGAGATGCGGTGATAGCCATATTGGCTCTCCTCTGAATGGGGGCAGGCGGGGTTGCCCCCGCCCGTTCATGTCGTGGCGGCGCGGGCCTGAATCAGGCCTCGGCAGCCGCTTCGGGGGCCACTTCGGTGACCGCTTCTTCGACCGGCGCCGCATCAAGCGCGCCAAGGTCAACCCCGGCAGCACCCATCTGCGCGCTCATCCCGTCAAGCGCCGCGCGTGCAACCAGTTCGCAATACAGCGAGATGGCGCGCGCTGCGTCGTCGTTGCCGGGGATCACATAGTCCACGCCCTTGGGCGAGCAGTTGGTATCGACCACCGCAACCACCGGAATCCCGAGCTTTTGCGCTTCGAGAATCGCGAGGTCTTCCTTGCTCACGTCGATGATGAACAACAGGTCCGGCAGGCCGCCCATTTCGCGGATGCCGCCAAGGCTGGATTGCAGCTTGGCCTGTTCACGCTCCATGCCGAGGCGCTCTTTCTTGGTCAGCCCTTCGGCGCCCGCGGCCATCACTTCGTCGATCTGCTTCAGACGCTGGATCGATTTGGAAACCGTTTGCCAGTTGGTCAGCGTGCCGCCGAGCCAACGGTGGTTCATGTAGTATTGCGCGCAACGCTCAGCGGCCTCGGCCACCGATTTTTGCGCCTGCCGCTTGGTGCCGACAAACAGGATGCGGCCGCCCTTGGCAACCGTATCACGCACCACCTGAAGCGCCGCGTCGAGCATCGGCACGGTTTGGGTCAGGTCGATGATGTGGATACCGTTGCGGTCGCCGTAGATGTACTCCGCCATACGCGGGTTCCAACGGGCCTTCTGGTGACCATAGTGTACGCCAGCTTCCAAAAGCTGACGCATCGAAAATTCGGGAAGCGCCATTCCATGTTCCTTTCCGGTTTGCGCCTTGGCGGGGCTTTCAGGGCTTGCGCCCCAACCGGTGGACTCATGAGGATTTCTCCCCCACGAACCCGACCCCGCCTGTGAAGTAGCGCGCGTATAAAACGGCCATTGGTGCAATGCAAGCCCCGGCCTTCACGCCTGATGCCCGAGGCCGCCGAACAGGGGCAGATGCATACCCCGGTTTTTCGCGGTATCGCCGCAATACGTAAGCAGGTTGCGCAATATCGGCGACAAGCCCCCTGCCCCCGATGTGTATCACGAAGTTCTGTGCTATCGGGTCCGCGCAGATAACGAAAGGTTCCGCCATGGCGCTGCCGGATTTCATTCTTGGCTTTCCCTCGCTTCAACTCCCGTTTCCGGACGATGTGGTGACCACCCGCGCGATACGCTCGGATCGCGGGCTGGTAGTGTTTTTCATCTTCAAGAAGGCGATGGACCTGCCGCCACATGCGCATAAAGGCCAATGGGGCACGGTGATCGAAGGTTCGATCGAGTTTACCATCGGCGGTGAGACGCGCATCTATCGGCCCGGTGACAGCTATTCGATCCCGGCCGGGGTCATGCACAGCGCGCGCATACCCGCGGGCGCGGTGGTGGTTGACGTGTTTGAAGAGCCTGACCGCTATCCGATCATCGGCTGACAAACCACGGCTTGCACATTCGCACAGGCCACGCCAAGAAAGGCCATGACCGTAGCCCCTGACATTCTCTGTATCGGGTCCTTCCTGTGGGACATCATTGGCCGCGCGCCGGTGCATATGCGCGCGGGCGCCGATGTGCCCGGGCGCATCACGCGCGCACCGGGCGGCGTGGCCATGAATATTGCCATGACCTTGGCGCGTTTCGGGCTTCGACCCGCAGTGCTTTCCACCATCGGGCGCGACAGCGAGGGGGCCGAACTGGTAGCGGCTTGCGAGCGGATGGGTCTGATCTGCGACTATGTGTACCGCTCGGACGATCTGCCGACAGACGTGTATATGGCCGTCGAAGGTGCCAATGGCCTGATCGCGGCGATTGCAGATGCCCATTCCCTAGAAGCGGTGGGCGACAAGATCTTGCGCCCGCTTGCAGATGGGCGGCTTGGCAGCGAAACCGCGCCTTGGGCGGGGCCGATTGCGCTTGATGGCAACCTGACCGAGGCTCTGCTGGCCGATATTGCCGCCTCACCGCTTTTTGCCGCAGCCGATCTGCGCGTGGCCCCCGCCAGCCCCGGCAAGGCCGAGCGGTTGTTGCCGCTGCTCGCACATCCCGGCGTGACACTTTATGTCAACCTCGAAGAGGCGGGGCTGCTTTGCCAGACCAGCTTTGCCACCGCCCCCGAGGCCGCGGCAGGGCTTCTGGCGCGCGGCGCGCGCCGCGTGCTGGTAACGGATGGCGGCCGGGTGGCGGCAGACGGCGCGCCAGACGGCGTGATCGAGGGCTGCCCCGCCGCAGTCATGGTTACCCGCGTTACAGGCGCGGGCGATACATTCATGGCCGCGCATCTCGTGGCCGAGCAGCGCGGCGCGGCGCGGCAAGAGGCGCTTGCGGCAGCTTTGGGTGCAGCGGCGCGCTATGTTTCAGGCGAGGGTGTGGAATGAACGATCTTTTAGTGCTTTCGGCCGAGGTTGCGGCGGCACAGGGCGCGGGGCGACCCATCGTGGCGCTCGAATCGACCATCATCACGCATGGCATGCCCTATCCGCAAAACCTTGAAACCGCACGCGCGGTCGAGGCCGAGGTGCGCGCAGCGGGTGCGGTGCCTGCCACGATCGCCGTAATGGCGGGGCGCATCCACATCGGGCTGGATGACGGTGCACTCGACGCCCTCGCCCGCAGCCCCGACGCGATGAAACTCAGCCGCGCCGATCTTGCCGTGTGCCTTGCGCGCGGGGCTACTGGTGCCACCACGGTTGCCGCAACGATGATCGCGGCGCGGCTGGCGGGGATTTCGGTCTTTGCCACGGGCGGTATCGGCGGCGTGCACCGGGGTGCAGAGCACAGCTTCGATATCTCGGCCGATTTGCGCGAGCTTGCCGAAACCCCCGTTACCGTCGTGGCCGCAGGGGCGAAGGCGATACTCGATCTGCCCAAAACGCTCGAGGTGCTCGAAACCCTAGGCGTGCCGGTGATCGCCTTCGGGCAAGACGCCTTTCCGGCCTTCTGGTCACGCGATTCCGGCCTGCGCGCACCGCTGCGTATGGACAGCGCCGCCGAAATTGCCGCCGCGCACAAGATGCGCGCAGCACTTGGCCTGCCCGGTGGGCAACTGGTGGCGAACCCGATCCCACCCGAAGCCGAAATCGCCCGCGCCGAGATTTCTCCGGTGATCGAGCGTGCGCTGGCCGAAGCTGCTGCGGCAGGCATCGGCGCAAAAGCGGTGACGCCGTTCCTGCTCGAACGCCTGTTCGAGTTGACCGACGGACACTCGCTTACCGCAAATATCGCACTGGTGCTTGCGAATGCGCGGCTGGCTGCTGCAATCGCGCGAGAAATTGTCGGGCAATCCTAGCCGACCCATTGCCGCAACGCCGCAGCGCACCTAGATTTGGCGCGCAGCAGGGGAAAGTCATGACTGAACAAGAAGATCCGCATCCGCAGCCAGTGCGCCGTCGGCGGATTCTCGCATCGCTCCGGGCCTCGTTTCTGACCGGGCTGGTCGTTGTCATGCCTATCGGCCTTACGCTCTGGCTTATCTGGACCGTGACTGGCTGGATCGACGGGGTAGTGCTGCCCTTCATTCCCGCACAATGGCGGCCCGACAAATATATGGGCGTCAACCTGCGCGGCGTCGGCGTCATCATCTTTCTTGTCTTCACGATCATCATGGGCTGGATGGCCAAGGGCTTTTTCGGCCGCTCGCTGCTGAACTGGGGCGAGGACATGGTGGATCGGATGCCGGTGGTGCGTTCGATCTACAATGGTATCAAGCAGATCGCCGAAACCGTGTTCGCGCAGAACGAAGCGACTTTCGACCGCGCCTGCATGTTTGAATACCCGCGCATGGGGATCTGGGCGATTGGCTTTGTCTCGACCAAGGCGCGGGGCGAACTTGCCGAAAAGATCCCGCATGGCGAAACGATTCTGTCGGTGTTCTTGCCAACCACGCCCAACCCGACCTCGGGCTATCTGCTTTATGTGCCCGAAAGCGATGTGATCTATCTGGACATGAGCGTCGAAGATGCCGCCAAGCTGATCATTTCGGCAGGGCTGGTTTACCCCACTGCGCCGTTGGTGGGGTCAGCCGCTGCGGCAAAGGCCGTGGCGAAGGCCAAGGCGCGCGCCGCAGCCAAAACGCCTGCCTCCTAAGATCAAAGCGCGGTCCAGCCGCCATCGACCGAGATCGTGGTGCCCGTGATCTGCTCGGCCGACGGGCTGCACAGAAACACCGTGGTGCCGCCAAGCTGTTCGACCGTGGCGAACTCTCGCGAGGGCTGACGCTCTAGCATCACCTTCTTGATGACATCCTCGCGGTTCATGCCGTGGGTTTTCATCTGATCGGGGATCTGCGCTTCGACCAGCGGCGTCAGCACGTAGCCCGGGCAGATCGCGTTCACGGTAATCGGCTCTTGCGCGGTTTCCAGCGCCACCGTCTTGGTCAGCCCGACGATCCCGTGCTTGGCCGCCACATAGGCGGCTTTGTAGGGGCTGGCGGTCAGCCCATGCGCCGAGGCGATGTTCACCACCCTGCCCCAGCCACGCTTGCGCATATGGGGCAGCGCTGCGGCAATCGTGTGAAACGCCGACGAAAGGTTGATCGCGATGATCGCATCCCACTTCGCGGCCGGGAACGTCTCGATCGGTGCCACGAACTGGATGCCTGCGTTGTTCACCAGAATATCGCAGCCACCCGCCTGATCCACCAGCGCCCGACATTCATCACCGATCGACATGTCCGCCTTGATGTAGCGCGCGCTCACACCGAACTCGGCCGCCAGTTCAGCCGCCAGTGCATGATCTTCGGGCCGGTCGGTAAACGAGTTCAGCACCACATCCGCCCCCGCCCGCGCCAATTCGCGCGCTACGCCAAGGCCAATGCCCGAGTTTGATCCGGTGATGATGGCGCTCTTGCCGCGAAGTGTCATGCTGATGCTCCCCTGACGTTCCAACGCAAGGCATGGAGCAAAAAAAACGCCCGCACAAGGCGGGCGTCAAGTCATGAGGCAGGTTTCATACAGGCAAGAAACCTATCGAGCAGTGTCTATGTTATAAGCCTAACTCCGCCGCTCTCCAAGAGAAAAGTTTGCGCGATACCGCGCGCTTGGATAGCCTTCTTCCAGCAAATGCGGGTCAGAGGGAGATTGTTGCCATGGCGAGATCGGTGTTTTTCCACGGAATGCGCCTTTGCGCCGCAGCTTTCGGGCTTGTTTTCATGGGCGCAGGCGCTGGGGCAGAGCCGCAGCACGCCATTGCCATGTACGGTGCCCCTGCCCTGTCCGCCGATTTCACCCATCTTCCGCAAGCCAATCCCGATGCGCCAAAGGGCGGCGAGATCCGATTCGGCGAATCGGGCGGCTTCGATTCGCTCAACCCCTGGATCCTCAAGGGCCGCGCCCCGGCCGCGATCGGGTCTTATGTGGTCGAGTCGCTGATGGGCCGCAGCTATGACGAACCCTTCACGCTATACGGGCTTCTGGCAGAAAGCATCGAAACCGATGAGGCGCGCAGTTGGGTCGAGTTCACGCTGCGCGAGGGCGCGCGGTTTTCCGATGGCAGCCCGGTCACACTTGATGACGTGATGTGGAGTTACGAGACCTTGGGCACGCTTGGCCACCCGCGCTATCATACCGCTTGGGCCAAGGTCGCGAAGATGGAACAGACCGGCCCGCGAAGCCTGCGCTTCACCTTCACCGAACCGGACCGCGAACTGGCGTTGCTGATGGGTATGCGCCCGGTGCTGAGCCGCGCACAGTGGGAAGGCAAGGATTTCACCGCCACCACGCTAGAGCCGCCAATCGGCTCGGGGCCCTATGTGATCGACCGTTTTGAGGATGGTCGCTACATCGTGCTGAAACGCAACCCCGATTGGTGGGGGGCCGATCTGCCCTTCAACCGCGGTCAGCACAACTTTGACGAAATCCGCTATGACTATTTTGGCGACGGCGGCATCGTTTTCGAGGCGTTCAAGGCGGGCGAGATTACCAGCTGGCGCGAGGGAAACGCGGCCAAATGGGAAACCGCCTATGACTTCCCGGCGGTGACAGAGGGGCGCGTCGTGAAATCGGTGATCCCGCACCAGCGGCCCTCGGGCATCACCGGCCTTGTGTTCAACACACGCCACGCACAATTCGCCGATTGGCGTGTGCGCGAGGCGCTGATTCAGGCATTCAACTTCGAGTTCATCAACCAAACCCTGAACGGCGGCACCCAGCCCCGCATCACCTCGTATTTCTCGAACTCTCCCTTGGGTATGAAGCCCGGCCCTGCCACCGGGCGCGTGGCCGAATTGCTTGCGCCCTTCGCGGCCGATCTGCCCCCCGGCACGATCGAGGGATACACCCTGCCGGTCGGCGATGGGACAGAGCTTAATCGCGCCAACACCCGCACCGCCCTTGCATTGCTGCAAGACGCAGGCTGGACCGTGCAAGACGGTGTGCTGAAAGATGCCACCGGCACCCCCTTCACCTTCGAGATCGTGCTGTCACAGGGTGCGCGTGAAGTGACCTCGATCGTCGAGATCTATACGCAGGCGCTGTCGCGGCTGGGCATCACCCCGACTGTCTCGCAGGTCGACTCGGCGCAATACACCGAACGCACCAACGCTTATGATTTTGACATGGCTTGGTATTTCCGCGGCCTGTCGCTCAGCCCCGGCAATGAGCAGATGCTTTACTGGGGATCGCAAGGTGTGAACGAGCCGGGCAGCCGCAACTGGATGGGCATGGCCTCGCCCGCCGCCGAAGCCATGATCTCGGCGATGCTCAACGCGCAGGATCAGGCAGAGTTCATTGCCGCGACGCAGGCGCTTGACCGTATCCTGACCGCCGGGCGCTATGTGATTCCGATCTGGTTCAGCCCGGTCTCGCGCCTCGCCCATGACGCCACGTTGCGCTACCCCGAGCATGTTCCGCTTTATGGCGACTGGCTGGGGTATCAGCCTGATGTCTGGTGGTACGAACCCGCGCGCTGATCGGCGCGCGGCGAGGTTGAAATTGGCCCGCTTGGCTATAGATCTGAATCAAGGGACAACGCGACGGAGGACCAGGCGATGAAATGGCACCATGTGCAGGAAAACTGGCCCGCTTTCTTCGAGGCGATTCTTGATCGCTGGCCAGATGCCGAGGAATCGATGCTTGAGGAGGTTGACGGCGATCAGCGCGCCTTCATTGCGTATATCGCCGAATTGACCGGCGACGAGGTTTCCGAAGCACGCGAGTCGATACGCGAATGGATGATGGGCGAATTGCCCTCGGACGTGGTCATGGACCCGCGCCATGACAACCAGTCGATAGCACTTTCGGCCAAATATGTCGGCGAGGGCGAAGACGAGTCGGATGACGACGCGCGCTTTGGCGACGACACCGAAAAATAGTCGGCGGGGCGTCAGACCAGTGAGGTGACCCAAAGCACGGTCGCATCGTCTTCCGATGTCGAAATCAGGTTATGCCCCATGCGCGCGTCGTAATAGGCGCTGTCGCCCCGGCGCAAATCGACGGCCTCGTGAAACTCGGTGAACAGCCGCACCATGCCCGTCAGCACCAGCAAGAACTCTTCGCCATCATGGCGCACCCAGCCGCCGAAATCTTCAAAGCGGCGGGCACGGATGCGGGCGCGGTAGGGAAGCATCTGCTTGTGCGTCAGCGCCCCGGCCAGAAGCTCGTGTTCATAGGTCGTTGTTACCTGCCGCGTGCCGGTTTGCGCGCGCGTTACGGTCATGCGCGCCGAGGGTTCGCCGTGCGGGGCCGGGGTGAACAACTGCGGCACCGATATCGCCAGCCCGTCGGCCAGCTTTTTCAGCGCATCCCAAGTGGGCGACATCTGCCCGTTCTCGATTTTTGAGAGGGTCGAGCGCGCCAGCCCGGCCTGTTTTGCCGCGCGCTCCAATGTCCAGCCGCGCGCCTTGCGCAACTCGCGCACCCGCGCGGCAAGGTCCAGCGTTTCGGCCACATGCGTCTCGCCACCTTCGCGCACCAGCCGCAGTCTTGTCTGATCTATCTCGCCCATCGCCGCCGTTCCGCCGGGTCACGGCGCGCAAGGCGCAGGCAGACCCAGTTGCATCCCATGCGCCGCACGGGTAGCAGGATGGCATGCTGTCTGTCCACCACCAAGCCGCACCCGACCCTTGCCCTGCGCCATTCAACATGGCCGCGCATGTGCTTGCGCGCGCGCCCGAGCTTGGCACCAAATCGGCACTGCTGATTGTCACGGCCGAGGGCGCAGAACGCTGGAGCTATGCGCGGCTGCAAGAGGCGGTGCGCGGCGCGGCCAGCGGTTTCTTGGGCATGGGGTTGCTGCCGCAAGACCGGGTCTTGCTGCGTCTTGGCAACACGCCCGAGTTTGCGGTGGCGTTTTTGGGCGCTATTGCCGCAGGCCTAGTGCCGGTGCCGACCTCGTCGCAGCTGACAGCACCTGAAATCACCAAGCTCGCCGTCGAGCTTGACCCTGCGCTGATCGTGGCAGGCGAAGGCATCGCGCTGCCCGATCACCCTGCCCCGGTGCTGCGCGAATCTGCGCTGCGCCAGTTTGAACACTTGCCCCCCGCGCCTTATGCGATGGGCGACCCTGAGCGGCTGGCCTATATCGTTTACACCTCGGGCACTTCGGGGCGGCCGCGCGCGGTGGCCCACGCGCATCGTGCGATTTGGGCGCGGCGACGGATGCACGCGGGCTGGTATGGACTCGGCGAGGACGACCGGTTGATGCACGCTGGGGCCTTCAACTGGACCTATACGCTTGGCACCGGGCTGATGGACCCTTGGTCGGTGGGTGCCACCGCGCTGATCCCCGGCGACGGGGTCGGGGCGCACCAACTCGCACTTTTGCTGCGCCGGTATGATGCAACGATATTTGCCGCCGTGCCGGGTGTTTATCGCCAGATTCTCAAATACGATTCACGGCTGGTGCTGCCACGCCTGCGGCACGGGCTCAGCGCTGGGGAATCGTTATCGCCTGCGCTTCGCGCGGCATGGGAAGAAGCCAGCGGCACCACCCTACATGAAGCGCTTGGCATGTCGGAATGTTCGACCTTCATCTCGGGCTCACCAGAGAAACCAGCCCCCCTTGGTGCTATCGGTTATCCGCAACCGGGGCGAAAGGTGGCGGTGCTGGGGCCGGATGGCGCACCCGTGCCACGGGGCGAGCCGGGCGTGCTGGCCGTGCACCGTAGTGATGCGGGGCTTTTCCTTGGCTACCTGTACGCCCCCGAAGAAACCGCGGCACGGTTTTCGGGCGAATGGTTCCTGACGGGCGACACGGTGCAGATGGGGCAAGACGGCGCCATTTCCTACGTCGCACGCTCGGACGACATGATGAACGCGGGCGGTTACCGCGTTTCGCCGATTGAGGTAGAGGCGGCGCTGCACACCCATCCGGGTGCCGGCGATGTTGCGGCGGTGGAATTGCGCGTACAGCCCGAGGTTACGGTGATCGCCGCGTTCTACACTGGACCGGCCAGCGAGGCAGAACTTGAAGCCCATGCCGCGTCATGCCTTGCGCGCTACAAGCAGCCGCGGGTTTTCGTGCATCTGCCATCGCTTGCGCGCAACGCGAACGGCAAGCTGAACCGCGGCATCATGCGCCGCGCTGAGGAGGCGCGTCGTGGATTTTGACCTCTGGCTGGTCTTTGCCGCAGCCTCGCTGGCGCTGGCGCTGACGCCGGGGCCAAACTCGCTTCTGGTGCTAGACCACGGCGCGCGGGGCGGGTTTGGCCGCGCGGCCTTTACGGCCATGGGCTCGGTCGCGGCGATGCTGGCGATGGTGGCGGCCTCGATGGCGGGGCTTGGCGCGCTGATGCTGGCCTCTGAGACTGCTTTCACCGCGCTGAAGGTGGTTGGCGCGGCCTATCTTGTCTGGCTTGGGCTTAGGCTTTGGCGCGCGCCGGGTCTGGCCGCGCGCGCGCCCCGCGCCACCGACACGAGGGTATCGCTGCGCCGTCGCACCGCGGCGATGCAGGGCGCGCTGGTGATGCTGTCGAATCCCAAGACGATCTTGTTCTTCACGACGTTCCTGCCGCAGTTCATGGCACCCGAGCGCCCGCTTTTGCCGCAATTTCTGGTGCTGGGGGCCACGCTCGGGGTCGCGGAACTGGCGGTGGAGTTTGGCCTCGGCGCGGCGGCGGGGCGGCTTGCGCCTTTGCTCATCCGCCACGCGCGCGCCTTCAACCGCCTGACGGGCGGCGCTTTCATCGCCATCGGGGCAATGGTGCTGCTTGGCACAAAGGGGGCCACACGATGACCACGCTTGATATTTTTGCAGACCCTGTCTGCCCCTGGTGCCTGATCGGGCGCGCACATCTGATGGCAGCGCTGGCGCAACGGCCCGGGCATGGGTTGACCATCGCATGGCACCCCTATCAGCTAGACCCGACAATGCCGCCCGGAGGGCATGACCGGCAAACCTATATGGAGGCAAAGTTCGGCGGCCCCGAGGCGGTCGCGCGCATCAATGCGCAGGTGGAACAGGCGGCCAAAGTGGCAGAGGTTGCGGTCGATATCGCCGCCATCACCCGCCGCCCCAACACCTTTGATGCGCACCGCCTGATCTATTGGGCGGGGCTAGAGGGCGCGCAAGACCGGGTCATGGCGGGGCTGATGCACGCCTATTGGGCCGAAGGGCGCGACATTGGCGCACCCGAGGTGTTGGCCGAGGTTGCCGCCGCGGCGGGAATGGACCGCGAACTGGTCGCCCGCCTTCTGGCCAGCGATGCCGACACCCAAGAAACCCGCGCCCGCGAGGAACATGCGCGCGCGCGTGGCGTGCGCGCGGTGCCAACCTTTGTCATCGCCAATACCCACGCCGTCGAAGGTGCGCAGGGTGCCGATTTCTGGTTGCAAGTGATCGACGAGCTTTCGGCCAAGACGCAAGGCTGAGCACACCGAACAGTGCACGCGTGACGCCGCGCCACTTGCGCATATGCAATCGTCACGCAAAACAGCCCTTGCGGCCGAACGTCGCGCCTGCAAAACGGTTTCCTTGGTGGTTTGGTTCGACCTGCCCCTCTTTTCCGGCCCTTCCGGCCATCACCGCGGCAGCTGCCAAGCCACTGTCCCGCCCCTATCGACAAGACATTCCATGCCGCAAGCAAAGTTGAAGCTGTTTGAGTTTACCGCCCTGCTGGCCTTTCTTTCGGCAATCGTGGCCTTTGCCATCGACGCGATGCTGCCCGCGCTGGGCGAGATCGCCGCTGAATTGACGCCCGACAACGTGAACCGCGCGCAACTGGTACTGACCGCCTTCATGCTGGGTATGGGGCTTGGCACCTTTTTTGCCGGGCCACTGGCCGACGCGCTGGGGCGCAGGCGCACGATCGGCTGGGGCGTGGGCCTTTACATTCTGGGCGCAGGCCTTGGTGCCATGGCCCAAAACCTCGAAATGATGCTCGCCGCGCGATTCTTGCAAGGCGTCGGCGCAGCAGGGCCGCGCATCGCCAGCATGGCGCTGGTGCGCGATCAGTATTCGGGGCGCGAGATGGCGCGCGTGACCAGCTTCATCTCGATGATCTTCATCCTGATTCCGGCTGCGGCACCGGCGCTGGGGCAATTGATCATTTCGGTTGCCGGTTGGCGCGGCGTGTTCGTGGCGTTCATCCTCTTTTCCGGCGGCGCGGTAACATGGCTTTATCTGCGCCAGCCCGAAACGCTTACCCCTGAAAAGCGGCGACCATTTCGCCTTGCAACGTTGCGGGCCGGCGCAGCAGAGGTGCTGGGCAGCCGAGAGGTGCGCCTTTACACGCTCGTTCTGGCACTGGGCTTCGGGCAGATGTTTGCATTGCTGTCTTCGGCGCAGCAGATCTTTTCCGACGTCTACGGTATTACCGATGCCTTTCCGCGCTGGTTTGCACTGATGGCGCTTTTGTCAGGGGCGGGCACGCTGCTGAACGCGCGCTTCGTGGTGCGGCTGGGTATGCGGCGGATCGTGCGCGCGGCCTATGCGATGCAAGTGGTCGCAGCAACGCTGATGCTGGGGGCGATGGCCTTGCCGGGCGGGGCGGGGTTTGCAGTCTTTTTTCTTTGGGCTGTCAGCCTTTTCTTTATGGCGGGGGTGACGTTTGGCAACCTCAACGCGCTTACGATGCAGCACATGGGCCACCTCGCGGGCATGACCGCCTCGGTGGTGATGGCGCTTTCCACGGTATGCGCGGTGGCGATTGCGGCCCCCATCGGGCTTGCGTTTAACGGCACCCCAATGCCTGTGGTGCTGGGTGCGCTGATCGCCTCGGGCATCGCCTGGACGTTGATGGGGCGTGCGACCGATATCTGAGCGCGCAACGCTCAGGTCTTGGCCTTGGCCCCCACGTCGCGCGCCTTTTCGGCCAGATCGCGGGCAATCGCGAAGGCACCCTTGATGCGCTCTGCCTCGGTGCCCCAGTCGCGGCGCAGCACCAGCTTGTTGCCCGTAATCTTCGCCATGCCCCGCTCTGCGGTAAGAAACTCGACCAGCCCCGCCGGATTGGGGAACTTGTCGAGGTGAAACTGCACGGTGGCCCCCTTTGGCCCGGCATCCATGCGCGCAATCAGCGCGCGGCGGCACATCGCCTTGATCCGCACCACCAGCATCAGCGTGTTAACCTCGCGCGGCAAGGGGCCGAAGCGGTCGATCAACTCTGCCGCAAAGCCTTCCAGTTCCGGTTTGGTCGTCAGCCGTGCGAGGCGGCGATATAGCCCCAGCCGCGTGTCGAGGTCGGGCACATAAGGTTCGGGGATCAGCACCGGCACGCCAAGGTTGATCTGCGGTGCCCACTGGTCGTCATCATCCGAAGGCCCGACCAGCGCGCCCGAACGCAACTTGGCGATCATTTCTTCCAGCATCGCCTGATAAAGCTCGTAGCCGACTTCCTTGATATGCCCGGATTGTTCTTCACCCAGCAGGTTTCCCGCGCCGCGCAGATCAAGATCTTGCGCGGCAAGGTTGAAGCCCGCGCCAAGGCTGTCGAGGCTTCCCAAAAGGCGCAGGCGCTTTTCTGCGGCGGGGGTCAGCGGCTTGCGCGGGCGGGTGGTCAGGTAGCAATAGGCGCGGGTTTTCGCGCGCCCGACCCTGCCGCGTATCTGGTAAAGCTGCGACAGGCCGAACATATCGGCGCGGTGCACGATCATGGTATTGGCGGTCGGAATATCGAGCCCGCTTTCAACGATGCTGGTAGCCAGCAGCACGTCATATTTGCCGTCGTAAAACGCGTTCATGCGCTCATCAAGCTCGCCCGCCGCCATTTGCCCGTGCGCAACGATAAAGCTGATCTCGGGCACCTGTTCGCGCAGGAACTCTTCGATTTCGGGCAGATCGGCAATACGCGGGGTGACATAAAAGCTTTGTCCGCCCCGATAATGCTCGCGCAAAAGCGCCTCGCGCAGCGTTACGCTGTCAAACTCGCTGACATAGGTGCGGATGGAAAGCCGATCGACCGGTGGCGTGCCGATGATCGACAATTCGCGCACCCCCGAAAGGCTCATCTGCAAGGTGCGTGGAATCGGTGTGGCGGTCAGCGTCAGCACATGCACTTCAGAGCGCATCTCTTTCAGCCGTTCCTTGTGAACCACGCCGAAGTGCTGCTCTTCGTCGATCACCAGAAGCCCGAGGTTGGCAAAGCGCACGCCCTTGGCCAGCACCGCATGGGTGCCGATCACGATATCAACCGTGCCATCGGCCAACCCCTCGCGGGTGCGCGCCGCATCGCGCGCCGAAACGAAGCGCGACAGTGGCCGCAGGTTTAGCGCGGTGCCGCGGAAGCGTTCGGAAAAGGTTTTGTAATGCTGGCGGGCCAAAAGCGTGGTCGGCGCGATGATCGCCACCTGTTGGCCGCTCATCGCGGCCACGAAGGCGGCACGCATAGCCACCTCTGTCTTGCCAAAGCCGACATCGCCGACCACCAGCCGGTCCATCGGGCTACCCGCGGCAAGGTCGGCCACCACATCTTCGATCGCCGAAAGCTGATCGTCGGTTTCGGTCCATGGAAAACGCGCGGCAAAGGCCTCCCATTCATGATGCGGGGCTTGCAAGATCGGGGCCGAGCGCAGGTGTCGTTCGGCAGCCACGCGCATCAGCCGCTCTGCGATCAGGCGGATACGCTCTTTCAGCCGCGCCTTCTTGGCCTGCCACGCACCGCCGCCGAGTTTGTCGAGCAGCCCTTCCTCGTGGCCGTAGCGGCTGAGCAGTTCGATGTTTTCAACCGGAAGGAACAGCCGGTCACCGCCCGCGTATTCCAGCGCCACGCAATCATGCGGGGCACCGAGCGCGGTGATGGTTTCAAGCCCCTTGTAGCGCCCCACCCCGTGATCGACGTGCACGACCAGATCGCCGGGCGAAAGGCTTTGCGCCTCGGTCAGAAAGTTCTCGGCACGCCGCTTGCGGCGCGGTGCACGAATCAAGCGATCGCCAAGCACGTCCTGCTCGGAAATCACGGTCATCCCGTCGGCCTCGAAACCTTGTTCCAGCGGCCAAACCGCAAGGCCAAGGTTGCCGGGTTTGAGGTCGCGCGCATCGCGCACAAGAGAGGCGCCTTGCAACCCTTCGTCTTCCAGCAGGCCCTTCAGACGTTCGCGCGCACCTTCGGAAAATGACGCGACAAGCACCGTATCACGCGTGATACGCGCGCGAATATGGTCTTTCAAAGCCCCGAAAAGACTGACATTTTCTAACTGCCGCTCGGGCGCGAAATTGCGCCCGATCCGCCCGCCCGCGTCCAGCACGCCAAGCCCGGTCGGGCGTGCGTTGACGGCCAGTTGCACCGTGCGGTGCCCTGCCAAGGCCGCACCCCAAGCCGCATCGTCAAGGTAAAGCAGCGCAGGCGGCGCGGGTTTATAGACAGAATCGAGCCGGTCGCGGCGCGTCATCGCCTCGCGGCGGGTGTCATACTGGTCTTCGATGCCTTCCCAACGGCTAAGCCGCTGCGCATCGCATTGATCGTCAAGCAGGATCGAGGCTGTGGGCAGATAGTCGAACAGGGTTTCCAGCCGTTCGTGGAAAAACCCTAACCAGTGTTCCATACCCGCATGTTTGCGCCCGGCACTGACTGCCTCGTATAGCGGATCGTCGGTGCCGCCCGCGCCAAACTCCACGCGATAGTTCTGCCGAAACCGCGCAATCGCAGCCTCGTCTAGGATCACCTCGCTGACAGGCGCAAGCTCTACCGAGTCGAGCTTTTGTGTGGTGCGCTGGCTGATCGGGTCAAATCGGCGCGCGCCGTCGAGCACGTCACCAAACAGATCAAGCCGCACCGGCCCGCCTTCGCCGGGCGGGAAGATATCAATGATGCCGCCACGCACCGCAAAATCGCCCGGCTCTGAAACCGATGAAGCGGGCGAAAAACCCATGCGTGCGAGAAAATTACGCAGCGCCGCCTCGTCGATGCGCCCGCCCACGCGCGCGGAAAAGCTCGCCTCGGCAAGAACCGCGCGAGCGGGAAGGCGCTGCATCGCGGCGGCAAGCGTGGTCAGCAGCACGAAGGGGCCGCTCAGGCGGCCCTGCGCCAGTGCCGCAACGGTCGCCATGCGTGCTGCCGAAATCGCCGGGTTGGGTGAAATGCGGTCGTAGGGCAGGCAATCCCACGCTGGAAACTCCAGCACCACCGCCTCGGGCGCGAAAAACGCAAGAGCGGCGCGCATCGCCTCCATCCTGCGGTCATCGCGCGCCACATGCAGCACCGTTTGCCCACGCGCCAATTCGCGTGCGAGCAGGCGCGCATCAAAGCCTTCGGGGGCCCCTGAAAGGGTGATATGGGCCGGTTTTTCCACGCGCAGCCCCTAGTTCAGAATCGAATAATTGAAGTTTTGCAGCATGCCCCAGAAGGCGGTGACGCTCAGCGACACGATGCCGATCAGCTGCACATGCAGCCGATGGCGCGACATCGCGCGGATCAATACTTCGGTTGAGGGCGGGCCTTCGGCCTTGAGCGCCGCCTCATAGGCGGCCGCCACGCGCAGGGTCAGCCAACCGACCAGCACCATCGGAACGGCGATAAACGAGATCGCCTGCGCAAGCTCTACATCATACACAAAACCCAGCAGCACCAGAACGGTCAGCAGAAATGACCCCATCGCCGTAGCAACAAGCCCACCCTCGCGCGCCACCGTAAGATAGCGCGCCACGTTGATCTGAATCAGCGCGTGCAATTGCTGTTCGGCCTCGCCACGCCGGCGACGGGCGCGGATCACCAGATCCCACGGCACGCCAACAACCCAGCGCGAAGCGGTTGACCATGCAACTGCAAGCGCGATCCAATACCAGAGGTTGGAAAACGAGCGCATGTCGATCAGGTCGGTCAGGGTCTCAAACATGTCCAGTCGGGGCTCCGGCTCGCGTCGCGCGACACTAGTGCAAGTTTTGACCGAGCGGAACCACCCTCAGCAGCCCCTTGAGGTGGCGCGCTTTCCGTGCCACGCAGAAAGGCACCCATACGCGAAAGGCCCCGCCATGAACCCGATCCAGGCCCCCTTCCCCGCAACACGGCTGCGTCGCCTGCGCAGCACCGCGGCACTGCGCGATCTGGCGCAGGAAAACCATTTGTCGGTGAAAGACCTGATCTGGCCGATCTTCGTGACCGATGTGCCCGGTGCCGATGTCGAGATTGCCTCGATGCCCGGTGTCGCGCGGCGCACATTGGAAGGTGCGGTTGCGGCAGCGGAAGAGGCCGCAAGCCTCGGGATACCGGCGATCTGCCTGTTTCCCTACACCGACCCCGCGCTGAAAACCGAAGCCTGCGAAATGGCTTGGGACGAGAATAACCTTGTGAACCGCACGATCCGCGCGATCAAGGCAGCGGTGCCAGAGGTTGCGATCATGACCGATGTGGCGCTGGACCCCTATAACGCCAACGGGCATGACGGGCTGGTGCGCGACGGCATCATTCTGAACGACGAAACCAACGCGGCGCTGGTGAAAATGGCGCTGGCACAGGCCGATGCGGGGGCCGATATCATCGGCCCTTCAGACATGATGGATGGGCGCATCGGCGCGATGCGCACCGCGCTGGAGGCGGCTGGGCACAAGGACGTGGCGATCCTGTCGTATTCGGCCAAATACGCTTCGGCGTTTTATGGGCCATTCCGCGACGCGGTGGGGGCGTCGGGCGCGCTTAAGGGCGACAAGAAGACCTATCAGATGAACCCAGCCAATTCCGACGAGGCGCTGCGTCTGGTGGCGCGCGATCTGGCCGAGGGTGCCGATATGGTGATGGTCAAGCCCGGTATGCCCTACCTCGATATCGTGCGGCGGGTGAAAGACGCGTTCGGGGCACCGACCTATGCCTATCAGGTCTCGGGCGAATACGCGATGATCGAGGGCGCGGCGCGCGCCGGATGGATCAAGGGCGATGCGGTGATGATGGAAAGCCTGATGGCATTTCGCCGCGCCGGATGCGACGGAGTGCTAACCTATTTCGCCCCCCGTGCGGCGCGTTTGCTAGGCTGCGGCTAACCGGCACCGAATTGCCGAACGCCTACAAGACTGAGTGACAGGTGGCGGAAATGCGCCTATAAGTGGTGTTAATTGGGCCCGCACAAGGCCTGAACACCATGAGGGAGCATCCCATGACGCAGATCACACGTCGCAGCCTTATCGTTACCGGCACTGCAAGCCTTGGTCTTGCCGCTTGTGGCAATGGCATCGGCAGCAAGGGCGCAAGCCAGATCGACGCGCGCGTTGATGAGGCCCGCGCATTCCTGCTTTCGCGCTATCCCGGCACGCAGGATTTGCTGAACAAATCGGTTGGCGTGCTCTACATGCCGCTGATGACAGAGGCGGGGCTGTGGTTTGGCGGGGCCTTCGGGCGCGGCGCGCTGCGCATCAACAACGCAACGGTCGATTACTACGCTGCCGCCGAGGCCAGCGTGGGCCCACAGATCGGGATTCAGCAATACTCGCACGCGCTGTTCTTCATGACCGAACAGGCGCTGAGCGATTTTCGCCGCTCGGACGGCTGGGCGCTGGGGGCGGATGCGCGCTACGCCACGCCAGATGGCGGCGGCGCGATTGGCACCGACACCACCACCACGCTCGCGCCGATCATCGCGCTGGTCTATGGCCAATCGGGGCTGATCGCCGGGGCGTCGCTGGCGGGCACCAAATACACGCGTATTCTGCCCTGATACGGGTTTAGCTGCCCAAGATCGCCTTGACGTAGGACTTGGTTTCCTCGAACGGCGGCACGCCGCCGTATTCGACTACGGTCTCTGGGCCAGCGTTGTAGGCGGCCAGCGCCAATCGCCAACTGCCGAAGCGGTCATATTGTGTGCGCAGATAGCGCGCGCCTGCGTTGAGGTTTTGTGCCGCATCGGTCGGGTCTACCCCCAACGCGGCCGCAGTATCGGGCATCAGCTGCGCAAGCCCCACCGCGCCCTTGGGCGAAACCGCCGTTTCGTTCCAGCCGCTTTCTTGCTGCACGAGGCGCAGGAACAATTCCTCTGGCACCCCATGCTGGCGCGCGGCGCTGCGTGCGGTGGCAAGGTGCTCGCCCCGATAGGTGCCGCGCCAAGACGGGATCTCGCCATCATCGTTGGCCGAGGCCGGGCGCAGCCGCGCCGAGTTCTCGTACTGCTGGGCCAGATGCGAATCCAGAAATGCGCTCTGCGCTGCAAAGGCCGCGCGGCGATTGGCAGGCAAGACCGCGCCCAGTTGCAGCCCCTCAGCTGCCGCGCTTAGCGGAAGCAGGCACAGCAATGCCCCTGTCAAAAGCCTCTGCAATCGCATCCCTTTCGGCCGCAGAACAGCAGTTACTATAGCCGCGCCGGGCTGCGCTGGCTAGCGCGTGTGTAAACCTGTGGCTGGTTTCTGCCGCAGCGAGACATTACAATTCAGCTTTCCTTAACCCTGTTCGAGTGGTCTAAGGCGGCAAATGCAGCGGATTTTGGCGGAGGTATCATGGCGGGTTCGGTCAACAAGGTTATCCTGATCGGCAATCTCGGGCGCGACCCGGAAGTGCGGTCTTTCCCCTCGGGCGGCAAGGTCGCGAACCTGCGCATCGCGACCTCGGAGTCGTGGCGCGACAAGCAGTCGGGCGAACGCAAAGAGCGCACGGAGTGGCATTCGGTCGCGATCTATTCCGAACCGCTCGTGCGTGTGGCAGAGCAGTATTTGCGTAAAGGTTCAAAGGTTTACATCGAAGGCCAGCTTGAAACCCGCAAGTGGCAGGATAAAGACGGCGCTGATCGCTACACGACCGAAGTGGCGTTGCGCCCGTTCCGCAGCGAGTTGACCATGCTCGACGGGCGCGGTGAGGGTGGGAGCGGCGGCGGCGGTGGCGGCGGCTACGATCAGTCAGGCGGCTTTGGCGGCGATGACCGTGACAGTGCGCCGCGCGGCGGCTCTGGCGGCAGTTCTGGCGGTGGGCGTGCCGATTTTGACGATGAAATCCCGTTCTAAGCAAAAGCGGGCGGCCCTTGGGGCCGCCCCCATGCAAACGCATCCGCGCCCCGTGTAAATACGCCTGCCCTTGGTGAGGCGTTAGGGGCTGAACGGCGCGATGCGGCGCTTGGCGCAAGCGGGCAACCGCCCTAGCGCAGCGCCGCCCGGCGGCCTGCCGCACAGGCCAGCCCCGCCCCTTTCCTTTCGCCTATCTGCAAGGCCCCAATCATGCCGCGCCCTGACGCCATTCGCAAACCGCTGCTTGATCTATCCGCGTTGATGGACGCGGGTCTGCTGGCAAGCGCCGACGCAGCGCCACTTGCCGAGGTGGCACAGGGTTTTCCTATCCGCATTGCACCCGCTATGGCGCAGGCAATGCAGGCACAGCCCGATGGCCCGATTGCACGCCAGTTTCTTCCCGCGCTGGACGAGTTGGACCCCGGCGAGGGCGCGCTTTCCGACCCGATCGGTGATACGTCTCACGCACCGGTGGCCGGCCTTACGCATCGCTACCCCGACCGCGTGATCTTGCACGTTACGCGCACCTGCGATGTGCACTGCCGCTTTTGCTTTCGCCGCGAGGTGGTGGGGGGCAGCGGGCCACTGCCCGAATCAGCACTTGGCCCGGCGCTGGCCTATATCGCTGCGCGCCCTGCGATCCGCGAAGTGATTCTGACCGGGGGCGACCCGCTGACACTCTCGCCGCGGCGCATTGGCGATATTGCCCGCCGCCTTGCCGCCATTGGTCATGTCGAGCTTTTGCGCCTGCACAGCCGTGGCCCGGTGGTTACGCCCGAACGCATCACCCCGGCGCTGATCGCGGCGCTGAAGGTTTTTCCCGTCACATGGCTTGTGGTGCATACCAACCACGCGGACGAGTTGACCCAAGACGCCCGCGCGGCATTGGCGCGGCTGGTGCAGGCGGGGGTGCCGCTTTTGTCGCAAACGGTGCTGTTGCGCGGGGTGAACGATAGCCCTGCTGCGCTGGAGGCGCTGTTTCGCGCCCTGCTTCGGGCAAGCGTGAAGCCCTATTATCTGCACCACTGCGATCTTGCCCGTGGGGCCGCGCATTTTCGCACCACGATTGCAGAGGGCCGTGCAATCATGGAAGCCTTGCAGGGGCGGCTCAGCGGCATCGCCCTGCCCCGGTATGTGATCGACATCCCGGGCGGCTTTGGCAAGGTGCCACTGAATGGCGACCATCTAAGCGCGGGTGCCGCGCCCGGCGAATACCTTATCCGCGACCCTTGGGGGGGTATGCACCGTTACCGCGATCCGGCACGGCCGCTGCGCTGACCCCTTGCACCGAGCGGTTTTGCGCCCTAAAGCCGGGCCATGACCCAGCATCAGCGCCTTCTCATCATCGACTTCGGCAGTCAGGTTACGCAGCTTATCGCGCGGCGCCTGCGAGAGCTGAATGTCTATTGCGAAATCCACCCCTACAACAAGGTGGACGACGCCTTTCTGGCCGATTTCGCGCCCAAAGCCGTGATCTTTTCAGGCGGGCCTGCCAGCGTCTTTTCCGAGGGCGCGCCGATGCCCCCGGCAGGGGTTTTCAAGCTTGGTGTGCCGATCCTTGGCATTTGCTACGGCCAGCAGGTGATGATGCACATGCTGGGCGGCAAGGTCGAACGGGGCCACGGCACAGCAGAGTTTGGCCGCGCCTTTGTCACGCCCGCCGGAACGCCGCTGGCGCTGCTTGAAGGCTGGTTCGAGACGGGGCGCGAGCAGGTCTGGATGAGTCACGGCGACCACGTCAGCCGCCTTGCGCCGGGGTTCTCGGTCTATGGCACCTCGCCCAATGCGCCCTTTGCCATTACCGCCGACGAAGCGCGGCGCTTTTATGCCGTGCAGTTTCACCCCGAGGTGCACCACACCCCCAAAGGGGCCAAGCTTTACGAAAACTTCGTGCGGCTGGCCGGGTTTACTGGCGACTGGACGATGGGCGCCTACCGCGCCGACGCGATTGCACGAATCCGTGCGCAGGTGGGTGATGCCAAGGTAATCTGCGGGCTTTCGGGCGGGGTCGATAGTTCGGTGGCGGCAGTGCTGATCCATGAGGCGATCGGCGAGCAGTTGACCTGCGTTTTCGTGGACCACGGCCTCTTGCGCCAAGGCGAGGCAGAGCAAGTGGTCGAGATGTTCCGCGATCACTACAACATGCCGCTGATCCATGCCGACGAAAGCGAGTTGTTCCTTGGCGCGCTTGAAGGGGTCAGCGATCCCGAGGTCAAGCGCAAGACCATCGGACGGCTGTTCATCGACGTGTTCCAGAAACACGCACATGCCGTGGGTGGTGCAAAGTTTCTGGCACAAGGCACGCTTTACCCCGACGTGATCGAATCGGTTTCGTTCTCGGGCGGTCCTTCGGTCACGATCAAGTCGCACCACAATGTCGGCGGGTTGCCCGAAAAGATGGGGCTGAAGCTGGTCGAACCCTTGCGCGAGCTTTTCAAGGACGAAGTGCGCGCTTTGGGCCGCGAGTTGGGCTTGCCTGCGCATTTCATTGGCCGCCACCCCTTCCCCGGCCCCGGCCTTGCGATCCGCTGCCCCGGCGAAATCACCCGCGAAAAGCTGGAGATCCTGCGCAAGGCGGATGCGGTCTTTATCGACCAGATCCGCAAGCACGGGCTTTATGACGAGATCTGGCAGGCATTCGTGGCGATCTTGCCGGTGCGTACGGTCGGCGTGATGGGCGACGGGCGCACCTATGATTTCGCCTGCGCCTTGCGCGCCGTGACCTCGGTCGATGGCATGACCGCCGATTATTACCCCTTTACGCACGAGTTTCTGGGCGAAACCGCAACGCGGATCATCAACGAGGTTGGCGGCATCAATCGCGTGACCTACGATATAACCTCGAAACCCCCCGGCACGATCGAGTGGGAGTGAGCGAAGACCGCAACTAAGCTGGGCAAAAGCGCACCGGTGGTGCGGCTTTTGTAGCGAGCAAGGGCGCGCAAGGAGGATGCGCGCGCCCCCGAATGAGGAGCGGCGAATGAGCTTTCATCTTTCCGGCGAGTTGATCTGCACGACCCAAGACGAAGCGGCACGCGTCACGCAACATTTGCCCGAACACATCCGCCTGACGCGCGCCGAACCGGGGTGCCTGAGCTTTTC
>NZ_JBFHIA010000009.1:0-25381 GCF_041596715.1 Phaeovulum sp.
CCGGGTTCGCCCACGCCCGAGGCGCTTGCCCGGTTGCAAGCAGCAGTTTCGCGCACGCCCAGCCAGGCATCGCGGGCAGCATCGCAGCCGATGTCGGCAAGCCGCGCCTCTGCCCCGACACCAGCGCCAGCACCTGAAAAGTCGCGTTTTGCGATCAACTCGTTTCTTAACCGCATGACCGGTGGCGGCGGCGAGCATGCTAGCGAACGCCGCGCGCCGTCGATGCAGCAAACCGCGCAGCAGCCGCAGGTCTATGACGACGAACCGGCAAGCGACCCCGAACAGGATCGCATCGAAATACCGGCATTTCTGCGCCGGCAAGCGAACTGAAAACATCACGATTACGCTGAAAGGGCCGCGCATGACGCGGCCCTTTTACTATTATAAACAATGCTATAGCTACCTATTGGCGGGTTGCCGCCAAGCCTCGCCACGATTGTTTCAGCCCGTTACAAAGAGTGAGTTGAGCTTACCCTGCCACAGGTTTAGCTGACCCTGCGCATCCCGCTTGGGCTGCGTATGGGCCACAAGGCCGATCCACTATCAGGAGCCAGCTTTTGCAAACCACCTTACGTTCCCCGGTCCAATTCGCCGGTGTCGGTCTGCACAGCGGCACCAAGGTGCACATGACCGTGCACCCGTCGGCAGTCGATTCTGGCATCACGTTTTGGCGCAGCGACATTTCGGGTGCCGATGCGCGGGTGCCCGCGCGCTGGGATGCGGTTGCACCGTCGCGCCTTTGCACCCAGATCGAGAATGCCGAAGGCGTCGCCGTTTCGACGATCGAGCATGTGATGGCGGCGCTGGCAGGTTGCGGCGTGCACAACGCATTGGTGGAAATTGACGGGCCAGAAGTGCCCATTCTCGATGGCTCTGCCGCGCCCTTCGTGCGCGCCTTCATCGCCGCAGGTCTGACGCGGCAGGCTGCGCCGGTGCGGGCCTTGCGCATTCTCAAGCCCGTCGAAGTGCGTGAAGGTGCCGCGCAAGCGCGGCTGGAACCCGCCGAGACGCTGGAAATCGATTTCGCGATCGAGTTTCCCGATCTGGCGATTGGCAGCCAGTCGCTGACGCTGAACATGGCCAACGGCACTTTCGTGCACGAGCTGATGGATAGCCGCACCTTCTGCCGCCGCGCCGATGTGGAAGCGATGCAGGCAGCCGGGCTGGCGCTGGGTGGTAGCTATGAAAACGCCGTGGTGGTCGATGGTGACCGTGTGCTCTCGCCGGGGGGGCTGCGGCGTGAACGCGAGGCGGTGCGCCACAAGATGCTGGATGCGATGGGCGACCTTGCGCTGGCCGGCGCGCCGATTCTGGGGCGCTACAGCGGCAACCGCGCGGGCCATGCACTGACCAACCGCTTGCTGCGCGCACTTTTCGCGGATGCGACTGCCTGGCAGTGGGAACCGCTCAGCAATGCGCGCGCCCATGCGCTGCCCGGCGCCGGTGTTACACTAGCCGATTGCATGCCGGAAGGCGGATTGCTTGTCTGATCACCGCGATTGCCGCGAAAGGCGTTTTGCGCACCGGATTTTTCTGTGCTAGGACGAGCCGAACAGCCCTCATTACGGGGCGCTGTCGGGTGAAAGAACACGGGGGTTGGGCGGGACATGGCGCGCGGCATTTCAGCGGCATCATTTTTCGGCAGCCTGTTGGTTGTAGCGGTGCTGAGTTCTTGTGGCGGTTCTTCTGAAAAGATGATTCCGCTTGAAGGGTTCAGCGCCGAAGAAATCTACAAGCGCGGCGAATGGGAACTGGCAAATACAGCCAAGCCCGAAGAAGCCTTGCGCTATTTCACAGAAATCGAACGGCTTTATCCCTATTCCGAATACGCCAAGCGTGCGCTTATCATGCAGGCCTTCGTGAATCACAAGGCCAAGAACTACGAAGACGCACGCAGTGCTGCGCAGCGCTTTATCGATACCTATCCGGGCGACGAAGACGCGGCCTACGCCAAGTATCTGCTGGCGCTAAGCTACTATGACCAGATCGATGAAATCGGCCGCGATCAGGGGCTGACATTTCAGGCGCTAACGGCGCTGCGCGCGGTGATCGAGGAATACCCTGACAGCGAATATGCGCGCTCGGCGATTCTCAAGTTTGACCTCGCCTTCGACCATCTTGCGGCGAAGGAAATGGAGATCGGGCGCTACTACCTGAAGCGCGGCCACTATACTGCGGCGATCAACCGTTTCCGCATCGTAGTCGAGCAATATCAGACGACCACGCACACCGCCGAGGCGCTGCACCGTCTGGTCGAGGCCAACCTTGCACTTGGCTTTACCGACGAGGCGCAGTCTGCCGCAGCGATTCTTGGGCATAATTTCCAGTCGTCCGGCTTTTACCAAGACAGCTACGCTCTGCTAAGCCGAAGCGGGCTGGCCCCCGAAGGCAAGGGCGATGGCTGGCTTGCGCAAATCTATCGACAAGTCGTCAAGGGCGAATGGCTGTAGCGCGGGCGTTGCGCGCGGCTTGCTCGCTCATGGGGGCGCAGAATGCTTCGGACACTTGAGATCCGCGACATGCTGCTGATCGACCGGCTGGACATGGCGTTTCAGCCCGGCCTCAATGTGCTGACCGGCGAAACGGGGGCGGGAAAGTCGATCCTGCTCGATTGCCTTGGCTTCGTGCTTGGCTGGCGTGGACGTGGCGATCTGATGCGTCAGGGGGCGGCGCTGGGCGAGGTGGTGGCGGTGTTCGAACTGCCTGCCGACCATGCCGCGCGAACGGTGCTGGAGGAGGCAGGGCTCGCCGTCGGCGACGAGTTGGTGCTGCGTCGGCAGGTGCTGCCCGATGGCCGCCGCACAGCCTTTGTCAACGATCGCCGTGCGAGTGCCGAGGTGCTGCGCCTGCTTGCCGACACTTTGGTGGAACTGCACGGCCAACACGATGATGGCGGCCTCTTGAACCCACGCGGCCACCGTGCGCTGCTGGATGCCTTTGCGGGTGCCGAGCCTTTGCTGACCCGTGTGCGCGCTGCATGGGCGGCGCGCGGTGCGGCCGCAACCGCGCTGGCGGAGGCCGAGGCCGCACTGGAAGCGGTGCGCGGCGAGGAGGATTTTCTGCGCCACGCGGTCAAAGAGCTTGATCAGTTGGCACCTCAGCCCGGCGAAGAAGCCAGTCTCGATATCCGCCGCCGCGCGATGCAGGCGGCCGAGCGGATTCGCGGCGATGTCGCCCGCGCCTATGTCGCATTGGGTGGGGAAGGGGCCGAGGGCGCAATGGGCGATGCCGGGCGCTGGCTTGAAGCGGTGGCAGATCGTGCGGATGGCATGCTTGACGCTCCAATCGCTGCGTTGTCGCGCGCGATGATCGAACTTGGCGAAGCCGCGCAGGGCGTTGAACGCGCGCTGGAAAGCCTTAGCCACGACCCGCTGGAACTGGAAGCCTGCGAAGAGCGGCTGTTTGCGATACGCGCATTGGCGCGCAAGCATGGTGTATTGGCCGATGATCTGGGCGCGTTTGCCGATGGCCTGCGGTCGCGCTTGGCCGCGCTTGACGGTGGCGAGGGGCATTTGCGCGCCCTGCGCACCACGCTGGCAGAGGCCGATGCAGCACATGCGGGGGCGGCAGCGGCGCTATCGGCTCTGCGCCGCGAGGCGGCGGGGCGGCTGGATGCAGCCATGTCGGTTGAACTTGCGCCGCTGAAAATGGAGCGCGCAGCATTTGCCACCCAGATCACACCCGCCGCGCCGGGGCCAGAAGGCGTAGACGCTGTGGCCTTTGTGGTTGCCACCAACCCCGGTGCCCCGGCGGGGCCGCTCAACCGGATCGCCTCGGGTGGTGAGCTTTCACGGTTTTTGCTGGCGCTGAAGGTCTGCCTGATGCGTGGCGCTGATGCGCAGGTGATGATCTTTGACGAAATCGACCGCGGCGTAGGTGGTGCCACTGCCGATGCGGTCGGGCGACGCTTGGCACGGTTGGCAGAAACGGCGCAGGTGCTGGTTGTCACGCATAGCCCGCAAGTCGCAGCGCGCGGTGCGCATCACTGGCGGGTGGAAAAGCATGTGGCGGCTGGCGTCACCACCTCGCGCGTTGTGCCGTTGGGGGCTGACGCGCGTCAGGGCGAAATTGCCCGCATGTTGGCGGGCGAAAGCGTCACCGAGGCGGCGAAAGCGGCGGCAGCGGCCTTGCTGGCAGGCTGACGCAGCCCGATATCTGAAAGATGTCGGGCGTTTGCGCCACGACCTTCGATTTTCTCAGGGCGGATGGAAGGCGCGCTGTTTTGCTTTGGCGAAGCGCGTGAAGGTGTTGCATGGCAAAGTGACCTCTTGCCCGTTCTGCGATGCGCTGGCTTTCGCCCGAGTTTGCGGGCTAAGCCGAGGGGCAAGTATCTGGCTCGACTCGGTTTCGTGTAGGTTTCTGAGCCCATGCCCCGAGTCGCATTGGCGCGG
Organism: Phaeovulum sp.; assembly: GCF_041596715.1. Classification (GTDB taxonomy): domain Bacteria; phylum Pseudomonadota; class Alphaproteobacteria; order Rhodobacterales; family Rhodobacteraceae; genus UBA6213. The sequence continues at coordinate 4,392 of NZ_JBFHIA010000009.1, forward strand.
GGCGAACGCGCCGCTTTGCAAGCCCCAATTTCTCTGCTACCTTTACCTGAACAACGGGTCGCAAAGACCTGATAATAAAAGAGTGGCAGGAACAGGCATGGCGGCAGGCGCAGGTGGCACCTTTGTCATTTCATGGGCGCAGACCGAGGTGGACGGCGTAATCGCTGCGCCACCCGAAGCGTTGGTGATAGGCTCCGATTGGCGATGGCACGGCGAAGTGCTGCGGATCGACGGTCCGCCAGAGCTCTTGCTGCTGACAGGGCAGATGGGTGAGGCAGACACGCGACGGCGCGCCGCGCGCACCGTGCGCAGGCTTCTGGGTGCCGCTGTCAGTGGCCGCAAGCTCGGTGAAATCGATATGATCGAAGCCGATGCGGAACAAAGTTTTACCGTAACGGATGGCTACGCCTCCTATTCCGTTAGTTTGATCGAATTGCCCGGCACCACGACCCGGCTTTTGATGTTTTTGGGTCGCGTGCCCCCGCGCGATACCGAGCTTTGGGTGGTGGACCGCGCGCTTGAACTACGCGAACTGTCGGCCCCTGTCGCGTCTTCGTCGGTGATTTGCTTTACCCATGGTACACTTATCCACACGCCCTCGGGCACGCGCCCGGTTGAGACTTTGCGACCGGGTGACCGGGTTTTGACGCGCGACGACGGGGCGCAGGAAATTATCTGGACCGGTGGGCGGCGGATAAGTGGCGCAAGGCTGCATGTGATGCCCGAATACCGGCCTGTGCGGTTTCGGGCAGGGGCATTCGGCATCGGGCGGCCTGATGGCGATCTTCTGGTGTCGCCGCAACACCGGATGCTGGTGCGCGGGTCTGCGGCGCGGGCGCTGTTTAACGAGACCGAGGTCTTGGTTTCGGCCCGCGATCTGGTTAACGGCGGTTCGGTGCGCATCGAACATGGGCTGCGCGAAGTGCAATATGTGCATCTGATGTTCGAGCGGCATCAGATATTGCGGGCCAATGGTCTGGAAACTGAAAGCTTCCATCCCGGCGCCACGACGCTTGAGATGATCGCGCCGGAAGATCGCGCCGGGCTGCTTTCACTGATGCCGAATCTGGCTGTTGATACCGCAAGCTACGGCGGCTATGCGCGCCGCCGGTTGGGCGCGGCCGAAACAGCGATCTTGCGCCACGAACTTGCGGCATGAGGGCCGCAAAACCCGGCCGCGTGCATTTCGTAATCAAGACAGTATGACGGGGCATTGACGGGGCCTGAGGTGCCGCCTATAAGCCCGCGGTCCGGGGTAACTTGCTTCGGGCAATCATTGGTGTTGGTGGCCCCCGCAAGGGGATGCCTGTCGGGCCCCGAAACGGGCTAAAGGACAACGCCCTTCCTGCCCCGTTCATGGGGCGCATGATGAAGGAGATCAGCGGTGACCAAACGCACCTCTGCCAAACACAAAATTGACCGCCGGATGGGCGAAAACATCTGGGGGCGCGCGAAGTCGCCGCTCAACAAGCGTGAATACGGCCCCGGCCAGCACGGCCAGCGCCGCAAGAACAAGCTTTCGGACTTTGGCACGCAGCTGCGCGCCAAGCAAAAGCTGAAGGGTTATTACGGCGATCTGACCGAAAAGCAGTTCCGCAAGATCTTTACCGAAGCGGCGCGTGTGCGTGGCGATACCGGTGAAGCCCTCGTCGGTCTGCTCGAGCGGCGTCTGGACGCGGTGGTTTACCGCGCCAAGTTCGTGCCCACGGTTTTCGCCGCGCGCCAGTTCGTCAACCACGGCCACATTCTGGTCAACGGCAAGCGCGTCAACATCGGCTCGTACCGCGTGTCCGAAGGCGACGTGATCTCGGTGCGCGAAAAGTCGCGCCAGCTCGCGATCGTGCTGGAAGCTGTGCAGCTGATCGAGCGTGACGTGCCCGATTACCTCGAAGTGGACCATTCCAAGATGACCGCGACCTTCGTGCGTCAGCCGTCCTTGAGCGATGTGCCCTATCCGGTCGTGATGGAACCGAACCTCGTGGTCGAATACTACGCCAAGAACTAAGTCCCGCGTCGCGGAGCCGAAATGCTGGGCCGCGCCGCAGGGTGCGGCCCTTTTCCTTTTGCAACAACGCACTGGCAAAGCGCAATCTGGCTCGCTAGAACGGCGCCATCCCAGGGGGTTCTGCCATGACCGACGCTATTCGCCCGCAACCCGGCATTATGAAGATTGCGCTCTATCAAGGTGGGGCGGCACATGTGGCCGGGCGCACCGATGCCATCAAGCTTAGCTCGAACGAAAACCCCTTTGGGCCTTCGGAACGCGCCAAGGAAGCCTATACGCGCGCGGTGCAGCGGCTGCACCGTTACCCCTCGACCGATCATGCCAGCCTGCGGCAAGCGATTGGTGAGGTGCACGATCTGGACCCTGATCGCATCATTTGCGGCGTCGGATCTGACGAGATCATTCACTTTCTTTGCCAAGCCTACGCCGGGCCGCGCGATGAGGTGCTGTTTACCGAGCATGGTTTCCTGATGTACCGGATCGCCGCGCTGGCGGCGGGGGCAACACCGGTTGCCGTGCCTGAGCGCGAGCGCACCACCGATGTTGACGCGCTTCTGGCGGCTTGCGGGGCGCGGACCAAGCTGGTCTTTATCGCCAACCCCAACAACCCGACCGGCACGATGATCGGGCACGCCGAGTTGGAGCGGCTGGCGCGCGGTTTGCCGAAACAGGCGATTCTGGTTCTAGACGGTGCTTATGCCGAATATGTCGCGGGCTATGATGGCGGCGCAGAGCTTGCGACGCGGCTACCAAATGTGGTGATGACGCGCACCTTCTCGAAGATCTACGGGTTGGGCGGATTGCGGATTGGCTGGGGTTACGGGCCCCGTGCCATCATCGACGTGCTGAACCGTATTCGTGGGCCGTTCAACCTGTCGAACGCGCAGCTAGAGACCGCCGAGGCGGCGGTGCGCGATCAGGACCATGTCACGCGCTGCCGTACCGAAAACGCGCGGCTGCGGGTCTGGCTGGCCGAAGCACTGGCCGAGCGTGGCCTGCCTTCGGATACCTCTATGGCCAATTTCGTGCTGGCGCGTTTTGCCGATGCCGCCGAGGCGGTGGCCTGCGACGGCTTCTTGCAAAGCCACGGGCTGATCGTGCGGCAGGTGGCGGGTTACGGCCTGCCCAATTGCCTGCGCATCACCGTGGGCGACGAAGCCTCGTGTCGCCGTGTTGCCCATGCCGTGGGGCAATTCAAGGAGGCGCACTGATGGCGCCAAGTTACAACCGCGTCGCGCTGATCGGGCTGGGTTTGATCGCCTCGTCGATGGCACATGCGATGCGCTGGAAGGGGCAGGCAGGCGAGATCGTGGGCACCGCACGCAGCGCCGAGACGCGCGCAGTGGCGCAAGAGCTCGGGTTTTGTGACCGCGTCGTTGCAACTGCGGCCGAGGCCGTGGTTGGTGCCGACCTCGTGGTGCTTTGCGTGCCGGTGGGTGCGATGGCCGAGATCGCGGCCGAGATCGCACCGCACCTTGCGCCCGGTGCCACGCTGACCGACGTGGGCTCGGTCAAACAGGCGGTGATCGAGGCGGTTTTGCCGCATGTGCCGGAAGGTGTGCATTTCATTCCCGGCCACCCGCTGGCGGGCACCGAACATTCGGGCCCGCGCTCGGGCTTTGCCACGCTTTTCGTCAACCGCTGGTGGCTGCTGACCCCGCTGCCTGATGCCGACGTCGATGCCACGCAGCGCCTGCACGGGTTGCTTGAGGCGTTGGGTGCGAATGTCGATGAGATGGAACCGGCGCACCACGACCTTGTGCTGGCAGTTACATCGCATACGCCGCACTTGATCGCCTATACGATGGTGGGCGTTGCAGACCACATTCGCCGCGTCACGAAATCCGAGATCATCAAGTATTCCGCGGCAGGTTTTCGCGACTTTACCCGTATCGCGGCATCAGACCCGACGATGTGGCGCGATGTGTTTCTGACCAACCGTGAAGCGACGCTCGACATTCTCGGGCGCTTTACCGAAGAGCTGTTCGTTTTGCAGCGTGCCATCCGCATGGGTGACGGGCCGCAGCTTTTCGAGTACTTTACCCGCACCCGCGCCATTCGGCGCGGTATCATCGAGGCCGGACAAGATACCGCCGCCCCCGATTTCGGGCGCGGCGCACCGGAGCGTGACGCGGGAGAGTAACGCGAAGATGCAGCGACTGGCATTGGCACTGGCGCTGATCGCGGCGTCAGGTGCGGCGGCTTGGGCCGAACCACCAAGCTCATCGCCATATCCTTTGCGCCGCCCGGTTGCCGCAGCGCCGCCAGCGGTGCGCGCGGCCAGCCTTGTGCCACGTGTCGCAGTGATCGCGCCAATGCCACGACCGACGGGCTTGGTATTGGCGGCGGCGCAGGCCACCGCCGCACCCGCGCTTGCACTAGCATCGGCCGCGCCCGATAGCGCGCCGCGCCCCAATCCGCGCCCGCCGCAACCGGAGGCGACCGTGCCCCTTGCCGCGCATACCTCTACCTCGGCGCTGGCACCGCAAACCGCAGCCGCCGCACCGCCACGCGGTTTGGCGGCGCTATTTGCACCACGCACACCGCGCACAGCGGCCGGATCTGTCTGCGGCGACAGCGCGATTACCGGCAACAAGATTGTGGCCATTCCTGCGGCGGCAAATGGCTGTGGGCTAAGCGACGGGGTCAGCGTTACCGCCGTTGCCGGTATAGCACTTTCCGAACCCGCGACGATCGATTGCAATACCGCCAAGGCATTGAAAACGTGGGTTGAAGAAGGCGTCATCCCAGCCATAGGGCGACGAGGTGGCGGTTTGGCTGCGCTTGATGTTGTGGCCTCATATATTTGCCGCCCGCGCAATAACGTGCCCGGAGCGAAGGTTTCGGAACATGGCGCAGGGCACGCGGTCGATGTGGCGGCTTTTGTCTTGGCCGATGGCAGCACGCTTTCTGTCGCGCGTGATTGGAACCGCGAGTCGAAGACTATGCGCGCCATTCACGCCTCGGCCTGCGGCCCGTTCGGAACTGTGCTTGGACCCAAGGCGGATGCCAACCACCGTGACCATTTCCACGTCGATACGGCAAGCTACCGCAGCGGGCCTTATTGCAGATAGGGCGAAGGGCCCAGCAACACCGGGCCAAGCCAAATCTGCCCGCTGCGAAAGGCAAGGTTCACCGCCATGCCGCCTTGCGCATCTGCAAGCGGCTCAAGGTCGCGCGCAAGGGTGGAGGCAAAGCGCGGTTGCACCAGACGCAGTGCCAAAGCCAAGTCCACCACAGCGCGCCAGTCTGGGCTGCGGAGCGCGATTTGCCCCTCGGCCAAGCCAGTCGCATCGGCGTGTAAAGCGCCCTCGGCGTGCAATTCTGCCGCGCCCCAGCGTAGTGTTGCGCCCTCAACCGTCAGTGTCTGAAGATTCGGCGGAACGTCTTGCGCGTTTCGGTCAATCGGCGCGCTTAGCCCCAGCAAAACCCGCGCCTCCAGCACTTCGGCTTGCTCTGCCAAGGCATAGGCCGGCTGCAACTGCGTTGGCAGCGAAAAACCTGCCAGCCGCGCCTCTAGCCGATAGTCGAACCCGCCCGCTGCTGTCAGCGACAGCGCCAGAGACTCGGCTCCAAACACCTTGCCGCCGCCGTCCACTGCGCTGCTAACTTGCCCCGTCGAAAAGTCGAAGTTTTCCAGCGCCAGTGTCGTATCGGGGCGGAATGCAAGATCCGCGCGCATATCATCGCCGGAAATCAGGTAGTTGAGAAAGCCGAGCCGCAGGCTTTGCGCGGCACCAATATCGAGCCGCCAACGCCACGGCGCATAAGAGGGCAGCGAAAAGCGCAGCCAGTCACCCTGCCAAGCGATCAGCCCCTGATGCAGCTTTGGCGCGGCCAAAGTCACTGAAAACGCGCTCGGAAAGCCTGCAACCGTCAGCGCACCCGCATCACCACGGCCCTGATCGCGCAGCATCTTTACGGCGGAATCTGCGCCCTGTCGCAAGGCAAGGGCACCCGCGCCCCAAGCAAGTGCTACCAGCAGCGCCAAACCCAGCAAGGCCGAAACAAGCCTTCGCATCGCGTCCCCTTTGCAAATCTGCATTGCTCCTGTTTAGCTGCCATGCTGAGGGAGGGCCAGAGCATCGCTATGACATCTTGGATATTCGGCTACGGATCGCTGATCTGGCACCCGGGCTTTCAACCCGCGCAACGCCTCGGCGCGCGGTTGATGGGCTGGCAGCGCGCGTTCTGTATGCGCTCGGTGCATTATCGTGGAAGCGTCGCCGCGCCCGGGTTGGTGCTGGCGCTCGACGCGGCACCGGGCGCGTTTTGCGATGGCGTGGCCTTGGCGCTGCCCGAGGCGGACAAGCCGCAAATCCTTGCCAATTTGCGCGCGCGCGAGATGACCGCTTCGGCCTATGTCGAGCGGGTTTTGCCGCTGCGCCTTGCGGATGGGCGCGCGGTAGAGGCGATCTGCTATGTGATCGACCGCGCGCATCCGCTATACGCCCCGCTCAGCCTTGACGCGCAGGCCGAAATCATCGCCCGCGCGGTGGGGGATCGTGGCAGTAACGCCGAATACCTTTTCAACACCGTCACGCATCTGGCCGAGCTTGGTTTACCCGATGCGCAGCTTGACAGGCTTGCAACACAGGTGCGCCAAGTGATGGGATAAGGCTTGGCACCGCCCCCTAGGACGCCTATCTTCGCGCCGCAAAGGGCAGGGCAAAACCATATGGCGCGCGTAACCGATCGGCCGATAAAACCGCAGTTTTCGCAGCCCGTGCGGCAGATCATGGCGATGATCGTGGTGCTTGGGCTGGTGGGTATGGGCGGCTACTTTGCCTATTCGCGCATTTATCCAATTTTTCTGGCGAATCCATGGCTGAACGGGCTGATTTTCGCAGTATTCGTGATGGGGATACTCGCCTGCTTCTGGCAGCTTTACCAACTTGTGCTGTCGGTCAGCTGGATCGAGGGATTCGCCTCTGATCGCCCCGGTGAAACCTTGTCACACGCGCCTAGTTTGCTTGCGCCGCTTGCGGCGATGCTTGGCGCGCGCGGGGTGCATCGCGAAATTGCCACCTCGTCGGCGCGTTCGATCCTCGATTCGGTCGGCACCCGCATCGACGAGGCGCGCGACATCACGCGCTACCTTTCCAATCTTCTGATTTTCCTCGGGCTTCTGGGCACGTTCTACGGGCTTGCCACCACCGTTCCTGCGGTGGTCGAAACCATCCGCGCGCTTGCCCCGCAAGAGGGTGACACGGCTATCAGCGTGTTTGACAAGCTGATGGGCGGGCTGGAAAAGCAACTGGGCGGCATGGGCACGGCCTTTTCCTCGTCGTTGCTGGGGCTTGCGGGTTCTCTGGTCGTGGGCTTGATCGAGCTTTTCGTCACACATGGGCAGAACCGCTTCTACCGCGAACTGGAAGAATGGATTTCGACCATCACGCGGATATCGCTCGCCTCCTCTGGCGTGGCGGACGGCGAAGGCGGCATCAGTTCGGCGGCAGCCAGTGTGCTCGACCATATGGCCGAGCAGATCGAGGCGTTGCAGGCGATCTATGTGCAAAGCGATGTCAGCCGCTCGATGATAGACGAGCGGCTTGGCTATCTTGTCACCGCGATCGAGCGCTTGGCGACGCGGCTTGATGAAGACCAGACCTTGCCGCAGTTGAAGCGCGTAGCCGACAGTCAAGCGCAACTGGTCGCGCTGATCGAGGCCGATACCGCAGGCGATGCACTGCACGCGCTGGCCGACAGCCAGACCCAACTTGCGGCTGCGATCGAAGCGCGCATCACCCCCCATGCGCTGGGCGACGACGGCGAGACGCGGATGCGGCTGCGCTCGATCGACGTGCAGTTGCTGCGGCTGCTAGAGGAATTGTCGGCAGGCCGTCAGGAAAGCATGGCCGAATTGCGTAATGATTTCGCCGCGCTGACGCGGGCCTTGCTGTCCACGCGCGCAAAGAACGCGCAGGGGGACTAAATGGCGTTTCGTGGCCGCGGCGGTCAGCAACGCTTTTCGTCCACGATCTGGCCGGGCTTTGTCGATGCCATGACCGCACTGCTGCTGGTGCTGATGTTTGTATTGACCATCTTCATGGTCGTGCAATCTGTACTGCGCGAAACGATCTCGACCCAAGACGATGAATTGGAGGCGCTTTCACAGCAGGTCGCGGGCTTGGCGCAGGCGCTTGCGCTAGAGCAGGTCAGCAATGCCGAATTGCAGAACTCTCTGGCCGGTGCCCGTGCCGAAGCTGTGGCACAAGGCGAATTGATCGCCACCTTGCGGGCCACCGTCGCCAGCCGAGAGGCAGACCTGCAAGCCGCCGAGACGCGTATCACTTCGTTCGAGGCGCAGGTTGCCGCGCTATTGGCCGACCGTGATTCCGCCCGCGCGCTGGCCGCCGCAACCGCCGCAGAGCGCGATGTGGCGCTGAGCGAGGCCGAGGCGCTGAACCTTGCGCTTGCCCAAGCGCGCACCGAGATCGATGCGCAGACCGAAGCGGCGCGTCTGGCCGCAGCGCGGCGCGAGGCGCTTGATGCGCTGATTGCTGATCTGCAAGCCCAGAATGCTGAAGTCGCAGCCCGCGCCGCCGATGCCGAGGCCAATCTGGCCAATACGCAGACCGCACTTTCCGAAGCCGAAGCGGCGCGCTTGACCGACGCGGCGGCGCTTGCGGCCTTGCGCGAAAGGCTGAAGGGGGCCGAGGACGAGCTGACCGCGATGACGCTGGCACTAGAGGCGCAGCGGCGTGAGGCGGAAAACACACTGACCCTGCTGGCGGCAGCCGAAGCGGCGCAGAAACGCTTGCAGGAACTGGCGGATTCCAAAGATGCCGAGGCAATGGAGCGGGCAGCCGCGCTGGCCTTGGCCGAGGCGGCGATGGCCGATCTGCGCGCTACCAGTGAATCGCAGGCGTCGGAGGCCGAGCGTCTTGCGGCGCTGTTGGCCGCGGCCCAAGCCGCGCGCGATGCGGCAGAAGGAAAGCTCGGCGCGCAACTGACCGAGGCCGAGAAACAAGCGGCGCTGCTTGCGATGGCCAACCAGACCCTATCCGAAGAAAGGGCGATCTCTGCCGAAAACGCGCGCAAGATGGCGCTGCTTAACCAGCAGGTTGCCGAACTGCGCGCCCAGCTTTCCGAACTGCAAAACATTCTCGACGAGAGCGCCGAGCGTGATCGTGCAGCGCAGGTGCAGGTCGAAGAACTTGGCACGCAGCTCAACTCTGCGCTGGCGCAGGTAGCGGCCGAACAGCGCCGCCGCGCCGATCTGGAAGCCGCCGAACGCGCGCGGCTGGAGCTAGAGGCGCAGCGACTGACCGAAGAGGCCAAGCAGCTTTCGCGCTACCGGTCCGAGTTCTTTGGTCGCCTGTCAGAATTGCTTGCAGGCCGCGAAGGTGTGCGCGTGGTCGGCGACCGCTTCGTGTTTTCGTCCGAAGTGCTGTTCCAGCCCGGTTCGGCAGACCTTGCCCCTGAAGGTCAGGCGCAGATCGCCGGCGTGGTGGCTATCTTGAACGAAGTGGCGGCGCAGATACCGCCAGAAATCAACTGGATCATCCGCGTTGACGGGCATACCGACAACGCCCCGCTGACCGGTGCAGGCGAATACGCCGACAACTGGGAACTCAGCCAGGGCCGCGCGCTATCGGTGGTGCGCTACATGATCGGCACGCTTGGCTTTGCACCCGAACGCCTTGCTGCCGCGGGCTTTGGAGAGTTCCAGCCCGTCGTCGAAGGCTCGTCCGCCGAAGCGCGCGCGCAGAACCGCCGGATCGAGTTGAAACTGACAGAGCGTTGATCGCGGCGGTTCAGCCGAGGAACAGGCCGATCACCACCAGCATCAACCCCAGCACCGAAACAAACAGCGCGCCAATATTCATGGCCACGATAGGTGCAAGCCGTGCGCGAAGTTCGGCGTCGGTCAACCCCGCGCGCCTTGCACGCAAAACCGCGATCACGCAGCCGATGATGCCGACAAGCCCCAGCAGCGAAACCACTGTTCCGACTAAAACCAGCCACTCCATGCGCCGCCTCCTCAAATCTTGCCGCGCGCCCCGGTTAGCGCGAAGCCGCGCGCTCGGCAAGGCGGGCCTTGCAGCGCGCGGATGGCTCGTCTAGCAAGGCCAAGAACGCGCCCCGCGCGCCATGCCCTGTGAGGAAGCGATGTCCGACGACGCCACCTATAAAGTCACCGCTGATGAACTTCGCCAGTTTATCGAGCAATACGAACATCTTGACGCCGAAAAGCGCGACATCGCCGAACAGCAGAAAGAGATCATGAGCGAGGCCAAGGCGCGCGGTTACGACACGCGCGTGCTGCGCAAGATCATCGCGCTTCGCAAACGCGACCGTGACGATCTGGCCGAAGAAGAAGCGATCCTCGATCTCTATAAAGCGGCGCTGGGCATGATCTAGCCTTTGGTCGCGGCGGCTCAGGGGGCGATGAACTCGACCCCCGGCATTGCCGCGATTTCGGCAACGTCGGCATCGTAGGCGGCGGTGACTTCGGCCACCAGCGCTTGGTCCCAACCGGGTAGTGGCACTTCGATCTCGATTTTTTCGGCCAGCCCGAACTTGTCGAGAAAGGCAGACACGATCTTGCGCCTTTGCGCCACGGTCTGCGGCGCATGGGTGGCCAGATAGCTGCGCATCCGCGCCAGACCTTCGGGCGCCATGATGACCTCTAGCAGCGCCTCATCGCCCAGCATCTTGGTTTCAAGTTCGACACCCGCGATCCGGCGCAGAACCTCTGGCCAGATCAGCGGCGTATCCTCGTTGCACCAGACCACCAGATTTCGTCCCCCCAGCGCCTCGACCATGCGCGCCAGAACCGGGGCCCAGCGAATCTCCATCGGGTCTAGCCCGCTCATCAGGCTTTCGTAATCGCTGCCTTTTACGAAACCCAGAAGCTGCGGTATCAGGGTCGCCGGGTTGATGAGCCCGACATAAAACTCAATCGCGCTGTTGGGAAACAGGTTGGCCAGCGCCCGCAACCGTGCCGGTGCAAGGCTGTGGAACCCGTCGCGTGAAATAAGGCGTGCCGGGTAGCCCATGAAATTGTCGTTCGCAAGGATCAGCCGCTGGATATGGTCGTGGTCAGTGATCGCGTCGAGCAATGTTTCTTGCGTTTCGATAGTGGCCGGTGCGCCTTTGAGCGACACCAGAAGGTCACGGATCGTGCGGCGAAAGCGCGCCGGTTCGGGCACGACAATGCCACGCTCGGCAAGCATGGGTGCATTCAGTAGCAGCGTCTGCAAAAGCCGTTCTTCGTCGGTGAAATGTGCGCCGATGTGAAAAGCGACCTGCATGCTGCGGTTCCGGTCTTATTATTACGTGGCATCAGTATAGGGGCTTTTGTGGACAGTAAAACCGCTTTCCTGTAAGCCCGCCAACATGTGTGCCGAGCAAATCAGTCAAGAAATACGCAGCCTTCCTGCCCACGGTGCAGGCGATGGGCTGCGCGGTCAGGGCTCGGCGCTCTGGTCGTTGGTGGCGCTGGCGATTGCCGCGCTGGTGATCGGCCCGATCCTTGCGGTGGGTTGGGTGGCGCTGCACCCGGTTGAAAACATATGGCCGCATCTTTTGGCCAATGCGCTTCCGCGCTATTTGGCCAATACCGGCGTGCTGGCCTTCGGCGTTGGCGCATTGTCGGCGGCCGTTGGGGCAGGGGCTGCGTGGCTGGTGGTGATGTACCGCTTTCCCGGCTCGCGGGTGCTGGAATGGTTGCTCTTGGCACCACTTGCGATACCGGCCTATGTCGGTGCCTACGCCTTGGCCGATTTTCTCGATTACTCCGGCCCATTGCAGATTGCGTTGCGCGAGGCTTTTGGTTGGCAAAGCGCGCGCGACTACTGGTTTCCCGCCGCGCGGTCACGCTCTATGGCCATTCTGGTGCTGGCGGGGGCGCTTTATCCATATGTCTATCTGTTGGCGCGCTCTGCGTTTCGCGAACTTTCCGGCGGAAGCTACGAGGTGGCGCGCGCGCTTGGTGCCGGGCCTTGGGCGGTGTTCTGGCGCATTGGGCTGCCACTTGCGCGCCCAGCGATTGCCGCCGGTGCCGCAATCGCGATGATGGAAACGGTGGCCGATTTTGGGGTGGTTGATTACTTCGGCATCCAGACGCTGACGCTTGGCATCTTTTCAACTTGGCTCGAGGCGGGCAATGCGGGCGGCGCGGCGCAGATTTCGCTGGTGATGCTGGCCACGGTAGGCTTGCTGCTTGCGCTGGAAAAGCACAGCCGACGCAGGGCGCGCTATCACGGCTCTGCCCGCCAGCCGCGCCCGGTGCTGCGCGCGCCATTGAAAGGGGCGCAGGCGTGGTTGGCCACCGCCCTTTGCACCGCGCCTTTCGCCTTTGGCTTCGTGCTGCCGGTTGCGGTGATCGGCTGGCACGCTTCGGCCAACCCTGAAAGCTGGTTCGGGCCGGGGCTGCTGCGCGCGCTTTGGCATACGCTTGCGGTATGCAGCATCGCGGCGGTTCTGACCGTGGCGGCGGCCTTGGTGATGGTCTATGGCACACGGCTTTCAGGGCGCAGCCTGCCGCGCCGCTTGCTGCCGCTGACCACGCTTGGCTATGCCGCGCCGGGTGCGGTGCTGGCGGTGGGGATTTTGTTTCCGCTTGCCGCCCTTGACCACCGCATCGCCGATGGCTGGCTGGCGCTGACCGGGCACGACCCCGGCCTTTTACTGACCGGCTCGGCGGCGGCGGTGGTGCTGGCCTATCTGGTGCGCTTTTTTGCGGTGGCCGAGGGGGCGGTCGATGGCGCTTTCGGGCGCATCTCGCCTTCTCTGCCGATGGCCGCCCGCTCGCTTGGCCGCAGTGCCAGCGGTGCGCTCAGCGAGGTCTATATGCCGCTGATGCGCGGCTCTGTCGGGTCGGGGCTGGTGCTTGTTTTTGTCGATAGCGTCAAGGAATTACCCGCCACGATGCTGCTGCGACCATTCAATTTCGAAACCCTTGCGACCCGCGTGCATGAAAAGGCCAGCCTCGAAAATCTTGGCGACGCCGCCCCGGCCGCACTATTGGTCATGGCGGTGGGGCTGGTCGCGGTCGCCCTGCTTGCGCACGCAAACCTGCGCAGCGCACCTTAGCACGGGGCTTGCGCGCCCGCATCTGGGGCGCTAATGCGGAGCCCGTGCCGGTGTAGCTCAGGGGTAGAGCTGCGATTTTGTAAGTCGAGGGTCGGGGGTTCGAATCCCTCCACCGGCACCATTCCTCTCAGGGCCGCAATTCTCCTGCTTCGATGGCGAAGGGCAGTACGTTTTCGGGCGGCGGCAGCGGGCAGATTGCGTGTTCGCTGAAGGCGCAGGGCGGTGAAAACGCGCGGTTGAAATCAAGCACGATCCAGTCGTCGCCGATTTCGTCGGGAATCAGAAACCGGCAGGCGGCATAGGTGCGATCGCGCGCTGTCGAATCGCGAAATACGAACATCGGTTTACCGGCCTTTTGGTGTGTTGGCAGCAATGCCACTGTCCGGCCCATGTGTTCAAACTCGGCGCGGTGGGTCAGTTGCACCTGTGCCGCATGCCCGTCTTTGAGCGTGATGCCACGCGTCTCGGGGGCGGGCAGGGGTTGCCAACGCGCGCGAATGCGCCACTCGGGCGCTGGGGGGAAGTAACGCAACCCGCCAAACTTGGCGCGCGCCGGGCTGTCAAGGTCGCGCACACGTAGCGCAGGCTCTCCCTCGACGCTGTGAATCTCGAGCAGAAGACGGCCGAGCAAGAGCCGTGGCGGCGCTTCGGGCGTGGCCACAAAGGCGAGCGGGCCTGCGCCTTCGGGGGTAAGCGTCACGGTGCCGTCATCGGCAAGCCTCAGTTCGCCCAATCGCTCTGGCCCGACACTCAGCCGCAGATCGGCGCCTGCACCGGACCCCACGCTTTGCGCGCCGGGTTGGATCGGCAAGCGGTCGGTCAGGTTCAGCCATCCGTCATCGGCGGCAAGGTCGGCAAGGCGGCGCGCTCGCCACGCATCGAGTGCGGCGAGAAACTCAGGGTCAGTAGGCATTGATAGCTCCGTGCAGAAATGCCGCGCCAGTTTGGCCTGATCGCTGCGGCGCGTGAAGCCCCAAACGCCCTCGGGCGCCGGGACTTCTTTGCAAAAGGCTAGCGCTTGGGCGCGACGCCATTGTGCTACGCGCAGCACGATTGAGCCTGCTCGCACGCAGGGGCAGACGCCGTGTTCAGTTCTGTTGCGTCACCTGCCGCTGAAATGCGGCCTCTTGCGCGGGCCAGGTGCTTTTGATGAAAGCTAGCACTGCTAAGATGTCGGCTTCGCTCAGCGTGGTTCCAAAGCCGGGCATGTCGCTTTCATAGCCGTTGCCGACCATTGCTGCGGTGCCGTAGTAGATGATCTGCGCCAGCACTTGATCGGAGTGGTGCCATGTATGCCCGCTCGAATCGTGCGGCGGGGCTGGGTAGCGGCCATTCGGGCCGGGCTTTTGCCAGTCTGGCTGGCCCTCTAGGTTGGCACCGTGGCAGGCCGCACAATTCTCGGCATAAACCACGCTGCCACGCGCGATCTCGTCTGTATTGGCAAGACCGGCTTGGGGCGTGACGAAAAGCCAGAGGCCCGCGCCAAGCGTTACTGTGCCGATCAGCGCGGCCAAGGTGTATTTCAAGGCAGAAATCTTGCGGTTTGTGCGAGGTGTCGCGGCATGGGCGCGCGAGGATTCTTTCTGTGTCATCAGATGCTCCGATCCGCCCTGCGGGCGGTCCTGTAGGGAAAAACCGCGCTAAACGCGGTGCTCAGGCTTCGGTAGCGCGACGCGGCGGCTTGCGGATCGGTGTGGGTGTGCGCCCGATGGCGATGATGACCTGCGTGACGCGCCCAAGTCGCGATATAGGCCGAACTGGCGCGGCATAGGGCGCGCTGGCGGCGGGATCGGGGATTCCTGCGCAACTGACCGCACAGGCCATATCGTGCGAGGGCTTTGTGTCCGATGTGCTTGGCGCTGCGTGATGCGATGCGGCTACATGGGCAATCGGCATGGGCTGCGCAGGCATGTGCTGCGCCGACGCCATTGCGGCCGCGCCCAATGACAAGGCAAGGCAAAGCAGTACCGCCACTAGGCGCGAAGGAAGTTGCCGCAAGGTCATGACAGTTCACTATCGTTCGGATACGTGTCGAGCAAGCTGTCGCTTTTGCTTAGCCGTTCACATTGCCGCGCCTTGCGCACAGGTCGGTCGGCGCGCGGCTCAGGCATGGCGCAGTTCTACCTGCATCACGTCGGTGTTGCCCGTGGCGAAGGCCGCCGCACAGGTGGCGAGGTAGTAGTGCCAATTGCGCAAAAACCCTTCGTCATACCCCAAAGCCGTGATTTTGGGCGTTGCCTGATGTAGCCGCGCTGACCATTGCCGCAGCGTGGCCGCATAATCCTGACCAAAGCGGAATGGCGTTTCTGCGACAAGGCCCGCCCTGCGCGCCTGATCGGCCAGCGCACCTGGGCTGATCAACATGCCACCCGGAAATGTATAGCGGCGGATGTAATCGGAGCCGGAGCGATAGATTGGAAAATAGTCATCGCTTACCGTAATCGCTTGCAGCACCGCGCGCCCGCCTTCGGCCAGTCGCGCCTTCAAGGCGGCGAAATAGGCAGGCCAATACGCCTCGCCCACCGCTTCAATCATCTCGATCGAAACGATCGCATCGAAACGCCCACGCGTTTCACGATAATCTTGCAGGCGAATGTCGGCGCGCTTTCCCAGACGCTTGGTGGCAAAGTCGTGCTGTGCGGGCGAAATCGTCAGGCCGGTGACGCGCCGCCCCTGTTCGGCTGCGCGTTCAGCAAAGCCACCCCAGCCGCAGCCGACTTCCAGCACGTTCTCTGCATCGCCAATATGCTGCAAAATGCGGTCGTATTTTCGCATCTGCGCACCGTACAGGTCATTTTCGCCGGGTGCGAAGATCGCCGAGGAATAGGTCATCGAAGGGTCGAGCCAGAGCGCATAGAATGCGTTGCCCACATCGTAATGCGCGCGAATGTTGCGCTCGGCTCCGCGCCGCGAATTGGCGCGCAGCAGCCGATCTGCCAGCCGAAAACGCCATGTGTTCCATCGGTCGGGGTAGATGAACCCGGCCAGCGCCTCGCGGTTGATCAGCCCCATCGCCGCAAGCCGTTCGATGCTAGAGGTCTGCCAAAGCCCGGCCACATAGGTTTCGCCAAGGCCGATCTCGCCCCGCGCTGCCATTGCGGTCACCACTGACCAGTCTGTGATGTGCAGGTCAGCCGCAGGTTCGCCTGCGCCAAAGTCGATCCGCTCACCTTCAGGCGTTGTCAGCCGCAGGCTTCCCTGCTGGATGCTTTCGCATGTATCCAGAAACATGCGGCGCACCCGCGAGCGCAATAGTGACATGCCACCAAGTCTCCCCCTTGATGCGGCGGCGGCCCGGCGAGGACGAGCGGGGCGGGGTGGAGCTAATGGTCAAACCCCATTGCACGGCCTGCGACCGAGGCTGTCGCCTGCGATGTGCGAGTAGCCTAACACAGAGTGCGATTGGCGCAAATTGTTGAGAACAGGCGGCATAGTGGCGGGCAGCGCCCGCCACCGCGCCTGCGCTTAGCCCTTTTTCACGGCCTTCAGCCTATCGATGCCCAGCAAGTGCATCGTCGCCTTTTCATAATAGGGTTCGGATTTGCCTTTGCGCAGTTTCCTGAGGAAATACTTTTCGTAACCGATCTTGGCCAGATGCACCCATTTGCCTGTTGATGACCAGTTGGTGTTGCGCGGCGGCATTTGCGGCTGTGCCACAAAGGCAATGCCGCTATCGCCAAAGTCGGCAAGGCAGACCGCGTTCCAAGTCGCCACGTTCGTAGGCTCTTCGCCGCGCACGATCTGCCCGAGGTTCTGCGCGGTAGCGGTGACCATGCTTTCGATCATGAAGCCGGTTTTCGGCACGCCGCAGGGCACGGGGGTCGGACCCATTGGCGGGATGGCGACACAGACACCGATCGCGAAGATGTTTGGATACTTCGGGTTACGCTGATGCTTGTCGATAATGGTAAAGCCGCGCGGGTTGGACAGCCCCTCGATTCCCGATACCGCCTTGATGCCGCGGAAGGCGGGCAGCATCATCGAATAGGCAAAGGGCAATTCCTTCTCGGCCTTCACGCTGCCGTCGTCGGCGATTTCCTCGACGGTCATCTTGCCGGGTTCGACCTTCTTGATGCGGGTCGAGGTCATCCACTTGATGTCGTTTTCGCGCATTTCCGATTCGAGAAGGCCCTTGGTGTCGCCCACGCCATCCAGCCCGAGGTGGCCGATATAGGGTTCTGGGCTGACAAAGGTCATCTTGACCTGATCGCGGATTTTCGCGCGGCGCAGTGCGGTGTTCAGGATGAAAGTGAACTCATAGGCCGGGCCAAAGCAACTGGCGCCCTGCGCCGCGCCGACAATGATCGGGCCGGGGTTCTTCATGAAGGCATCGAAAGCCTCGCGCGCTTTCGTGGCGTGGTCGATATGGCAGATGGATTGGGTATTGCCGTCGGGGCCAAAGCCCTCGATCTCGTCAAAGGCCAGTTCGGGTCCGGTGGCGATGACCAGATAATCGTAAGAAATCGATTTCCCATCAACCAGTTCCAGCCGGTTCTCCTCGGGGTGCAGCTTTTCGGCTGCGACTGGGACGAACTCAATGCCTTTTTTCTTCATGACCGGGGCGAGGTCCACGGTGACATCCTCTGGCTCGCGCCAGCCGACCGCGATCCACGGGTTCGAGGGCACGAAGTGATATTTTGGATCTTTGGTGACGACCGTGACCTTGTCTTCCTTGCGCACGGCTTCGCGCAGCTCATACGCCATGATGGTGCCGCCAAGACCCGCGCCCAGAACTACGAAATGTGCCATTTTTTCCCCCGGCATACGCGCCCGCTCCAATCAGGCGCCTACTAGATATTCTAGAGTGTGAATGTGACGTAGGGGCGCGTCAAGAAAAAACGCCCGCACCGGAAGAAATCCGGCGCGGGCGCGTGCGTTCACTGCTTTGGAATGGCTCAGGGCAGGGTAAGGGCCACCACCGCGTCAGCATCGACATGGGTGACCTTTTCGACCTTGCCGGATTCGAAATAGGCCTCAATCAGATAGTCGCCTGCGGGCACGATGTATTCCAGCGCCGTAAGGTCGAACTGGTGGAAAATCATCCGCCACGGCTCTGCGGGGTCATCCGTCGCTTGCATCAGGGCCAGCGAGTTTGCTTCGGGGGCCGAAATCTTCAGCATCCCGATTTCAAGCTCTATGGCGACGGATACCTTTTCGCCATCGCTTATCGAAAAGGGCACCTTGAGGTTGGCACCCTCGATCAGACCTTGCGCGAGATAGTCACCCGCAGGCAGCGCAAAGTTGCGCGCGGCCAAGGTATCGTAGACCACCATTTTCAGCGGTGCGTCCGCGCTGCTGGGGGCTTCGAAAATGTCGATACGCGGCCGCAAGCCCTCGGGAAGGGTAAACCCTCCGGTCGAAATGCGAACATCTGCGATGCCGCCTTGCGCCTTGAAGTCATGCACAACGGTTTCGCCCGCAGCTACCGAAACAGAATCGCGCAGCTTTATCGCATCAAAGGTGACAGAGACCTGCAACTCACCGGCCGGAACATAGGCGCTGAACGGGCCGACATAGCTCATCCGTTCGCCTTCGGCGGTGGTCAGCGCTACCGAGCCGCCCTCGAAATGGTCAGTGCCGATCATAAGCTCTGGGGTCAGTTGCAGGAGCCCCGCGTTCAGCACCAGTGTCGGCGCGGTGTTCATGCCTTCGGCCAGCGTGATCGCCTGCGCCGCAAACACCATGTCAAGCTCGGCGGTAAGGATGTAGGTGCCGGGCATCGCGGCAAGCGCGCCATCGGCCCCGGTGGTGGCAACGCGCGCCGACGCCACGCCATTTGCATCGATCGCGAAAAGCTCCCATTTGATCGCCACATCGGGGCCAAGCAACGGCCCGCCTTCGCTCAAGCTCGCAGTGGCGACTAATTCGGCCTTAGGTGCGGGGGCTTCAACCGCAGTGGGTGCCTGCGCACCCGCGACGCCAGCGACAAGGCCAAAGCCAAGAAACGCCGCTGTCAGTACGCGGAAAGGAAAAGACGGCATCAGAGATCTCCTTAAGGTCGACTTCAAGGCCAGTAAGGGCGCAAAGACGCGTCATGCAAGTCACCAAAGCGCGAGTGGTCAAAGGGCCGCAGCGTCGCCGCCACGGCCCCCGACTGGTGCATCGGTCAGATTTACGCGGGCATCTGCGCGGTGATGCCTTCTACATAGAAGTTCATCCCCGAAAGCACGCCATCATCGGCGACCTCGCCATCGGCCAGCCAAGCAGAGCCATCCTGCTTGTTCAGCGGGCCGGTGAAGGGCTGGTAGCTGCCAGCGCCGATCGCGGCGATCAGCGCTTCGGCTTCGGCTTTCACATCGGCTGGCACCGCCGAGGTGATTTCTCCGATTTCCACCATGCCGGTGCCGATCCCGCCCCAAGTGCCTTGCGAGGTCCAAGTGCCATCAAGCATCGCCTTTACCCGCTCGACATAATAGGGGGCCCAATTGTCGATGGTCGAGGTTACGCGCGGCAGCGGCCCAAAGGACGCCATGTCCGAAGCCTGCCCGAACGAGATGATGCCCGCGTCCTTGGCCTTGGCTTGCGGCGCGGTCGAATCCGTGTGCTGCATCAGCACGTCTACGCCTTCGGCGATCAATGCGGCAGCGGCATCAGCCTCTTTCGCCGGGTCGAACCAGCTATAGGCCCAAACCACTTTCATCTCGACATTGGGGTTGACCTTGCGGGCGTGGATAAAGGCCGCGTTGATGCCTTGCACCACTTCCGGAATCGGGAAGGAACCGATGTAGCCAATCTTGTTGGTTTTGGTCATGCGGCCCGCGATGGTGCCCTGCACGGCACGGCCCTCGTAGAACCGCGCGTCATAGGTGGCAACGTTGTCGGCGCGCTTGTAGCCTGTCGCATGTTCAAAACGCACATCGGGGAACTTGGCGGCCACGTTCATCACGGCATCCATATAGCCAAACGAGGTCGCGAAAATCAGCTTGTTGCCGGCCAAAGCCATCTGCGTCAGCACGCGCTCGGCGTCGGGGCCTTCGGGGACGTTTTCGACATAGGAGGTGGCGACATTTTCGCCGAAGGCCGCGTCAACGGTAAGACGCGCTTGGTCATGCTGGAACGACCAGCCCATGTCCCCCACGGGCCCGACATACATGAACGCCACTTTCAGCGGATCTGCGGCCCAAGCTGCCTTGCCAAGGCCAAGGCTCATGGCCGTCGCGGTCAGTGCGGTGGTGGTCAAAAAAGATCTGCGATTCATTAAAATCCTCGTATGTTCAGGGCCATGGGCCCGGTTGCGCTGGCCTCAACGCGAGGCGTGGAAGGTTTTGCCGAGGGCGGCAGGCGCGGCCTGTGTGCCGTGCCGATGCCGGGCAGAGATTATCACGAGTACGATAATTGTTATCACATAAGGTGCCATCGACAAGAGTTGCACAGGGATCGCATAGCCCGCAGCCTGAAGCCGCAGCTGCAAAACCGTAACCCCGCCGAAAAGATAGGCGCCCAGCAAAACCCGCTCGACCCGCCACGAGGCAAACACCACGATTGCCAAGGCAATCCAGCCTGCGCCCGCTGTCATGCCTTCGGTCCATTGCGGCACCCGCACGAGGCTGAGGTAGGCCCCGCCCATACCCGCCATCGCGCCGCCAAAGGCCAGCGCCGTCATGCGCACCGCCACCACGCGGTAGCCAAGCGCATGCGCGGCGTCGTGGTTTTCGCCCACCGCGCGCAAGATCAGGCCAGAACGCGAGAGGTGCAGAAACAGCCACACGACCGCCACCACCGCCAGTGAGAAATACACAACCCAGTCGTGGCGAAACAAGATCGGCCCAAGCACCGGCAAATCGGCCAGCGCACCGAAATCGAGGTTTTCGGTGGAAGGCGGGCGCACACCCTCAAAACTCTTTCCAAACAGCGCCGAAAGCCCAAGGCCAAACAGCGTCAGCGCAAGGCCCGTTGCAACCTGATTGGACAAAAGCACCTGCGTGAGAAAGCCGAATATCAG
>NZ_JBFHIA010000010.1:0-25033 GCF_041596715.1 Phaeovulum sp.
ATGTATTCACGGCGCAAGGCGGTGGCACCGGCGCGGCGACGCTGGTAAGGATCGGCAAGGCCAGAAACGGGAGACAGAGATGTTCGATCTGACGGGCAAGACCGCGCTGATTACCGGCGCATCGGGGGGCATCGGCGGCGAAATTGCGCGCGCGCTGCACGCGGCCGGGGCGACGGTGGGGCTTTCGGGCACACGCGAGACACCCTTGCAGGCGCTGGCGGGCGAGCTTGGCAGCCGCGCGCATGTGCTGCCGGCGAACCTTGCCGACGCGGCCTCGCTCGAGGCGCTGCCAAAGGCGGCCATCGCGGCGATGGGCGGGCTTGATATTCTGGTCAACAACGCCGGAATCACCCGCGACAACCTGATGCTGCGGATGTCGGACGACGACTGGCAGGCGGTGCTCGACATCAACCTGACCTCGGCATTCCGGCTGGCCAAGGCGGCGATTCGGCCCATGATGAAAGCGCGCTGGGGCCGCATCATCACCATCACCTCGGTAGTGGGGGCCACAGGCAATGCGGGGCAGGCAAACTATGCCGCCGCCAAGGCCGGGCTGGTGGGGTTCTCGAAAAGTCTGGCGCAAGAGGTTGCTTCGCGCGGAATCACCGTCAATTGCGTAGCACCTGGTTTTATCGCCACCGCGATGACCGACGCGCTGACAGAAGAACAGAAGGCGCGGATTCTGACGGATATTCCTGCGGGCCGCATGGGCACGCCTGCCGATATCGCCGCCGCGGTCCGGTATCTGGCCAGCCCCGAGGCCAGCTATGTGACTGGTGCGACGCTGCATGTGAATGGCGGGATGGCAATGCTTTGACCCCTTGAGGGGGATCACATCGAAAGCCATTGCTTCCCTCGTCGACTATGCTAAAGGGGGCGATGACTGGCCGGGGGGTTACAACCTGCCGGAAGCCGCGCTGATCGCGTGGCATGAGCCGCTCGAATGAGCAAGAGACTGGCTGGGCATTTGCCCGCTAATGTGAGGAATTGACATGAGCGACGTCGCTGACCGCGTGAAGAAGATCGTTGTGGAACATCTGGGTGTGGACGAGGACAAGGTGACGGATACCGCTTCGTTCATCGACGATCTGGGCGCCGACAGCCTCGATACCGTGGAACTGGTGATGGCATTCGAGGAAGAATTCGGGATCGAGATCCCCGATGACGCCGCCGAAACCATCCAGACCTTCGGCGACGCCTGCAAGTTCATCACCGAAGCCCTCTGAGGTATTCGGGATAGCTTTGAAAACGGCGCCCCCGCAACGGGGCGCCGTTTGCCGTTCTGCGCCCGCGCGCAGGGCGCGTAACACATGTGTTATGCCAGCCAACCAATTGTTTTTCTTTCATTTACGGCACGCCATTAAGGGTTTCTTAAGGCTTGCCCACGCGCCTATTGCCCATGACTGGTGCGGCACAGGCCGCACTAACGGCAGTTGCCGGGCCTTCCGCGATGGGGTGGCGCGCTTTTTTGACATAGGTAGCCATCCGGCTAACCATTATTGACACTCAAAACCAACACGCCCATAGTTATCCATATGGATAACCAATCTACACAACTCGACCATGTTTTCGGTGCCCTGTCCGACGCAACCCGCAGGGCGATTGTGATGCGGCTTTGCGACGGCGCAACCTCGGTTGGCGAGCTTGCAAAGCCCTTCGACATGGCGCTGCCGAGCCTGATGAAGCACCTGCGCGTGCTGGAAACCAGCGGCCTGATCGTTTCTGAGAAAACAGGGCGCGTGCGCACCTGCGCGCTGCAACCCGAAGCCCTTGAGACGATCGAGTCATGGGCTGCAACGCAAAGGGCAATCTGGCAGCAGCGTCTGGACCAGCTTGAAACCTATATCGAAACCCTGAAAAACGGAGAGTAGCCCGATGCCCGCAATTCCCGGCCATAAGGACTCGCCCCTTTCGACATGGGCGATTGATCGAGAGATTGTTCTGGCCCGCCTTGTCAACGCCAAGCGCGATCTGGTGTTTTCGGCATGGACCAACCCGCAGCACCTGACGCAATGGTTCGGCCCAGCCGGGTTCAAACTCGAAACCAAGGAGATCGAAATCCGTGTCGGCGGTATTTGGCGTTTTGACATGATCGCGCCCGACGGGACACGCTATTCAAACCGCATGGTTTTCCGACGCATCGAGACGCCACGTTTGATCGAGTTCGACCATGGCGAAGACAAGGACAGCGATTCCGGCATGTTCCGAACCACCGTGACCTTCGATCAGCAAAGCAACGGCAAGACCGTTGTCACATTGCGGCAATTGCACCCGACGGCGGCACAGCGCGAGGCTGTCATCGGCTTTGGCGCGGTTGAATATGGCAGTCAGACCCTCGACAAGCTGGCGAGGCATGTTGAGGGCGGCAAGGCGGCCTAGGGGGCGGTGCGTTGCATGGGCTGCTTGTGCCAGCGGGACAAACATTTGGGCGCAAGAAAAGCGTTTTGCGGCCAGAAAGCACCGCCCGTTCAAAAGCCGCTGGCGGTGCTACGGGGCCGCGAGCGTTGCGCAGACGGTTTCAAGCCCCCGCCGCCCTAACGCGACGCTTCCAAAGTGTTCGCAGGTGGTGCTGTTACTTGCGAAAGGCGAAGCAGGCCAATGATCTGCGCATGGTTTTCGCGCGGAATAGCGCGAAAGACGCGCAGCAGTTCTGCCTCATCAGGCGTCAACTCATCGCAGAAAATCTCTGAAAGGGTGACGCCTAGCGCATCGGCGCATCGCTGGTAGGTATTTAGCATCGCTGAGGAATGTGCGTTTTCCGCGCGAGAGATTGTGGACTTATCAATCCCTAGCATCTCGGCAAGTTGCCCTTGGCTAAGACCTAAACGTTTTCTGATTTTTGCAAGGTTCATGGCAAATATTTGCCGAAAGCGCCGCTTTGAGTAAATATAAAAATCGCGGGCTTTTTTATTTTTCTCTAGCTGCCGACGCCCGTTTCTTCCAACAGGCCAAGACGCTTGGCCTCGTAGTAATAGCCGCGCGCATACCACATTACCGCATCGGCCTCGTCACCGCCCGAAACCAGCCACGCACCGCGCAGATAGCGGCCTGCGTAAAGCAGGTTCGTTTCGGCATCGAGCAGTTCCTTGGGGTCGCCCTGAAAACCCATCGAGCGGGCAGTGGCGGGCAGAATCTGCATCAGCCCGTAATAGGGCCCGGCGCGCAGATTGGCGCGATAGTCGCTTTCGCGCTGAATGACGCGGTGCAAAAGCGATTCCGGTATCTGATGGATCGCCGCGTATTTCACGATCAAGGCGCGCATCTCGGGTGTCTCGCCGGGGTAAAGCGGCGGGCGCACCGATGCTTCGGCGGCAGTGCGGCCGCAACCTGCTGCGGCAAGCAAAAGCACCACCGCGGCGCGTCGGGTCATAAGGGGCATGGACACTCCATTCACTGCCTGCCCGCGTGCATAGCTGAAAATGCGCCCAGTCGAAAGCGCGGCGGGCAAGGCTCGGCAAGGAGCCGCCGGTGGCGCAAGGTGCAGGCCGCTGGTTGCGAAGCCGAATCCGACCCTGTATCAAGGCCGCATTGGCAGGATTTGCCGGAGGGGATCATATGCGTCGTGTCGTGGTCACGGGTCTGGGAATGGTCACACCGCTTGCCTGCGGTGTCGAGGAAACCTGGGCGCGGCTTTTGGCCGGGCAGTCTGGCGCGGGGCCGATCACGCGATTTGATGCCTCGCCTCTGGCCACGCAATACGCCTGCGAATTGCCGCGTGGCGATGGCAGCGACGGAACCTTCAACCCCGACGACTGGATGGAGCCGAAAGACCAGCGCAAGGTCGATGATTTCATCCTTTACGGCGTTGCCGCCGCCGTGCAGGCGGTGCGCGATTCCGGCTGGGAGCCGCAATCCGAAGACGAGCGCGAGCGCACCGGCGTGATGATCGGTTCGGGTATTGGCGGGCTTTCGGCCATTGCCGATACCGCGCTGTTGATCCGCGACAAGGGGCCAAGGCGGGTTTCGCCCTTCTTCATCCCTTCGGCGCTGATCAACTTGGTCTCGGGGCAGGTTTCGATTCGCTTTGGCTTCAAAGGCCCGAACCACGCGGTGGTCACGGCCTGCTCAACCGGCGCGCATGCCATTGGCGATGCCGCGCGGCTGATTCAGTGGGGCGATGCCGATGTGATGCTGGCGGGCGGCGCGGAAGCGCCGATCTCGGAAATCGGCATTGCCGGGTTCAACGCCTGCAAGGCGCTTTCCACCAAGCGCGGCGACGACCCGACCAAGGCTTCGCGCCCCTATGACGTGGACCGGGACGGTTTCGTGATGGGCGAAGGGGCCGGCGTGGTGGTGCTGGAAGAATACGAACACGCACGCGCACGCGGCGCAAAGATCTACGCCGAAGTGCTTGGCTACGGCATGTCGGGCGATGCCTACCACATCACCGCCCCCGCCGAAGATGGCAACGGCGGCCTGCGCGCGATGCAGGCGGCGCTGAAACGCGCGGGGCTGGAGCCGAGCGCGGTTGACTACATCAACGCGCATGGCACCTCGACCATGGCCGACACGATCGAACTCGCGGCGGTCGAGCGGCTTTTGGGAAGCCATGCCGCAAGCGCCACCATGTCATCGACGAAATCCTCGATCGGCCACCTTCTGGGGGCGGCGGGCGCGGTTGAGGCGATCTTCTGTATTCTTGCGCTGCGCGATCAGGTGGCACCGCCGACCATCAACCTTGATACCCCCGCGGTCACGACACCGCTCGACCTTGCCCCGAACGCTGCGGTCAAGCGGCGCATCGACGTGGCGCTGTCCAACAGCTTCGGCTTTGGCGGCACCAACGCAAGTCTGGTGTTTGGCCGGGTGCGCGGCTGATGTGGCGCCATATCGCCTCGAACTTTCTCAGCGTGCTCATCGTGCTGCTGGTGGCGCTGGCTGGCGCGATCACTTGGGCGCAGCGCGAATACACCGGCCCCGGCCCGCTGAGCGCCGCGGTCTGCCTGCGCGTGGCACCGGGCGATTCGTTTCGCAAGATTTCGAGCGCGCTGATCGCGGAAGGCGCGATTTCCTCGGGCTATATCTTCCGCACCGGCGCTGATCTGGAAGGCAAGGCCGGGTCGCTCAAGTTCGGCTCCTACCTGATCGGGCCCGGGGCATCGATGCAATCCATCGTCGCCACGGTCACCCAAGGCGGGCCGTCAAGCTGCGGTGCCGAGGTCAATTTCCGCATCGGCGTGAACGCCACCGACGTGATCCTGCGCGAGCTTGACCCGGCCACCGCGCGCTATGTCGAGCGCGCCAAGTTCAACCCCGCCACCACCGCGGCCCCGGTCGAATACCTCGACGCGGCAACCCGCCCCGATGTGCGGCTGCGCGTGACGCTGGCCGAAGGGGCCACCGTCTGGCAGGTGGTCGAGGCGCTCAAACGCGCCGAGTTTCTGACCGGTGAAGTGACCGAGCTGCCCCCCGAAGGCATGCTTGCCCCCGACAGCTACGAGGTCGCGCGTGGCTCTACCCGCGCGGCACTTCTGGATGAAATGATGCGGCGGCAAGAGGCGGTTCTGGCCGAGGCATGGGCGGCGCGGGCCGAAAATCTGCCCTACACCGGCCCCGAACAGGCGCTGATCATGGCCTCGATCATCGAAAAGGAAACCGGTGTGCCCGAGGAGCGGCGCGATGTCGCCAGCGTCTTCGTCAACCGGCTCGAACAGGGGATCCGGCTGCAAACCGACCCCACGGTGATCTACGGTGTGACCGAGGGCAAGGCACCACTCGGGCGCGGCTTGCGGCAAAGCGAGCTGAGCCGGGCCACGCCCTACAACACCTATCTGATCGACGGGCTGCCCCCTACCCCGATCGCCAACCCCGGCCGCGCCAGCATCGAAGCCGCGCTGAACCCTGCCGACACGAAGTTCATCTTCTTCGTGGCCGATGGCACGGGGGGCCACGCCTTCGCCGAAACGCTGGCCGAGCATAACCGCAACGTAGAGCGTTGGCGCGCCATCGAGGCCGCACAGCCGCCTGCGGGCAACTAGCCGACCCGCGCAATCTGCTTCAGCCAAATATCCCCGCCGGAGGCTCTTTGCCTTTCCCACGGGGCCAGCGGTGGCCAATCTCGCGCCGCCCTTACAGTTGCAGGCACCCCGCCCGAACCTTCGGCCCTAAAGCGCGCGCCAGCCGATGTCGCGGCGGCAAAAGCCCTCGGGCCAGTCGATCGCATCGACCATCGCATAGGCGCGCGCCTGCGCCTCGGCCAGCGTGGCACCGCGCGCGGTGACGTTCAGCACACGCCCGCCAGAGGCCACGATCTGGCCGTCCTTTGCGGCGGTGCCTGCGTGAAACACCATTTCCTGCGCGTTCGGTGCCAGCCCCTCAAGGCCACGGATCACCGAGCCTTTGGCGTAGCGGCCGGGGTAGCCCTGTGCAGCCATCACCACGGTCAGCGCATGGTCATCGGCCCAGTTGACACGCATTTCGCCCAGCCGGTTTTCGGCGGCGGCCAGCAAGAGGTCCAGCAGTTGCGCGCCAAGCCGCAGCGCCAGCACCTGCGCCTCTGGGTCGCCAAAGCGGCAGTTGTATTCAACCAGCCGGGCGCGGCCATCCTCGATCATCAGCCCGGCATACAGCACACCGCGGTAGGGCGTGCCGCGGCGCGCCATTTCGCGGATCGTGGGGTGCACGATTTCGGCCATGACCTGCGCCTGAATCGCGTCGGTCAGCACCGGTGCGGGCGAATAGGCACCCATGCCGCCGGTATTGGGGCCGGTATCACCATCGCCCACGCGCTTGTGGTCTTGCGCGGTGCCGATGGGCAGCACGTTCTCGCCGTCGCTAAGCACGAAGAAGCTGGCCTCTTCGCCCGCCATGAACTCTTCGATCACCACTTCGGCCCCGGCTGCGCCAAACTCGCCCGCGAACATATCGTCAATCGCCGCCAGCGCCTCGGCCTTGGTCATCGCCACCACAACGCCCTTGCCCGCGGCAAGACCATCGGCCTTGACCACGATCGGCGCGCCGTGGCGCTCGACATAGGCGCGGGCAGGTTCGGCGGCGGCAAAGCGCGCCCAAGCGGCGGTGGGGGCGGCGCAGGCATCGCAGACCTCTTTGGTGAAGGCCTTGGATGCCTCTAGCCTTGCCGCTGCGGCCGAGGGGCCAAAGACAAGGATTCCCGCCGCCGCCAACGCATCGGCGATGCCAGCGGCCAGCGGCGCTTCGGGGCCGATCACCACGAAGTCTACGGTGTTTTCTTCGCAGAACGTCACCACGGTGGCCCCTGAGAGAATGTCGATATCGGCACATTCGGCCATTTGCGCGATGCCCGCGTTGCCGGGTGCCACGATCAGGCGGTCACATTTGGGGTTCTGCTTGATCGCCCAAGCCAGCGCGTGCTCGCGCCCGCCGCCACCCAGAATGAGAATGTTCATGGGCCCGCCCCCCTTTGCCGATGCTTTTCTGCGTCATAGGGTGAAGGCGCGCGCGGGACAAGCGCCGGACGGGGAGGTGGGGATGCACAATCAGGCACTTTGGGACCAAATCAGCATCGACGAGTTGACAACACCCAAGGGCGAGCCGCTGCACGAGGTGCTGGCGCGCGAAAGCCGCTTGGGGCGGCAACGCGCGGGGCTGGCGGTGGCGGAATACCGGCGCTGGCGGTATTTGCGCGCGCTTCTGGGCGATAGCGCGGTGCCGCCCCCGCCCATCTTGCAGATCGAGGGGTGGCATCTGGCGGGCGAGCCGCAGATGCAGCACCAGCGTGCTTGGGCAGGGCCGGGCTATGGCGAGACGCTTGCGGCTTATCGGGCCGAGTTCGGCATGGACCCGCCGCAAAAGCTTTGGCCCTCAACTACGACGCTGCGGCAAGGGGATCGGCTGCTTTGGTGGCAGGTCTTGGGTGCCTTGATGTTTCTGGGCGGTATTCTTGCAGCCATGCCGGTGCTGACCTTGACGGGCGTGCTGCTTGCCGCGTTGCCAACGCTGATGGCGCGCTTGCGCGGGCCGTGGACTGCCGCGCAAAAGCCGAGCCATGATTCACCCGGTTCGGGCACCGATTAGGCGCGGCCTTGGGGTAGGCGCATGGCCTGTGGCGTTCCGCCCTTTGCCGCGATAGCCTTTGTGCGGACGAGGGAGATTGCATGGACCTGATTGACGACAGCACGCCCGGCCCCGGCGGCAATGCGCCGGAGTTCACCGTTTCAGAGATTTCGGGCGCGGTGAAGCGCACGCTTGAGGGCGAGTTTGCCCGTGTGCGGGTGCGCGGCGAGGTCGGGCGGGTGTCGCGGCCCGCCTCGGGGCATATGTATTTCGATCTCAAGGATGACCGCGCGGTGCTGTCTGCTGTCAGTTGGAAGGGGCAGGTCGCGCGGATGGCAGTGCGCCCCGAAGAGGGGATGGAGGTTATTGCCACCGGGCGGCTGACGACCTTTCCGGGGCAGTCGAAATATCAGCTTCTGGTCGATCAGGTAGAACCGGCGGGGGCCGGGGCGCTGATGGCGATGCTGGAAAAGCGGCGCGTGGCGCTGGCCGCTGAGGGGTTGTTCGATGCGGCGCGCAAAAAGCCCATCCCCTATCTGCCCGAGGTGATCGCGGTCGTCACCTCGCCCAGCGGCGCGGTGATTCGCGATATTCTGCACCGCTTGCGCGACCGCTTTCCGCGCCGGGTGCTGATCTGGCCGGTTGCGGTGCAGGGGCAGGCCTGCGCGCCCGAGGTTGCGGCGGCGATCCGGGGCTTGAACGCGCTGCCCGCGGCGGGCTTGCCGCGGCCAGACCTGATCATCGTGGCGCGCGGTGGTGGCAGCCTTGAAGACCTTTGGGGCTTCAACGAAGAGATCGTCGTGCGCGCGGCGGCGGAAAGTGCGATTCCGCTGATTTCGGCGGTGGGCCACGAAACCGACACCACGCTGATCGACCATGCCGCCGATCTGCGCGCGCCCACGCCAACGGCTGCGGCCGAAATGGCGGTGCCGGTGCGCATGGAACTGTTGGCTTGGGCGGGCGAGCAGGGCGCGCGGCTGGCGCGCGCGGTCACGCAGCGGGGCGAGACGCGGCGGCAGCGGCTGGCCGACCTTGGCCGGGGGCTTGGGCGGCCTGCGGCGCTGACAGGCCCGGCGCGGCAAAGTTTTGACCTCTGGGCCGAGCGGCTGGGGCCTGCGCTGACCGGGTTCACCGCGCGCAAGCGCATGGCCTATGGGCCGATCGCGGCGCTGGTGCGGCCCGATCTTTTGTACCGTTTTCTGCGCAAAGAGCGCGAAAAACTCGATAAAGAGGCCGCGCGCCTGCGCCCCTTGGCCGAGGCGCGCGCGCAGCGGCAGCGCCAGCGGCTGGACGATTGGGCGCATCGCCTTGCCCCGGCGATCCGGCGCAACCGTGCCGATGCGCTGCGCGCAAACGCAGCCAACCGCGTGCGGCTTGATGGATTGCGCGACAGGCTCGATACGGCGCGGCAGGCGCGGTTTCAGGCGCTGGCCGACAGGCTAGAGCGCGCCGAGCGGATGCGGGTGACCTTGGGCTATACCGAAACGCTGCGGCGCGGCTTTGCGGTGGTGCGGGCGGGCGATGCGCTTGTGACATCGCAAGTGCAGGCGGCATCGGCAGAGGCGCTGGAGATCGAGTTCCACGACGGGCGGGTGGCGGTGCGGCTCGACGGCGTGCCCCCTGCCCCGGCCACCCCCGATACCGCCCCCGCGCCAAAGCCGCGCAAGCCGCGCGAACCGGGGGGCGGAAACCAAGGCAGCCTGTTTTAGGCGGCAGCGTCAGACGCCGTGATAGACCTCGGTGCAGGCCAGCGGCGTTCGGGATTCTGCCAGCGAGACAAGCGGCTGGTTATCGGGGTTGCCGCGAAACCGGGCCTCGAGCCCGTTTTCGGTATCGGTGAATTGCCAACATTGCAGATCGGCACCGTCTTCGTAGAAAAAGCAGATGTCTTGGCCATCCTGAAACCACGTGCCCTCGTGGCATTCGCCGCCGACGAAGGCCCAGCGTACGCGGCGGTCGGGCAGGTATTCCTCGATGCCATAAACCTCGCCATTCTGGCTGTAGGTGATGGTGCGCCCTTGTGTGCGCGCATCGAACGACGCCGCATCAAGCGGGCCTTCGGCCAGCGCGGCCAAGGGCAATAGTGCAAAAACGGCAATCGCAACAAAACGCATGACGATACCCCCTTGGGCCGAAGCCTAGGCGAAGATTCCGCGGCGCGAAAGCCCCTGCCCGATCACGGCTGCTGGAGCGCGCGCACGCGCCGATCCATCACCTTGCGCCAGAGCGGAGGGACCAGCGCCAGCGTGGCCATTGCGGGCAGTGAGCGCGGCAGAACCGGGCGGGTGGGCGTGCGCTGGCCAAAGCGCAGCGCCGGATAGGGGCGCGCGGGATGGGCGTGGTGGTCTGAATGGCGCGGTGCGTTCAACATCCAAAGCGACGAGGCAGGGTGCGGCGCATCCCAGCTATGGCCCGGCCCGATCGGCTCGGCCCGGCCCTCGGCATCGATGCGGCGGCGCAGCCCGTAGTGCTGCACATAGTCTGACAAGAGCAGTTGCAGCTGTGCATAGGCCGCCAATGCGACCCAGGCGAACAGGCCAAACACGCCGAAGGCAATCGACACCGCCAGCGCCACCGCCAGAGTGCCCGCAATATAGATTGGGTAGGGGTTTATCCGCGCGCGGCCCGCGGCGCGGGCACGAAGCCCCTCTTCCATCTCATACCCGGCGCGAAAGCTGCCCGCCCAAGCGCGCGGCGCAAAATCCCAGAATCCTTCACCCAGCGCGGCGGAATTGGGGTCGTCATCAGTTGCGGCAAAGCGGTGGTGCACAAGGCGGTGCGCCGAGGTGTGATGGCCAAAGCCAAGCGAGATATAGACCCACATCCCAAGCCAGAAAAGCGACCTTTCGGTGCGGTGGATCAACTCGTGCGCATTGGCATTCGAGACTTGGCCGAAGAACAGCCCAAAGCCAAGAAAGACCGCAACCCAGCTTGCCGCACTTAGCCCCGCAGCGCCAGAAAGCGCCCAGACCGCCAGCGCCAGCGCTGCGAAATGCGCCACTCCCAAGGCCGCTGAAAGGCGGTTTGCGGCGGGAAACTCTACCCCCTCGGGCGCATCGGGTGCCGCGCGGGCGGTGAGTTCATCAAGTGCGAAGGTGACGAGCGTGATCAGTGCAAGCGCGCCCCATGCAAACCAGCCGCCAAACACTGCCCCGAGCGCCAAAAGCGGCAGCGGCAACAGCGTGGCAAGCGCAAAGGCGCGCACTTGGGGCGTGGCGCGAACAAAACGGGCAAGCGGTCGAACTGGCATGGTGCACCTCCGGGCGGCATAGTAGCGCAGCGGCGCGGGGTTTGCATATGCCGTGTGGCACTGCGGGCGGCCCTGACGGCGCGGTTTGCGCAAGGGCAGATCGCCCCGTGTGCGCAGGCAGCGGGCGCGGCTATCCCGCGCCACGGCAATGCAGCCATGCCGGGGATTGCGCACTAAGGGTTTTGCGGCGAGGGTGGCCGCAAAACGGGGGCGCGTATGGATCTTGCGCAGGGTTTGGTAGTGGCGGCGGCGGTGCTGGCGGTTGTCTATGCACTGCGTTGGGCAGCTGCGGACGCGGCCCCCAACTGGCCGCGCAGCCTGACAAAAACGGGCGCGGTGGCGCTGTTGTCGATTGCGGCGTGGCGCGCAGGTGCACCGTGGCTGATCGTGGCGGGGTTGGCGCTGGGGGCGGCGGGCGATTTCGCGCTGTCGCGCCCCGGTGCGCGGGCGTTTCTGGCAGGTATGGCGGCCTTTGCGGCGGGGCATCTGGCCTATGTTCTGGCCTTCGCGGCACCGTTGGTGATTGCGGGGCAGGCAGGCGGCGCGGGCTGGGCACCTTCGCCCGGCGATTACGCGGTGATCGGCGCGCTGGCGCTGCTGCTTGCCTCGACCGAGCTTTGGCTTGCCCCCCATACCGGCGAGATGCGCTGGCCGGTGCGCGCTTATGTGGTGGTGATCGGGCTGATGGCGGTGGCCGCATTGGTGCCGGGTGGCAGCGGCGGCGTGGCGCTGCGCGCGGGGGTCGCACTTTTCGTTGCCTCTGACCTGATGCTGGCGCTGGAGCAATTCGTGGTCCGCGCCCCTGCCCGCCGCCAGCAACTGGCGCGCGCGCTTTGGCCCGCCTATTGGTGCGCGCAGGCGCTGATCTTGATGGGCAGCCTGCAAGACCCCGGGGTTTGGTGGCTGATCGCGCAAGGCTAGCCCTTTCCACACCGCGTCGGAACGATTAGGTGAGAGGGCAACCGAAAGGGGCAGCCCATGTCGTTTTTTGCAAAGCTCAAATCCCGCCTCACCCGCTCGTCGGAAAAGCTCGACGCCGATTTGGCGGCGGTGGTCGGGGAAAGTGCTGAACCGCAGGAGGCGGCGGCGCGGCCCGGTCTGGTTGGCCGCGTGCTGGGGCGCACAGAACCGGCAGCCCCCCGCCGGTTGCTTGACGATGCGATGCTGGAAGAGCTGGAAGAGGTGTTGATCGCCGCCGACATGGGCGTGGAAACGGCAGCGCGCGTGACCGCCAACCTCGCCGTGGGGCGTTTGGGCAAGCGGCTGACGGTGGCCGAGATCAAGGCGGCGCTGGCGGCCGAGATTGCCCGCATCATGGAACCCGTCGCGCGCCCGTTGCCGCTGATTGCGGCGCGCCCGCAGGTGGTGCTGGTGGTGGGCGTCAACGGTTCGGGCAAAACCACAACGATCGGCAAGCTCGCATCGCAGTTGCGCGCGGCGGGCAAATCGGTGGTGATTGCCGCGGGCGATACGTTTCGGGCTGCGGCGGTAGAGCAGTTGCAGGTTTGGGGCCAGCGCGCCGGGGTGCCGGTGCTGACCGCGCCCGAAGGGTCTGACCCCGCAAGCCTTGCCTTTGACGCGATGACCCGCGCGCAGGCCGATGGCGCCGACCTTTTGCTGATCGATACCGCTGGCCGATTGCAGAACCGCGCCGATCTGATGGAGGAACTCGCCAAGATCGTGCGCGTGATCCGCAAGAAAGACCCGAGCGCGCCGCACAACACGCTGCTGGTGCTGGATGCCACCACCGGGCAGAACGCGCTGCAACAGGTCGAGATTTTCCGCAAGCTTTCCGATGTTTCGGGCCTTGTGATGACCAAGTTGGACGGCACCGCCAAGGGTGGCGTTCTGGTGGCCTTGGCCGACCGCTTTGGCCTGCCGATCCATGCAATCGGCGTGGGCGAGCAGATCGACGACCTAGCCCCTTTCGACCCAGACGATTTCGCCCGCGCGCTGGCAGGTATCGAATCCTGATGCGCGGCGTCTTGGTAGAATTGGCACCCACGCAGGGTGCTGGCGGCGGCTGGGCCCGCGCCTGCGCAGCAGTGCAGTTGAGGGCAAGGTGAGCGAATGGCTCATCAGCCTTGAAGGCACCGCGGCGGGCCATCAGTTGGCGCTGGCGCTGGCGTTGCTGGCGGCACTGCTGCACGCCGTATTCGGGGCGCTGCAAAAGGGCCGCCATGACCCGTGGCTCAGCCGTGCTGCGATTGACACAAGTTATGCGCTGATGGCAGCCCCTTTTGCGCTGTTCGTGGTGCCTTGGCCCGAGCCGCATATGTGGCCGATCTTTGCCGGGGCCTTCGTCATTCATGCGGGCTACAAGCTGGCGCAGGCCATGACCTACCAGCGCGGGGCCTATACGGTTGTCTATCCGGTGGTGCGCGGCACGGGGCCGTTGTTTGCCGTTCTGGGTGCCGGGCTGATCTTTGGCGAGCATTTCAACGCGGGCCAATGGGCGGGGCTTGCGGTGCTATTGTCGGGCATCTTCGGGCTTGCGATTTATAATCTGCGCACCATCACGCTGGCGCGCGAAACGCTGGTCTCTGCACTTGGGTTCGCGGTGTTGACCGGGGCATTCGTGGCGCTTTACACCACGTATGATGCATACGGCATCCGCGCCACCGCCGACCCTTTTACCTTTCTTGCGTGGTTCTTTTTCATCGACGGCTGGTTCATGCCGGTGCTGACGGTGCGCCGCTGGCGTGGGCTGGCAGTGGCCGAGTTTCTGCCGCTGGCGCGGCGGGGCGTTATCGGCGCGGTGGTTGCGTTTTTCTCGTTCGGCTCGATCATGCTGGCGACCCGGCTTGACCGGGTGGGCGAGGCGGCGGTGCTGCGCGAAACCTCGACGGTATTTGCCGCCTTGATAGGTTGGCTTATCTTGGGTGAAAAGACCGGGCCAAGACGGGTTGCGCTGATGGCGCTGATCGCGGCAGGTGCGGTGATTGTGGAAATGGCAGGATAAACGCGATGGCAGGCAAGAAGATCAATCCGTGGCTGAAGGCGGGGCTGGAGTTTGGGCCGCTTCTGGCGTTTTTCATCGCATTCAGCAGGCTGAAGACGCAGGTCTTTACCGTGGCGGGGACCGAATATTCAGGCTTCATCCTTGCCACCGCGATCTTTGTGCCGCTGCTGGTGGCCTCGACGTTGGTGCTATGGCGGCTGACGGGGCGGCTTGCGGCGATGCAGATAGCAACGCTGGTTCTGGTGATCGTGTTCGGCGGGCTGACGATCTGGCTGAACGATCCGCGCTTTCTGAAGATGAAGGTGACGATCATCTACCTGCTGTTCGCGGGCATCCTTGGGCTTGGAATGGCGCTTGGCAAAAGCTGGCTGGCGCTGGTGATGGATGAGGTGCTGCCACTGACCGCCGAGGGGTGGCGGATACTGACATGGCGGCTGATCGCGTTTTTCCTTGGCCTTGCGGTGCTGAACGAGGTGATCTGGCGCACCATGTCGGATCAGGCTTGGGTCAATTTCAAGACATTCGGGCTGTCGGTGCTGGTGTTTGCCTTCTTCATGGCGCAGACGCGGCTTTTCGCGCGCCATGCGGTGCCCAAGGACGAGTAGACACGGCATTTCGCTTGCGTGCCGCCCGGTCAGCCTCTATGAAGCCGCATCTTCCGCATTCACGTAATTGGCTGAGCCTCTCGTGGCGGGTCGCGGAAGTGTTCGCCCGCCTATGAAGCCGCCTGAAACGAAAAGGAGCACGCATGCCGCTTTACGAGCATGTGCTGATTGCGCGCCAGGACCTTTCCAGTGCGCAGGCCGAGGGCCTGATCGAACATTTCACCACGGTAATCGCGGACAACGGCGGCAAAGTCGTTGAACACGAATACTGGGGCGTCAAGACGATGGCCTACAAGATCAACAAGAACCGCAAGGGCCACTATGCCCTGCTGAAAACCGACGCCCCCGCGGCCGCCGTACAAGAGATGGAGCGCCTTGCGCGCCTGCATGACGACGTGATGCGTGTGCTGACCCTCAAGGTCGCGGCGCATGAAGACGGCCCGTCGGTGCAGATGCAGAAGCGTGACGACCGTGGCGATCGGGGCGACCGTCCTGACCGCGGCGATCGTGGTGATCGTGGTGGCGACCGTGGCGGCGAACGCCGCGGCGGCTTCGACCGTCGTTGATCTGGCAGCAGGAAAGGAATTGAACCATGGCTAACAAACCATTTTTCCGCCGCCGCAAGGTTTGCCCCTTCTCGGGCGACAATGCGCCGAAGATCGACTACAAGGACGTGCGTCTGCTGCAACGCTACATCTCCGAACGCGGCAAGATCGTCCCTGCCCGCATCACCGCCGTTTCGGCAATCAAGCAGCGTGAGCTGGCCCGTGCGATCAAACGCGCCCGCTTCCTCGCCCTGCTGCCCTATGCCGTGAAATAAGGAGCAAGCACATGCAAGTGATCCTTTTGGAACGCGTGGCCAAACTTGGCCAAATGGGCGATGTTGTGAAGGTGAAGGACGGCTTCGCGCGCAACTTCCTGCTGCCGCAAGGCAAGGCGCTGCGCGCCTCGGACGCCAACATCAAGAGCTTCGAAACCCGCAAGGCCCAGCTTGAGGCACGCAACCTCGAGACCCGCAAGGAAGCCGAAGCCGCTGGCGAGAAGATCGCCGGGCAGCGGTTTGTGGTGATCCGCTCGGCGTCTGACGCCGGGGCGCTTTACGGCTCGGTCACCGCGCGCGACGTTGCTGATGCTGCCGAACTGGCGGGCTTCAGCGTTGATCGCAAACAGGTTGTCATCGACCGCCCGATCAAGGAACTCGGCCTGCACGACGTGTCCGTGGTGCTGCACCCCGAAGTTTCGATCACCATCACGATGAACGTCGCACGCTCGAACGAAGAGGCCGAATTGCAGGCCGCGGGCAAGTCGATCCAGCAGCTGGCCGCTGAGGCTGAAGCCGCTGCCGACTTCGAGATCGCCGAACTGTTCGACGATCTTGGCGCCGCCAACGAAGACGACGAAGACCTCTGAGCTTTCGGCCCAAGGGCCAAGGCAAACCGCGCCCCGGGCAACTGGGGCGCGGTTTTTCATTTTCGCGTTGATTGCAGTCAACGCGCGGCAGGACGGCGGCGAGTATTATTTACGGGTGATCTTTGCTGACGGGAGGATGTCATGAACATCAACGCCCTTCCCCGCCTTGACATCAGCACCAATACCACCGGTTGCTGCCCGCGCTTTCACCCCGAGGGGTGGGAAAACACGCGCATCAGCTTTCGCGACAAGCCGTTCTTGCGCGCGATGACACGGTCGGTGCTGCATGTGCCACTGAACATGGGTGCGGTCTTTGAACGCGTGATGGCCAAGATCAACGCAGCCGGGGCCGCTGATCCGGAAAATCTGATCGTGCTAAGCCGCGAGCTTTCGCCTTGGAGCGCCGAGCATCTTTTTGCGATTCACGCGCCGGTAGACGGCGAAGAAGTGACCGCGCTTTCGGGCGACTTTGTAACCCGGGTGTTCGAGGGGCCATTTTCGGACGCGCGCAAATGGCACACGGAACTGCGCGAGATGTCGCGCGCCGCGGACAAGCCCGATGGGCGCAGCTATTTCTACTACACCACCTGTCCGAAATGCGCCAAAGCCTATGGCGAAAACTATGTGGTCGGTTTCGCAGAGGTCTGATGCCGTGCCGCCTTGGCCCCGGCTTCGCGCGGGGGTGGTGCCTGCGCCGTCTTCGCTATTGCGCCGCTTCGGTGCCTGCGTGGGCGGTGTTTGCATCTGGCGTGGTTTGCGCCCAGATATAAAGCTCGAACGCCAAGGCATCGCAGCCGCCCGAGCAGCTGCAACCGACCTTTTTGAAACAGGCGGGCCCGGCAAGTTCATGGCGTATCAGGCCCTTGGCAACCCAATGGCCCGCCATGCCGCGCATCGCCGTGGGATCGACGCGAAAGTGCCGCGCCATATCGCTAAGGCTTACCCGGCCGTTTTGCTGCACGTAATCGCGGATTTTCAGAAGCATAGCTACCCTTTCAGACCTGGCCGAGGCCAGGGTCGCGCCGGGCCACAGGGTTAGCGCGGCGTCCTGCGATGCGCAGGCCCAAGACAAAGGCTGCGAAAGCCCCCAGCACCGCGGCAATCCAGAGCGTGGCGGTTTCCGGGTCGCGGGCGAAAGTTGCCGCCTGATAGAAGATGACTGCGACGCCCCAGCCCATCAGAATGGTCCAAACGCTGACAAAGCCCGTCCAGCCCCAGCCGACCTCGCGCCGGACCGCGGCAATCGCCGCCGAACAGGGCATGTAGAGCAATACCATCAAAAGATAGGCGAAGGCCCCTACCTGCCCATCGAACAGCGCGCGCATTGCCCCGAAGGTTGCGGGTTCCACCTCTTGCTCGGCGGCGGCGCTATCGGCATCGGACAATTCACCAAGCGACAGGCCGAGCGGGTCAGCAACGCTATCTGCAAGCCCCCGGAAGTTTTCACCGATGCTGTCCCAAGCTTCGCCAAGCCCGCCCCAAAGATCGTAGGCGGCGTCATCGGCGGATGCGGCCTCGCCCGCCCCGGCTTGGGTGTAAAGCGCGTTCAGCGTGCCCACCACCGCCTCTTTGGCAAGTAGCCCAGTGAATACGCCCACCGCCGCAGGCCAGTTGTCTGGGCTGATGCCCATCGGCTGAAACACCGGCACGATGCCGCGCCCGACTGCCGAAAGCACCGAGTTTTCGCTGTCTTCGTTGCCAAAGCTGCCGTCTTGCCCCCACGAGTTCAGGAAGGCCAGCACAACGACCACCGCCACCAGCACCCGCCCGGCCCCCACCACGAAACTGTAAAGGCGGTCAAAGCTGCGGCGCAAAATGGCGCGCAGGGTAGGCAAATGGTAGGCAGGCAGTTCCATCACGAAGGGCGTGGCCGCCCCCGGCAACAACGTAAAGCGCAGCACAAGGCCAGTCAGCACCGCCGCAGTGATGCCGATCATGTAAAGCGCGAAAACTAGGTTCTGCCCTCCGCTGGAAAAGAATGCCGCCGCAAACAGCGCATAGACCGGCAAGCGCGCCCCGCATGACATGAAGGGCACCATCGCCACGGTCATGATCCGGTCGCGTTCCGCCTCGAGCGTGCGGGTGGCCATAACTGCGGGCACCGAACAGCCAAAGCCCACGATCAGCGGCACGAAGCTTTTGCCCGGCAGGCCGAGCATGCGCATGAAACGGTCCATCACATAGGCCGCGCGCGCCATGTAGCCTGAATCCTCTAGCAGCGAGAGCGCGAGGAAGAGAAAGCCGATCACCGGAATGAAGGTGGCAACGGTCTGCACACCGCCCCCCACGCCGGTTGCCAAAAGCACGGTCAGCCAGTCGGGGCTACCCAGCAAACCCAATAGATGCGCGGTGCCATCAACGAAAATCGTGCCCGCGGCGATATCGAAAAAGTCGATGAAGGCGCTGCCAAGATTGATCGAAAACATGAACATCGCATACATCACGGCCAGAAAGATCGGGATGCCGAGCACGCGGTTCAGCACCACGCGGTCGATCCGGTCAGACAGGTTCTGGCCAAGCACGCCGACCCGGCGCACCGCCAGCGTGGTCAGCGCGGCCACCGCGTCGTAGCGGCTGGAGGCGATGGCGGTGTCGGGGTCGTAGCCCAGCGCCGCATAGAGTTTCCGGCGCGCCGCGCGCACCTCGTCGGCAAGTTCAGGCACCGAGGCGAGCAAGGAATCGTCGCCCTCCAACAGTTCTATCGCGCGGCCACGCGGGGCACGGCTTTCGCCTGCAACCAGCAGCTTTGGAACCAGCAGTTCCACCGCCGCCTCTACCTCGGGCGCGTGGCGCAGTGCGTAATGGGCGGGATGGGGTGCCGCGACAGCGCGCGCCACGGCATCTTTCAACGCCTTGATCCCCTGCCCCGTTGACGCGACGATCGGCACCACCGCGCAGCCAAGCTCTGCCGCAAGGGCTTCTGTGTCGATGACGATGCCGTTGGTCTTGGCGACGTCCATCATGCTAAGCGCGACCACCACGGGCAGGCCCATTTCGATCAGCTGCAAGGTCAGGTAGAGATTGCGCTCGATGTTTGAGGCATCGACGATATTGATGATCACCTGCGCCTCGGCCGACAGTGCATAGTCGCGCGCGATCCGCTCATCTGGTGAAACCGATTGACCAGAGCCAAGCGAATAGGTGCCGGGCAGATCGACCAGTTCAAAGGTCTCGCCGGCGTGGCTGAAGCGGCCGGACTTGCGCTCGACGGTCACGCCGGGCCAGTTGCCCACCATTTGCCGATTGCCTGTCAGCAGATTGAAAAGCGTGGTCTTTCCGCAATTTGGATTGCCAAGCAGGGCGACGATCGGACGGCTCATGGTGTGACCAACTCTATTTGTAGTGCTGCTGCCTCGTCCTTGCGAAGAGAAAGACGAAAACCGCGCAATTCGACCAGCACAGGGTCGCCCAGTGGCGCCACACGGATCAGTTTCAGCGTCGTTCCGGGGGTCAGGCCCATCGAAAGCAAGCGTTGGCGGTACCCTGCGGCAGTGGTGCCGAAGCCCACCACACGCGCCATTCTTCCCGGCGGAATATCCTGCAAACGCAGCGCCATGCGATCAGACTTTCACAAACGCCACGCGCAAGAGCGCAGGGGCAAAAAGCCGCGCGTCATTGACCCTGCGCGCTGCCGCCAGCCCGCGGGCCGACCCTGTCCTTGGCTTATGTACCGCGCCGTTCATGCCTTTCGCCACCTTTCTACCCTCGCGCCGACGCACGCGTTGCGGCCAGCGTTCGGCATCTGCGGAAGTCTTAGCAATTTAGTAAAGTATTGGAAAGCTCCCGATTGTCGCAGTCGCCGTTTTTCGCCGAGACACACCTTGCGGGCCCGCCCCATGTGGCCGGGGGAGTATGCCAAGCGGCACCGCGCAGCAAGTCTTACAGGGAAAATGAGAGGTGCGGCACAAGGATGGTTGCCGATTTGCCCCTGATGAATGGATGCATGGGTGCCGATTGTATACCATTGCGGCTGACTGTTTCACAGGGGGGGATGATGCAGCGTTTCACCGGAGGATGCCTTTGCGGCAAGGTACGCGTTGTCGCCTTGGGGGCCCCTTACCGGGTCGGCATCTGCCACTGTCTCGATTGCCGCAAGCATCACGGCGCGCTGTTCCATGCCTCTGCCGTGTTCGCAAAAGACGCGGTCGCCGTAACGGGTGAAACCCGCAGCTATGCCGGGCGGTATTTCTGCCCGGTGTGCGGTTCGTCCGTCTATTCTCAGAGCGGCGATGAGACCGAACTACATCTTGGTGCGCTGGACGCGCCCAGCCAGCTTAGGCCAACATACGAGCTTTGGACGATACGCCGCGAAACCTGGCTGCCAGCCTTCCCCGACATGCACCAATACGAGCGTGATCGCGCCACAACGCACCGCCACGAAGGGTAAGCGCCATGTCGCGGCCCAACCGCACGGCCCCCGTTGGCCCATGACAGGTGCGCGTTACGCCGCAACATTCGTCGGCTCAACAGAGGCTTAGGCCCCATTCTGGTCAAAGTTTCCTGCCTGGGCCGCGCGCCGCATTTTTCATCTAGACATATTGTAATATACAAAGGTATAGAGTTTCAAAATCCTAATCTGAACTGGGCCGATTCTCATGCTCCGCTTGCTTGCCGTGATTCCGCTGTCTGCACTCACCCTGGCGTTTGCAGAACCCGCCGCCGCCGAACCGCTTACGCTGGTTCCGCAAACCCTGACCGAATGGAAAGCCGTCTACGGCACCATCGAGGCGCGCGATCGAATGCCCGCCCGTGCACGGCTTTCGGGCACGCTGATAGAACTGTCAGTCATTGAAGGCGACTTGGTGGTAGCCGGGCAAGAACTTGCCCGCGTCGTCGATGACAAGCTCGACTTTCAACTGGCGGCGCTGGCTGCGCAGAAAGACGGCCTGCAAGCGCAATTTACCAATGCCAGCGCCGATTTGCAGCGCGGCGAAGAGTTGTTGAAGAACGGCAGCACGACCACGCAGCGGGTCGATGCGCTGCGGACGCAAGTTGATGTGTTGAGCGGCCAGATCGCCGCGCTTGACGCGCAGGCCGAGGTCATAACCCAGCAGCAGCGCGAAGGTATCGTGCTCGCCCCCGCCTCGGGGCGGGTGCTTGATGTGCCGGTTGCACGTGGCGCGGTCGTTTTGTCGGGCGAGCCCATTGCCGTCATTGGCGGCGGTGGAATCTTTCTGCGTATCTCCGTGCCAGAGCGGTATATCGCCAACTTGAAAGAAGGGGGCGAAATCCGGATTTCGGATGCGGAGGGCCCGGTTTCGGGCACCTTGTCGCGGGTTTATCCGCTGATCGAAGGCGGGCGCGTTGTAGCGGATGTCGAGATCGACGGGCTGCCCGATGGCTATATCGGCGCGCGGATGCAGGTTCGCCTGCCGGTCGGTAGCCGCGATGCGCTGATGGTGCCTGCCACGTCACTTGTAACGCGAGACGGGCTGGACTTCGTCGCCGTCGAAACGAGCGATGGCGCGGTTCTGCGTATTGTCGTTCCCGGTCAGCACGAACAGCGAGCGGGTGTCGAGATGGTAGAAATCCTGAGCGGCCTGCGAGCCGGTGATGTGGTCGTGCCAGCCGATGAGGTTGCCGCTC
Organism: Phaeovulum sp.; assembly: GCF_041596715.1. Classification (GTDB taxonomy): domain Bacteria; phylum Pseudomonadota; class Alphaproteobacteria; order Rhodobacterales; family Rhodobacteraceae; genus UBA6213. The sequence goes on from NZ_JBFHIA010000010.1 coordinate 21,788, forward strand.
ATGACTAAGAACAAGAAAGAGATCAATCTGGGGATGGTGGGCGGCCTGACGCGCGCCTTCATCAACTCGTCGCTGACGCCACTGTTCATTCTGGCGGCGCTTGCGGCGGGCCTGATTGCGCTGAACGCGCTGCCGCGCGAAGAAGAGCCCCAGATTTCGGTGCCGCTGGTCGATGTATTCGTAGAAGCGCAGGGCCTGAAGGCAGAAGACGCGGTCAAACTGGTGACAGAGCCGCTGGAGATCATCGTCAAGGGCATCAACGAAGTCGAGCATGTCTATTCTACGACCCGCGACGACTCGGCAATGGTCTCGGCACGCTTTCTGGTTGGCACCAAGACCGAGGATGCGATCCTGCGGGTCCATGACAAGGTGCGCGCCAACTTGGGAAGCATACCCGTAGGCATCCCGGAGCCCTTGATCATCGGGCGCGGTATTGACGATGTCGCGATCCTCACACTGACGCTATCGGCAGAGCCGGGGGCAGATATCTCTGCCAGCACGCTGACGCGGCTTTCGCGCGCGCTGCAATCTGAAGTTGCGAAAAGCGACAATATCGGCCTGACCTATCTGGCCGGCGATGTGCAAGACGCAATCCGGATCGAACCGGACCCCGATCTGCTGGCGCTTTACGGCGTGACGCTACAGCAGCTTGTGGGGAAGGTCTCGGCCGCCAACCGGACGCTGAACACTGGCAGGGTACTTGACGGAGGCCAGCAGATTGACCTTGCCGCAGGTGAAACGCTGACCGCCCCGGCGGAGGTTGCGCATCTTTTGTTGACCACGCGCGACAGTCGCCCGGTCTATGTGGCCGATGTTGCGCGTGTGCGCTATGTCGAAGACACGACCGACCATCTTGTGTCCAGCATGACCCTTGGGCCGGACGGTGAGCCCACGCGCAGCCCTGCCGTGACCTTGGCAATCGCCAAGCGTGCCGGTGCCAACGCAGTTGTCGTTGCCGAAGAGGTGCTGCACCGGGTCGAAACGCTCAAAGGCACGTTGATCCCTGCCAATGTTAACGTCCAGATTACTCGCGACTACGGCGAGACGGCCAACGAAAAGGCCAATGAACTGCTGTTCCATCTGGGCCTTGCGACGGTGTCGATCATCGGGCTGGTGCTGATTGCTATCGGCTGGCGCGAGTCGATCGTAGTGGCAATCGTCATTCCGGTGACGATTCTGCTCACGCTCCTTTCCGCGTGGATCATGGGCTACACGCTCAACCGGGTGTCGCTGTTTGCGCTGATCTTCTCGATCGGGATTCTGGTCGATGATGCGATTGTCATCATCGAAAACATCGACCGCCATTGGGGGATGAAGAAAGGCCGCTCGCGTATGCAATCGGCCATCGAGGCTGTGGCCGAAGTTGGCAACCCGACCATTGTCGCCACGCTGACAGTCGTGGTGGCGCTGCTGCCGATGCTGTTCGTGTCGGGCATGATGGGGCCCTACATGTCACCGATTCCGGCCAACGCCAGCGCGGCGATGATCTTTTCGTTCTTCGTCGCCGTCATCATCACGCCTTGGCTGATGTTGAAGGTCGCCGGCAAGGCCGACATGACCGCGCATAGTGAAGATGACAGCTATGGCGGCCATCAGGGCGGCTGGCTGGAAAAAACCTACAAGGCCGTGGCGAGCCCGCTTTTGGCCACCAAGACGCGCAGCCTTGTCTTCCTTTTGGTCACGGCGTTCCTGTCATTTGGCTCGCTGGCGGCGCTTTACACCCGCGATGTGACCGTGAAGCTGCTGCCGTTCGACAACAAATCCGAACTGTCGGTGATGATTGACCTGCCAGAGGGCAGTTCGGTCGAGGAAACGGACCGCGTTGCGGCGAACGTGGCTGAGTTGGTGTTGAAACTGCCGGAAGTGATTTCCGTGCAGACCTATTCAGGCACACCCGCGCCGTTCAACTTCAACGGTTTGGTGCGGCACTACTTCCTGCGTTCCGAACCGCAGTTGGGCGAAGTTGCGATCAATCTTCTACCAAAAACCGAACGGGATCGTGCAAGTCACGACATCGCGCTGGACATACGCGAGCAGCTTACCGCGTTGGAACTGCCTGCTGGAACCGTGTTGAAAACGGTCGAGCCGCCGCCCGGGCCGCCAGTGATTTCATCGCTGCTCGCCGAGGTCTACGGGCCCGACGCCGAAACCCGCCGCGAGGCCGCGACGCTGATCCGCGAAGCGTTTACCAAGGTGCCGTATATCGTTGATATCGACGATAGCTTCGGCACAGAAGCGCGGCGTCTGCGGGCGCAGATCTCGAGCGACGATCTGGAGTATTTCGGGGTCGAGGAAGCAGACGTTTTCGACACGCTCGCGCTGCTGAATGGCACCAGCATCGTTGGCTATTCGCACCGCGCTGACGGGCGCTTGCCGATCCCGCTTATGGTGCAGCGCGACAAAAGCGACAGGGTGCTGGATGAGCGTTTTCTGACGACGCCGATTCCGGCCAATGTGCTGCCGGGCGCGCGCGGTGTCGTAGAACTTGGCGATGTGGTGAGCGTGAGCGAAGAGCGCTCGTCGTTTCCGATCTTCCGGCACAACGGCATTGCTGCGGAAATGGTGACGGGCGAGCTTGCCGGCACCTATGAATCGCCGCTCTACGGTATGCTTGCGGTCGCCGAGCAGATCGACGCGATGGAGTGGCCCGAAGGCACGAAGCCCGTGATCTCCTTTCACGGGCAGCCCGAGGACGAGCGCCAAGTGACCCTGCTGTGGGACGGGGAGTGGGAGGTTACCTACATCACCTTCCGCGATATGGGTGCGGCCTTCGCAGTGGCGATTCTTGGCATCTATATCCTTGTCGTCGCGCAGTTCGGCTCGTTCAAACTGCCGCTGGTCATCCTGACACCTATCCCGCTGACCTTCCTTGGCATCATGTTCGGGCACTGGCTGTTTGCGGCGCCATTCTCGGCACCGTCGATGATCGGGTTCATCGCGCTTGCGGGCATTATCGTGCGCAACTCGATCCTGCTGGTGGACTTTATCCGCAGCGGCACCAGCGGGCCGGTCACTGTCGAGCTTTTGCTCGAAGCAGGCAGCATCCGCTTCAAGCCGATCTTGCTGACCGCGATCGCCGCGATGATTGGTGCGGTCGTCATTCTAGCGGACCCGATCTTTCAGGGGCTGGCGATTTCGTTGTTGTTCGGCCTTCTGACCTCGACCCTGCTGACCGTTCTGGTCATCCCTGCAATCTATCGCGTGTTCAGAACCTGAACACGCACCTCAACCCAAATGAAAGGAATA